>CAZTMG010000287.1:0-1714 GCA_964614815.1 uncultured Rhizobium sp. | reverse complement strand
TTGCGCAGCCCGCCAGCAGCGCCGCGCACGCAGGTCCCGCAAGGAAGATCGCGCGCATGCAGTCTACTCCTGGAGATCCGCCGGCAGGGTCGGCTGCGACATGATGCGCTGATATGCGGCCCATCGCGCCTGCGGATCATCGCCATGCCGGTTCACGAAGCCCCGCACCAGGTCCTCGCCCGCCGAATAGTTGATGACGTAGGACCGGTAGGCGTCATCGAACTTCAGCGCCTGCTCCGCCACATCGCGCGAGGCCAGCCGGTATCTTTCGAGGAGGCGGGCCGCCTCCTCCCGGCTGATCTCGCCGTCGAGATGCATCTGCGAGATTTTCAGCAGCGCGCCGTCGAGTTCCGCCGTCGCCGCGCGCAGCTGGTCGAAGGCCGGCGCCATCGCGGGGTCGAGTCCGGCCAGCGGATAAAGCACATCCATCTCGAACGCCAGCCGCTCCGGCCCCGGGAAGGCCAGATCCACGCCGAAGTCCGCCCCGCCCTCCATCAGCGGCGCCGCTGGAGCATAGAGGGGCATCACGGCGTATTCGGTCCAGCCGCGCTCGCGGTAGTTCCGCTCGTTGAACATCCCCTGCACGTGATGGCCCGGATAGCCTTCGTGGCAGCCCAGCACCAACGCATTCCCGATCGAAACCGGCAGGTCGGTGTTCACCTCGATCAGGCTCTGGTTGTCGCCCTGATAGTAATTGTACGCGCCCCACGGCTTGTCCTTCACCGTCTTCAGGACGAAATGCTCGCCTTCGGGCAGGGGAATATGCGCCGCCGTGCGCCTGCGGCATTCGGCCACCGCCGCCTCCATCACCGCCTGCACGCGGTTGTCCGGAATCGAATAGCGCGACCGGAACGCATCGACGCGGGCCGACAGCGCGCCCTCGCCCGGCACGATCGACTCTATCGTGGCCAGGACGCCATCGAACGCCGACAGCGGCTTCAACTCCGGCCGCAACGCGAAGAGCTTTTCCGCCTCATCCGCGAACGGCGCGCGCACGCCGTCGATCATGTCGAGCCGGAACCGCGCCGAGACGATGTTTGCGGAGAGCGCCCTTGCGCGCCGCCCCTGCATGCCGCCCGCCATGGCGAACGGCTGCAGCGCCGCCTTTATCCTGTCCGCTTCGGCCTTGAGATCCGCCCGTTGGCGCGGATTTCGCCGCGCCTGCTCCCGCCAGTCTGCGGGGCCATAGTAGGCGTCCACATAGCCGCTCTCATGCGCGTCGATCTCGAGGACAAGCCGCACATAGTCGCGGGCAAGATCATCGAGCGTCACGAACGCGCTCCCGCCGACGCCGGCGCAACCCGTAACGAGAATCAGGGCGAGACCGGCGATCCATGTTCTCACGCACCCGTTCTCCGGCCCCTGGCGACATCCGACAGGTCCGCGCGCTTCACGGCGCGTCCGGCGGCCGCCGCGACCCCGCCGACACTGCGCTCGCGAGGCTCCTGCGCCCTTGCGGCCTCCTTCGCCCTGCGGCCTTCCTCCTCGCCGAACAGCTCCGCCAGCTTGTCGGTCATCACGCCGCCCAGCTGTTCGGCCTCCACAATGGTCACGGCACGGCGATACCAGCGCGTGACGTCGTGCCCGATGCCGATGGCGATCAGCTCCACCGGGGAGACGCCCTCGATATGCGCGATCACCTCGCGCAGATGTTTTTCCAGCGGATTTCCGACATTGACCGAGAGCGTTGAATCGTCGACCGGCGCGCCGTCCG
>CAZTMG010000286.1:0-1745 GCA_964614815.1 uncultured Rhizobium sp. | reverse complement strand
CTTTGCGCCTGAGCTGCTGCGCCGCGCGCGTGTGAAGGACCCAATGAAAGCGAAGCACCTGCGCAAGGCGCTGGAAAGCCTCGCCGAAGAGGGCGTGACGCAGCTCTTCACGCCGCAGATCGGCTCGGACATGATCGTCGGCGCGGTCGGCCAGTTGCAGTTCGAAGTGATGATCGAGCGGATGACGGCGGAATACGCACTGGAAGTCTTCTTCGAGCCCGCGCCTTACAATGTGGCGCGCTGGATTTCCTCGGATGATCCGAAAAAGATCGAGGACTTCATGGAGAAGAACAAGTCCGCCTCCGGAACAGACCTCGACGGCGCGCCGGTCTACCTGGCGAAGAACGCCTGGGATGTCGGCTACGCGCAGGAAAAGAATCCGGGGATCCGGTTCACGGCCACGAAGGAGCGGTCGATCTAGTTGCCGCTGATGTCCGGGGTCGCGTCGGTTTCGCCGGCGAGGTCGGCGGCTGGCAGTTCGACGCTCGCTTCGCCCCAGTAGGAGGCGTCGACGCGGGGGGAGATACCGGAAGTGGCGAGCAGGTTTTCCTCAGGCTTGCCGAAACCGCGCTTTAGCTCGCAGCGTGCGCCCGAGCTGCCATAGGCTTCGACAAAGGACCACGCCTGGCACAGGCCGTCTTCGCCGCAGGCCGCTTCGCAGGCCAGCGCGGTGGAGCCGGCATCGACCTTGTAGGTTGCGCCGTGGCGGTACGAGTAGACTTCATGGCCGGGCACTGCCGGGGCGCCGGTGGCGGACATTCCGGTGGCCGTCAGGCGGTCGATCTCGGGCGAGGAGACGGCCTTGCGCGAGACGCCATCGGCGCTGGCGGAAAAACCGAGACAAGCTGCGGCGGCGAGCAGAATGGCGATACGCATGGGACACTCCTGCGGGAATCTAGCAGGCGGGACCCTAGCCGAGGCGCGTTAACGAGCCGTTAGCCTTGAAGCCCTGTTCAGCTGGTCAGGCTTGCCCGTTTTTCCTCGATTTCCAGCCATTCCATCTCGATGGATTCCAGCTCGCCCCGGGCGGCGCCGATGCGGGCGGACTTCTTGTTGAACGCCGCCGCGTCGCGGGTGTAGAGGCTGCCATCCGCAAGTTCCTTCTCCAGCGCCGCAATCTCGGCCTGAAGTTTCGGGATCAGCGCGTCGATTTCCTTCTGGCGGTGCTCGTCCTTGAAGGAGAGTTTCGCCGCCGGTTTCGGCTTGGCGGGGGCAGGGGCTGTGTCTTTCGGCTTCTCCGCTCTCGGAGCATCCTTGCGGCGCACGCTTTGCAGCTGTGCCTGCGCATCGCTCCATCCGCCGGCGGTCTGCAACCACTCGCCGCCGCCGATGGGTGACAGGCAGCTTGTTACCGTCGAGTCGAGGAAGGCGCGGTCGTGGCTGACCAACAGCAGCGTGCCTTCATAGGCGAGCAGCATGTCTTCCAGGAGGTCCAGCGTCTGCATGTCGAGATCGTTGGTCGGCTCGTCCATCACCAGCAGGTTTGACGTCTGCGCGAGGCCGATGGCGAGGGCGAGGCGGTTGCGCTCGCCGCCCGATAGCGCGCCCACGGGCTGGCGCAGCTGTTCGGGGCGGAAGAGGAAGTCCTTCGCATAGGCCGCCACGTGACGCTGATGGCCCTGCACGTTGATCGAGTCACCGCCCATCGGCGCAAGTGCTTCCCACATAGTGTCGGTGGCTTTCAGCGACTCGCGCGTCTGGTCCTGATAGGTCACCTGCAGCGTCTCCGAATGCGTCACTGTTCC
>CAZTMG010000285.1:0-1778 GCA_964614815.1 uncultured Rhizobium sp. | reverse complement strand
TGGCGCGCCGAGCGCGAAATGAAGCGCGCCGCCTGGCGCGCCCGCCGCGCCGCCCGCCATGCCAGCCGCGGCGACTGGAGTCATTTCGGCGATCCGAAATTCTGGGGCCTCGACGCCGACAGCATGAGGCAATGGGGCCTTGGCGGCTCTGACGCCGCCGGCCCGCAGCATGAGGCCGAGGAGTTGAAGGCGCAGGTCGCCGGGATGGAGAAAACCATCGACGCGATGGAGGAACGCATCAGGGTGCTCGAACGCATCGTGCTCGATCTCGACAAGGATGCGCGGGAAGCCCGTCTCGCCGCCGAGATCGAACGCCTGCGCGACAGGAAGGACGGCGAGTGATGCCCGCATCCGAGAGTGACGAACGCTGGCAGGAGCTGCGGCGCCTCGTGGCCGCCGGGGAGCCGGGCGCGAAGGAGAAATCCGGTCTGTTCCTGGGGGTCATGTTCGGGACGAGCGACGGCGTCTTCCTTGATGCGGAAGGCAATGACCGCACGGACGTGGTGCGCACGCTCGTGGAGCGTCTCGACCAGACCACGCGGCTTGCCCAGTCATTGGCCGAGCGTGTCGCCGTGCTGGAGCGGCTGGCCGTGCAGGACGAGGCGCGCATCGCGCTCGAGATCGAAAAGCTGCGAGGACGGGGAGACTGACATGACGGTCGAGGTGATGTTCGTCGCCATCGCAGGCATGGGAGCCTTCCTGCTCATGGTCCACCTGATCAACAGGACCGAGATCGAGAAGGCGCGCGCCAAGACGGCTGGCGCCTTCGACGTCGATGTGATCAAGCGCGAGATGACAGAGAATGCCAGCGAGATCGCACGGCTGCGTGCGCGGGTCGAGGTGCTGGAGCGCCTGGCGACCGATGAGGATCGCAAGCTCGCCGGCGAAATCGACCGCCTGCGCCGTTCGGAAGAAAGGACTGGCGCATGACGCCGCAACTGCTTGGCGTGATGATCCCGATTCTCGGCATCCTCTGCGGGATCGTCGCCATTCTCGCCAACACCCATCTGCGCGCTCAGAAGATGAAGCTCGAGATGATGCGCGAACAAGGCCTGTCGTCGGCCTCGGAAGGCGAGATCATGCGCGAGCTGCAGAAACTGAAGGAGCGCGTCGCCGTGCTCGAGCGCATCGCCACGGATGACGACAGGAAGCTTGCAGGCGAGATCGAGCGCCTGCGCCGTTCGGAAGAGAGGATCTAGGCCATGGCCCTTGGCTTCTTCGAATTCGCGCTCGGCGCTGTCATCGCCGGCTCCATTGCCGGCGTCGTGCAGCAGAGCATCAAGCTGGAGCGTGAAAAGGAAAGGTCGAAACGCGCCGGCCTGGGCGGGGAGGCCAGCCAGCTGCGCGAGGTCGTCGGCGATCTCCACCAGGACGTGGCGAAGCTGAAGGAACGCGTGCGCGTGCTGGAGAAGCTGGTCACGGACGACGACCGCCGCCTTGCGGACGAGATCGAACGCTTGCGGCGCGCGGATACGGGGGCAAGACCATGAACGGCAACGAGGTGCTTTTCTTCATCGCCATCCCGGTCGCCAGCCTCGCCGTCGACGGCGATCGCCATCTCGCGGGCGAGATCGAGCGGCTTTCGAGATCGGAGGTCAGGCCCCACGCCTGAGGGCGCGGGCCGCAAATCGCCCGGGGTCAAGGCAATCGGCGACGCGCGCCTCAACAGGCGACGGTTCTCCGAGGACCTCCGAAGCAACCAGTTCGGCCAGCAGCGGCGCCCACAGCAAGCCGCGCGAACCGAGCCCGCCGGTCAGGCGGCGACGTCCTGCAGGCGG
>CAZTMG010000284.1:283-1843 GCA_964614815.1 uncultured Rhizobium sp. | reverse complement strand
GGCCCAGGCCGCCGCGCCCGCGCCGCCCGCCGCGCCGGCGATCGAACTGGCCGCGCTGCCGCAGGACGAGGAAGGCCTGTTCCAGGAATCACATGCGATGCTGATCGGCGGCGATTTCGCCGGCGCCGAGGCGGCGTTCGGCGCCTATCTCGCGAAGTATCCGAAAGGGAAGAAGGCCGCCGACGCGCAATACTATCTCGGCGAGGCGCTGCTCTACCAGGACAACTATCCCGACGCCGCCGCCGCCTATGGCAAGCTGATCAAGGATCACCCCTCCTCGCCCAATGCGCCGACCGGCCTCGTCAAGCTCGCGCGCGCCATGCGTCTGATGGACAAGAAGGCCGACGCATGCCGGACGCTCGACCTGATGGGCAAGCAGTTCCCGAAGGCGTCCGCCGTCGCCAAGCAGATGGCGGCGCAGGAGCGTCAGAACGCCAAGTGCTCATAGGGGCGTTTGTCGCGCGCGGCCGTATCGCGGCGATTCCACAAGACGCCGCGGAGCGGTATTGGCTGGCCATCCGTGTCGTCGCCTGATTCTGAACCGGGAAGACAGAAGTTGCGCCTGATCCGCCGCCCCTTCCTTGTCCTTGCCGCCGGAGCGGCCTGCCTGGCGGGATCCGCGCTGGCGCAGCCGCCCTCCGCCGAGCGCGTGCGCGGGGGGATGTTCGACGCCTCCGATCCCGCCGGCATCGCACGCTTCATGGAGCGCACGGGCTACCGCGTCGAGCTGCGCGCCGATTCACGGGGCGATCCCGTCATCGCGGGACGTTTCTCGACCTCCGAATACACGATCCAGTTCTACGAGTGCGAAGGCGGCCAGTTCTGCAATTCGGTGCAGTTCGTAACCCAGACCGCCCGTCCGCCCTCCCTGACGCCCGAGGCGGCCAACGCCTTCAACGCCCGCTGGCGCTACGCCCGCGTCGTCTACGACGCCGCGCAGGTCAGGCTGCTGATGGATGTCAACCTCGACGCCGGCGTGACCGCGGACAATCTCGAGGACACGCTCGACATCTGGCGCCAGCTGGTCGACATCTATGAGCGTGAGATCCTCGGAAAGAAATAAGACTTCGGCGCCCTCCCCGCTCGCCGGGCGGGCGATGGCCGCCCTGTCCTGCCTCGTTCCCGCCTCTGGCGGCTTCGCCGTCGCCGTCTCGGGCGGATCGGATTCGATGGCGCTGCTGATGCTCGCCGCCGACTATCGCGACCTGACGGGCGCGCGCGTCGACGCCGTCAGCGTGGATCACGGCCTGCGCCCGGAAACGAAGGACGAGCTTCGGGTCGTGTCCCGCGCCTGCGATGCGCTGGGGATAGCCCATCACGTCTTGACGTGGACGCACGCCGGCGACGGGCCCGTCAGCCAGGATGCGGCGCGGCGCGCGCGACACGTCCTGCTGGCCGGATGGGCGGCGCGCGCCGGACACGACACGCTGGCGCTGGGCCATACGCGCGATGACCGGCTGGAGACCTTCCTGATGCGCGCGCGCCAGGGCTCCGGCTGGCGCGGCCTGTCCGGCCTGCTCCCTGAGAGCGCGTCCCCTGTCTGGCCGGAAGGGCGCGGCC
>CAZTMG010000284.1:0-231 GCA_964614815.1 uncultured Rhizobium sp. | reverse complement strand
GCCGTCGCGGCGCCGCGTGGGTCGAGGACCCCTCGAACCAGCTTTCCCGTTTCGAACGCGTGCGGATGCGCCGCCTTCTGGAACGGATCGATGCGGAAGCGAAGCAGAAGGCGCTCCGGGTGATGGACCGGCTGTTCGCCCTGCGCGCCGCCGCCGCCCGCGAGGCGCAGTCCCTTCTGCGCCAGACCGACTGCGGCGGCGAGCAGGCAAGCGTCCCGCTGGCGGCGCGCG
>CAZTMG010000283.1:1558-1864 GCA_964614815.1 uncultured Rhizobium sp. | reverse complement strand
TTCCGCCCGCCGCGCACATGACGCCGGCAGGCGAGGCGCCGGGTCAGATCAGTCCGCCCAGCGGGCTCGACGGGTCGGCGTAGCGCTTCATGGGCATGCGTCCGGCCAGGTAGGCCTCGCGGCCGGCGATGACGGCGTGCTTCATCGCACGGGCCATGCGGATCGGGTCTTTCGCCTGCGCGATGGCGGTGTTGACGATGACGGCGTCGCAGCCGAGCTCCATGGCGATGACCGCATCCGAAGCCGTGCCGACCCCCGCATCGACGAGGACGGGAACTTTCGCCTGTTCGACGATCAGCCGGATAT
>CAZTMG010000283.1:0-1535 GCA_964614815.1 uncultured Rhizobium sp. | reverse complement strand
TGGATTCCGAGACCGGAGCCGATGGGGGACGCTGCGGGCATGATCGCGGCGGCGCCGGCCTCCTCCAGGCGCTTCGCGAAGACGACATCGTCCGTGCAGTAGACCATGACGTCGAAGCCGTCCTTCACCAGCATCTCGGTGGCCCGCAGAGTCTCCATCATGTCGGGATAGAGGTGCGCCGTATCGGACAGCACTTCCAGCTTCACGAGGCGCCAGCCGCCCGCCTCGCGCGCAAGGCGCAGCGTGCGCACGGCGTCCTCTCCCGTGAAACAGCCGGCGGTGTTGGGCAGATAGGTGAAGCGTGCGGGATCGAGATGGTCGATCAGGCGATCCGCCCCCTTGTCGGCCACGTTCACGCGCCGCAGCGCGACCGTGACGATCTCCGCCCCCGCTGCCTCTGCGGCGGCGGCGTTCTGGGCGTAGGAGGCGTACTTGCCGGTGCCGACGATGAGCCGCGAGCCATAGGTTCTGCCGGCGATGACGAGGGGATCGGGTGCATTCATGCGCCTCTACTACGGCGCGGGGATCGGCAACTCAACAATGCGCGGGACGGGTCAGCGCCCTCACCCCCCGCCCACGAACTGCACGATTTCCAGCCTGTCGCCCTCAGCCAGGAAGGTCGTTGCATACAGGGATTTGGGCACGATCTCGCGGTTGCGCTCGACGGCGAGACCCTTCTGGGGATAGCCCAGCCCGTCGAGGAAGGCGGCCAGCGTGACGCCCTCCGCCGTCTCGACCGGCTCGCCATTAAGGTAAAGCTTCATAAGTTCGTCTCAGGCATTTGATCCGGCTGGAGATTCGCCTATTCATTCTGCCGCCGCGCGAGAGCGGTTCGCGAGGCCGCCGGGTTTCGGGTAAGGGTCGTCCATGAGCTTGACCATCTACTGCCTGAACGGTCCGAACCTCAACCTGCTCGGCGAGCGCGAGCCGGCCATCTATGGCAGGGGGACGCTTGCCGACCTGGAAAAACTGTCGCAGGCGGCGGCCGCCTCCGTGGGCGCAAGCCTTGTTTTCAGGCAATCGAACCATGAAGGCGAGCTTGTGGACTGGATACAGGAGGCCCGTAGACAGGCGGACGGCCTGATCCTAAACGCGGGCGGCTATACGCACACCTCGGTCGCGATCCACGACGCGCTCAAGGTGCTGACCATTCCGGTCGTGGAAGTGCATCTCAGCAATCCCGGCATCCGGGAAGAGTTCAGGCACAGGAGCCTGGTATCCCCAGCAGCCTCCGGCGTGATCGCCGGTTTTGGCTCCCTTGGCTACAGACTGGCCATAGACGCCATCGTGGCCCTGGCAGAACAGAAGAAAGTTTGACGATCATGGCCGACAAGACTGGGCCGTCTGAAAAGACCGGCAAGTTCGACACGGGATTGATCCGCGAGCTTGCGGCGATCCTGCGGGAAGCAGACCTCGGCGAGATCGAGGTGGAGCATGGCGGCGCGCGCATCAAGGTCGCGAAGGCCAAGCAGGCCGTGACCGTCTCTGCGCCCGTGGCGGCCGCGCCGATGGCGGCGGCGCCGGCCGCCGCCCCT
>CAZTMG010000282.1:0-1872 GCA_964614815.1 uncultured Rhizobium sp. | reverse complement strand
GGCGCCCCCTCACCCCCGGCCCCTCTCCCCCTGAAGGGGGCGAGGGGGGAAGGGAGAGGCTCAGACACGAATACTGAGCGACATCAGCAGCGCGTCGACCGGGGCGGGGCGGCCGGCGGTGTAGTAGGCCTTGCGGCGGCCATCCAGCTTGAAGCCGAGGCTTGTGTAGAGGTGGAGCGCGGGCGCGTTGTCTTCGGCGACGTCGAGGAGGATGCGGGTGTTGCCGGCTTCGGCGAGAGCGGTGAAGCCGGCCTCGATGAGGCGGCGGGCATGGCCTCCGCCGCGCCGGGCGGGATCGGTGGCGATGGTCAGAAGCTCGGTGTCGCCGGCCGCTGACTGGAAGAGGATGAAGGCGATCAGCGCGCCGGAGGCTTCTGCGCCGAGGGCAAGGACAGTCGGCTGCGCGATGAGGTCTGCAATGGACGCGGCGCTCCACGGATCGGCAAAGCCCTGCGCGTGCAGCGCAGCGGCAGCGGCGGCATCTGCGGGCGTCAGGGGGCGCAGGGCGAGGCTCATCAGGTCATTCCGGACGGGCGGGGTTGATCGCAGGGCCCTCCCCCTGCTAGTTCGCCTGCCCTTTGCCTCAGCACAAGAGCCGACGATGTCCAAAGCTGCCCCGACACTCGGCCTCGACTTCGGCACGACCAACAGCGTGGCGGCGATAGCAGGCGCTGATGGCCAGGCCGAAGCCATGACGTTCAGCCATGAGGACGCGACCTTTGCGGCCTGCCGCTCGGTGCTGTGCTTCTGGAAGGATGAGGACGGGCCGGGATCGCGGGCGATGATGGAGATCGGCCCCTGGGCGATCGACCAGTTTCTCGAACGCGGCGGCGATTGCCGGTTCATCCAGTCGTTCAAGACCTTTGCGGCGAGCCCGCTGTTCATCTCGACCACGATCCAGAACAAGGCTTGGCGGTTCGAGGACCTGCTGTCGGCTTACCTGCGGCGCCTGTCGGAGCGCGCGGGCACGCCCTGGCCGAAGCAGGTGGTGATGGGGCGCCCGGTGCAGTTTGCGGGCGCACAGCCGGACGAGAAACTGGCGCAGGAACGCTACGAGATTGCGCTGAAGCGGCTCGGCTTCGAGACCATCTATCACGTGTATGAGCCGGTGGCGGCGGCGTTCTTCTATGCGCAGCGCCTGAGGGAGCCGGCGACGATCCTCGTGGCGGATTTCGGCGGGGGGACGAGCGACTTCTCGATCATCCGGTTTGATCCGGGCGGCGGCAAGCTGCGCGCGGCGGCGCTGTCGCATGCGGGCATCGGGATTGCGGGCGATGCGTTTGACCAAAAGATCATCGATCACGTCGTCTCGCCGCTGTTCGGCAAGGGCAGCACGTTCAAGAGCGGCGACAAGACGCTGCCCATTCCGCTGTCCTTCTACAGCCGGTTTGCGCAGTGGAACCAACTGTCGATCATGCGGCACACGAAGGATTATGCGGACCTCTACAAGCTGGCGCGGCAGGCGGATGAGCCGAAGCTGCTGAACGCCTTCCTCGCCTTCCTTGATGCGGATGCGAGCTAAGCTACTTAGTCCACCACAGGAGGCGCGTCATGGCCGAGGCCGACGCGCAGAAGACGTTCAACGTGCATGAGGCGAAGACGCAGCTGTCGCGCGCGGATGAGGCGCAGTTCATTCTCGAGGCGGGCAGCCTGAAGCTGAACCGGACGATCACCCGGGCCGAGTTCGATGGCTGGATCGGCGAGGATGTGCGCGCGATCCAGGCGACCGTGAGCGAGGCGCTGCGCAAGGCGGACCTCAACGAAGCGAAGATCGACCGCGTGTTCCTGACCGGCGGGACATCCTATGTGCCGGCGCTGCGTGAGAGCTTCGATGTGCGCTTTGGCTTGGGCAAGGTGGAGACGGGTGACCAG
>CAZTMG010000281.1:0-1926 GCA_964614815.1 uncultured Rhizobium sp. | reverse complement strand
CAGGCGGTCGGCGGCGCCAGGGGCGGCGGCCGCCCCGACCAGGCGCAGGGCGGCGGCCCAGACGGCTCAAGGGCGAGCGAGGCCATCGCCGCCGTCAGGGCTGCGCTGGCGGGCTGATCGCGGGAACGCCAGGCTGGGATGAACTCAGCAGGCTTAGCTGACGGTCGCGATATCGCAGTTCGGCCACCCGGCCGCCCATCTTGCCGCAATTGGCTGCAAGCTGGTCATAGGCGAGTTCGCGGGCCCAGGCGTCCTGCGGACCGTTCACATCCATGTAGTGAAGCTTGGCCTCGCACTGGTAATCCGCGCCGCGCGCCCGGCTTTGGTCGAAGGCGGCGGCGTCCACCAACGCGCCTGCGAACCAGGACACAACGTTTGCGGCGAGCATGACTGCCAGGAGGCCGGTTGCCGCTATTGACAGCACGGCCGCCGATATGACGCCCCATGCCAGGGCGGAGCCGACGCCTCGGCAGATGGCTACAGCCATCTCCGTCCAGTCGACCGTGCGATCGGCGACATGGCTCGATCCTGCCGGGTGTTCAACCGCGAGGACCGGGGCGAACCTGCCAGCGCGTTGCGGCGGCCGGCGCCGGGGCATCTTCTGGATAAGGAGCCAGCCCTTTGCCGCTAGGGCGTAACAGTTGCCGCACCTCGCTGTCTGGCGAAGTTTCTTGAGCGACCTCTTGTCCCCAGCCTTCAGCGTACGGACTGCATCATGGTTGCAACGCCTGCACGCCACCCGGATCTGACGGAGACCGGATGCCATGGACGTAACCTGAAGAGTCAGAAAACTTCCGTCAACTCTGGCTGTATCGCTACGGAACCCGCACATCTTGATTTGACGCGGGAGAGCGATGGCGCGAGGCTGATTGCGAAGGTGGGGAGAAACCATGCGCGTCATCTGTCTGGCGGCGGCGCTTGCCGCTGTGTCTTGTGCGTCTGCGCCGCCGCCGGTGGAGGCGCCGCAGGCTCAGGCCGCCTTGTGTTCACCCGGCGTCGCGCTGGGCAAGGTCGTCATCGTCCCGCTCACGCGCTGGCGGGCCGACCAGAAGGAGCCGGAGGTCCGCGAGGCCATCGCCATGCGCGCCATCACGGCAGTGGCCCCATCGATTTCCTGCGCGGAGAGCGTGAAGGTGATGCCTGTCGCCCGCGATGCACAGGCGGAGGCCCGCATCGTTCAGGCCAGGCTGGACGCCGCCGACACGGCGATCCTGATCCATATCGAGGAACTCGGGCCGATCGCCGTCCTGTCCTTCCCCACGCTGTGGAGCACATGGAGCGACGTGAAGTTCACGCTCGATGCGGTCGATGTCGCCAGCGGGCAAACCTCGCGTACGATCCCGCATCATCGTCGCGAAGGCGGCGCCTATGAAGCACGCGGCCTCGATCCGCTTCAGGGCGAGATGGAGCAGGCGCTCAGGGATGTGATCTTCGGCAGCTCCTGACGGTTCACGGCCAGACGAAAGGCCCGCGGGCCTGTTTCCCGCGGGCCTCGCTCGTGAGCGTGTCTGGCGGATCAGGCCTTGGACATGGCGTCCTGGAAGTTGTTGGCGATCTTCTCGATGAAGCCTTCCGTGGTCAGCCAAGGCTGATCCGGTCCGATGAGGAGGGAAAGATCCTTCGTCATGAAGCCCGCCTCCACCGTGTCGATCACGGTCTTCTCCAGAACCGTGGCGAATTTCGCGAGGTCGGCGTTGTTGTCCAGCTTGGCGCGGTGGGCGAGGCCGCGCGTCCACGCGAAGATCGAGGCGACCGAGTTGGTCGAGGTCGATTTGCCCTGCTGGTAGGCGCGATAGTGGCGCGTCACCGTGCCGTGCGCGGCTTCAGCCTCCACCGTCTTGCCATCCGGCGTCATCAGCACCGAGGTCATGAGACCGAGCGAGCCATAGCCCTGCGCCACCGTGTCGGACTGCACGTCGCCGTCAT
>CAZTMG010000280.1:999-2054 GCA_964614815.1 uncultured Rhizobium sp. | reverse complement strand
ATATCGGCTTCGCCGCCGCGTTCTCGTTCAAGTATTCGAAGCGCCCCGGCACGCTGGCGGCCGATGCGGCCGAGCAGGTCGAGGAGCACGTGAAGAGCGAGCGGCTGGCGGCGCTGCAGGCCCTGCTGGAGCGCCAGCGCCAGGCCTTCAATGCCGGAACGGTCGGCCGCACGATCGACCTGCTGATCGAGCGTCAGGGCCGCCATCCGGGCCAGCTGGCGGGCAAGTCGCCCTATCTGCAGGCCGTGCAGATCGAGGCAGCCGATGTCGCAGCCTCGGAGCTTCACATCGGTGACATCGTTCCGGTGGACATTGTCGGGCAGGGACCGAACAGCCTGTTCGGCCGCGTCGTTTCGGTGAAAGCTGCCGCATGAGTGGTCGCTGATTCGTTGCAAGGGCGCTTGAGCCCCCTCAGGAGAGACATCCGCTTGGCACGTCCCGATCTGTCGCCCGCCAAGGGCCTGATTCGCCAGAATGCCCCGCGTCCCTTCGCCGCCGTCGGCGATCCGGCCGATGTCTCCCTGACCTTCGAGGACAACCGCACGGCGGGTGTGGTCTTCGGCCAGTATGACCAGAACCTTGCCCATCTGGAGCGACGGCTGCAGGTCCTTGCGAACGCCAACGGCAACCATGTCGTCATCAAGGGTCCGGCCGAGACCACCGCGCAAGCGAGGCGCGTGCTGGAGCTGCTCTATGCACGCGCCCGCACGGGCGCGGCGATCGGTCCCGGCGATGTCGACGGCGCCATCGAGGAGACGGCGCAGCAGCGTTCGCTGTTTCCCCAGCCTGCGGGCTCGTCTGCGGGCCTGGCCTTCGACGCCGTGATAACGCGCAAGCGCGGACCCGTGCGCGCCCGCAATGTCGCGCAGGATGCCTATCTTCGCGCTCTGAAGCGCAACGAACTCGTCTTCGCCGAAGGCCCGGCCGGCACCGGCAAGACCTGGCTCGCGGTCGGGCACGCGGTGTCGCTGCTGGAGCAGGGCGTCGTCGAACGCATGATCCTGTCGCGGCCGGCAGTCGAGGCGGGCGAGCGGATCGGTTTCCTGCCCGGCGAC
>CAZTMG010000280.1:0-934 GCA_964614815.1 uncultured Rhizobium sp. | reverse complement strand
CTGCCGCAGAAGCAGGTGCAGAAACTGATGGAGGAGAAGCGCATCGAGATCGCGCCCCTGGCCTTCATGCGGGGGCGCACGCTGTCGGGCGCCTTCGTCGTGCTGGACGAGGCGCAGAACGCGACCTCGATGCAGATGAAGATGTTCCTGACGCGCCTTGGCGAAGGCTCGCGCATGATCATCACCGGCGATCCGACCCAGATCGATCTGCCGCCTTCCCAGAAATCGGGCCTGTCCGAAGCCGTCCGCCTGTTGTCCGGAGTCGAGGGCATCGGACATGTCACTTTCCGCGAAGGCGATGTGGTGCGCCACGATCTGGTGCGCCGCATCGTCAAGGCCTATGAGGAGGCGGCGCGGATGCCGCCGTCGGCGTGATCGGGCATGGCAGCGATCGACATCATCGTTGAGGCCGAGGGCTGGAACGCGATCGAGGGGCTCGAGGCACTGGTGACGGCGGGCGTCGAGGCGGCGCTGGCCGGCTCCGGCGTCGCAGTGCGTGAGGACGCCGAGATCAGCGTGATGCTCGCCGATGACGCCACCTTGCGCGATCTGAACAGGCGCTGGCGCCGGATCGACAAGGCGACGAACGTGCTATCCTTTCCGGCCGCGCCGCCCGAGCGGGTCACGGCCGCGCCGCATCTCGGCGACGTCGCCATCGCGCTGGAAACGCTCATGGCGGAGGCGCTCGCCGAGGACAAGACGCCGGACCGGCATCTTGTGCACCTCGTGGTTCATGGTGTCCTGCACCTGCTTGGCTTCGACCACGTGTCCGACGACGAAGCCGAGGTGATGGAGGCGCGCGAACGCGCCATCCTGGCAGGCCTCGGCATACCCGATCCGTATGCAGAGCCAACCTGGTCGGCGCTCGATGCGGGCCGCCTCGCTTGACGAAACGGCGCGCGACAGGCTTAACCAACCCCAGCCATGCCCGACG
>CAZTMG010000279.1:0-2132 GCA_964614815.1 uncultured Rhizobium sp. | reverse complement strand
ACCCATGGCTTGAAGCGATAGCCGAACGTGTGAAGGTCGCTGTCCGAGCGAATGCCCGGATATTTGTGCGTGATCCACGTGCCGCCGAAACTGTCCTTCGCCTCCAGCACCACGAAGCTGACTCCCGGCGCCTGGCGCTTCAGGTGATAGGCCGCGCCTATCCCCGATATGCCTGCGCCGACGATGAGCACATCGACATGTTCGACGGCGCCGGCCGCCTGCTCCGCTATAGCGCCCATCTGCACCTTTTCCCGTCCTGGTTGCCGCCTTACTTGACAGCATAATCGGCCCCGGGAGAAGCAGGTCTCTGCTCCTGATCAAGCCCGGTCGGGGCTTCGGAGTCCGGCGCGATGATCCGCAGGCCTGCCCTCGCCCTGCTTCTTGCCGCCGCCGCGGCGTTTCCCGCCGCCGCACAGCCGGCCGATTCCGCCGGCCGGGTGGTGATCGAGGGCAAGCGGATCGAGGACGCCGTGCGCGACTTCGTGGCGGAGGTCGGCGGCGCGCCCACGGGCAAGAACCTCGCGCGCTGGAACGGGGTGGTCTGCGCGGGCGCCGTCAACATCGCCCCGCACTACGCCCAGCGCCTGATCGACCAGGTCTCCGCCGTCGCCCTCGCCATCGGGCTGGAGATCGGCGAACCGGGCTGCAAGCCCAACGTCCTCATCCTTGCAAGCCAGGACGGCGATGCGCTGGCCAGGCAGCTCGTCCGGGATCACTTCCAGGCGTTCCAGCCGCCCGACGCGGACGGCAACGATCCGGGCCGCAAGGCGCTGCACGCATTCGAAACATCCGGCGCGCCCGTGCGCTGGTGGCATGTGACCCAGACCACCCATGCGGATACGGGCGAGGCGGTCGTGCGGGGGCGGACGATCACGGTCCGCGGCTCCGGCCGCCTGCGCGGAAACATCCGCGAGGACATGTCCCATGTCGTCATCGTGCTGGATACACGCCGGATCGGAACCGTCTCCATCGCCTCGCTGGCCGACTATGTGGCGATGGTGGCGCTGGCGCAGATCGACGCCGGCGCCGACACGCGCGGCTACGGAAGCATCCTGAACCTGTTCGCCGACCCGTCGGGCGACCGCACCGCCCGCATGACGCAATGGGATCTCGACTATCTTGTCGCCCTTTACGCCGCGCGCGGCGATTCCATCCGTCGCGGCGGCCAGGAGGGCGAGATCGCCTCGCAGATGCTGAAACTGCCCTCGGCCTCCGGAAACTGAAGCCCCGCGCCTCGATCGCGTTTGCCGCTTTGCGGCATCGTCCTTCCTGCAATCTGCCGCGAACATGGGACGCGTCCGGTGCCATCTTGTGTCTTTGAGCCGGCGCGAGCTTCATCTACAGCCGGAAGTGCGCGATCTGCCGGACAAGACGCGGCGGACGCCCTGCGGAGGAAGCACGATGTCGGAAGCCCATGTGTATCCCGTGCCGCCGGAATTCGCGGCCAAGGCCCATGTGGACGCCGCAACCTACGAGGCGATGTACGCCGCCTCCGTGAACGATCCCGACTCCTTCTGGCGCGAGCACGGCAGGCGCCTGCAGTGGATCAGGCCCTACACGAAGGTGAAGGACGTCAACTGGGACATATCGAAGACCAACGACCCCGCCGACCTCCATGTGAGATGGTTCGAGGACGGAACGTTGAACGTCTCGGCCAACTGCATCGACCGCCACCTGCCCCACAGGGCCAACGACCCCGCCATCATCTTCGAGGGCGACGATCCCTCCGTCTCGCGCCACATCACCTATGCCGAGCTGCACGCCGAGGTCTGCCGCTTCGCCAGCGTGCTGAAGCAACAGGGCGTCGGGAAGGGCGACCGCGTCACCATCTACATGCCGATGATCCCGGAGGCGGCCTATGCCATGCTCGCCTGCGCGCGTATCGGCGCCATCCATTCGGTGGTGTTCGGCGGCTTCTCGCCCGACAGCCTCGCTGGCCGTATCGAGGATTGCGGCTCCGCCTGCATCGTCACCGCGGACGAAGGCGTGCGCGGCGGCAAGGCCATCCCGCTGAAAGCCAATGTCGATGAAGCCATCGTGCGCCTCGGCGACAGGTCCGCCGTCAGGTCCGTCATCGTCATCAGGCGCACGGGCGCCCCCGTCTCCATGACCGCCGGCCGCGACCACTGGTA
>CAZTMG010000278.1:0-2187 GCA_964614815.1 uncultured Rhizobium sp. | reverse complement strand
CCGGTTTGGCGCCCTGCGCGATCTTGATCTCGATTTCCCGGCAGTTGTTCAGATACTCGGCGGTCACGCCGAAGCGGCCCGAGGCGACCTGCTTTATCATCGAGTTGGCGTTGTCGCCATTGGGCATGGGCTTGTAACGCTCGCGCACTTCTCCGCCTTCGCCGGAAACGGACTTGGCGCCGATGCGGTTCATCGCAATGTTCAGCGTTCCGTGCGCCTCGGGGCTGAGGGCGCCCAGGGACATGCCGGGGGTGACGAAGCGCTTGCGGATTTCATTGACCGACTGGACGTCATGCAACGGAACGGTCCTTGGCTGAGGCTTGAAGTCGAGCAGGTCGCGCAGCTGGACCATTTTCTTCCGCGCGTTGGCGAGCTTCGAATACTTGCGGAAGGCTGCATAGGAGTTTGTGTCGCAGGCCCGTTGCAGGGCGTGGATCAACTCGCCCGAGAGAGCGTGCGTGTCGCCGCTGGCGCGGAGACGATAGAAGCCGCCGATGGGCAGGACAGCGGGGGAGGCGCTCCACGCCTTCGCATGAAGATCGAGTGTCTTTCGCTGCAAGCCGGCAAGGCCGATGCCGGAGATGCGGCTAGGCATGCCGGGGAAGTAGTCGGCCACAAGGGCGCGCGACAGGCCGAGGGCCTCGAAATTGTAGCCGCCGCGATAGGACGAGATGACGCTGATGCCCATCTTCGACAGGATCTTGAGCAGGCCCGCCTCGATCGCCTTCTTGTAGTTCAGCACGACTGCGCCGAGCGGCTTGTCGCCGAACAATCCCCTGGCGTGGCGGTCCGCCAGCGTTTCCTGCGCCATGTAGGCGTTGACGCACGTGGCCCCCACGCCGACGAGAACAGCGAAATAGTGCGTGTCGAGACATTCGGCCGAGCGAACGGTGATCGAGCAGAAGGTGCGCAAGCCGTGGCTCACGAGCCAGGAGTGCACGGCGCCCGCAGCCAGGATCATCGGAACCCCAGCGCGGTCCGGACTCTGGTTTTCGTCGGTCAGGACGATGTGGCCGCGGCCGGAGGAGACGGCGACGCGCGCCTCTTCGCGAATGCGCGCGATGGCGTCGCGCAGGGCGATGCCGGGCGAGCCGCCTGCAGTGGCGGGGAAGGTGCAGTCGATGAGGGCGACCTCCTCGCCGATCGTCTCCAGCATGCGCGTGTACATGCCGTTGGTGAGGACGGGGCTTTCCAGGACGAACACATTCGTCTGGGTTTCATCCTCGGCGAGGATGTTGCCAAGGTTCTTGAAGCGCGTGCGCAGGGACATGACGCGCTCCTCGCGGAGCGGATCGATGGGCGGGTTTGTGACCTGGGCGAAGTTCTGCCGGAAGTAATGCGAGAGCGGGCGATAGTGATCCGACAGGACAGCGAGAGGCGAGTCGTCGCCCATGGAGCCAACGGCCTCCTTGCCGTCTTCCGCCATGGGGGAGAGGATCAGCTCGATATCCTCCATGGTGAAACCGGCGGCATGCTGGCGTCGGAGAAATTCCTGGCGATCATTGTACAGGCGCGGCTCCGGGCCTGGACCAATGACCGGCTCCAGTTCGACGACATTTGAAAGCCACTGCTCATACGGGTGCTTGTCCGCGAGCATGTCGATCAGGGCCTTGTGTTCGTAGAACCGGCCTTCGCGGATATCGACGGCGATCATGCCGCCAGGCGGCACGCGGCCCTTGCGGATGATCGTCTCGTCGTTGAGGGCGCACATGCCGGCCTCGGAGCCCACGACCAGAACGCCGTCTTCCGTCGTCGCATAGCGCATGGGGCGCAGGCCGTTGCGGTCCATGCCGGCAATCGCCCATCGACCGTCGAGCATGGCGAGCGCGGCGGGGCCGTCCCACGGCTCCATGACGGAGTTGGCGTAGGCATAGAGCGCCTGATGCCGTTTCGGCATGATTGATTCATCCCGCGAGATCGGTTCGGGCGCCAGCAGCACCTTCGCCATGGGGCCGGAGCGGCCGGCGCGCACCAGCAGCTCGAACGCATTGTCGAGCGCGGCCGAGTCGGACCCGCCGGGCTGGATCACGGGTTTGACGTCGTCGCCGTACTCGCCGAAGACTTCCGAGACCATCTTGATCTCGTGACTCTTCATCCAGTTGATGTTCCCCGAGATGGTGTTGATCTCGCCATTGTGCGCCAGCATCCGGAAGGGCTGGGCGAGGCGTCGTGTAGGGAAAGAGTGTA
>CAZTMG010000277.1:0-2209 GCA_964614815.1 uncultured Rhizobium sp. | reverse complement strand
CCATGGCCAAGGCCTGGCAAACGTCTGGTTCGCGGCGGGTAGGGTTGGCGCTCCGATCGCCGACGCTATCCGCCGCGTTGCCGTTTGGGCTCATCGAACAACGATCTGGCCGCCGGGATCGCCAGCTTGCGCGCCGCCGTCAGCTTGCCTGACGCGGGCCCGCCCCAAATGAAGAAACGAAGATCAGTTTCATGCCCGGCCAAACAGCTCCAGCGTCCGCTCGAACGCCAGCGCATCCGCCGCCGCGTCATAGTCCGCCGACCTCTTGCGTGAAAACCCGTGCCCTGCATCGTAGATGTAGACCGGAATGTCGGGATGGGCCTGCTGGATCTTGTCGACGGCGCCGACCAGCGGGATGTGGGCGTCCCTCGCGCCGAAATGGCAGATCGTCGGGCATTTCGGCTTTAGATCCGCCATCTGCGGGATCGCGCCGCCATAGTAGCACGAGGCCGCCGCGAGCCCGTCGATGCGCGCCGCCGCCAGCCAGCTCATCGAGCCGCCATAGCAATAACCCGTCACGCAGACCTTGCCCGCCGGGGCCAGCAGATCGAACACGCCGCCAACATCATTCATCGCATTGTCCGGCCCATTGCCCATGGCCAGCTCCCGTCCACGGGCCATGCCTTGCGCCACATCCTCCGGCTGGACGATGAAACCGGGCGCGGCGCGGTCGTACATGGAGGGAGCAACGGCCTCGTAGCCGGCGGCGCCGAAACGCTCGGCCATGTCCTTGATGTGATCCGAGAGCCCGAAGATTTCCTGGATCACGATCACCCCGCCCTTGCGAGGGCCGGCGGCGGGCGCATGCCAGGCGTCGAAGATGAATCCATCGCGGCTGGTCACGCGGATCATGCTGCCCGTCATTGCGTCCTCCGGCCTGTCATCCCATGGCTGAGCATAGGCGCGAAAACGCGCGGGGCAATCGCCGCCCCTAGGCGCCCGCCCGGAAGACCAGCCCGACGATCAGCGTCAGGAGGCCCGTCATCAGCAGGATGAGGGCGAAGGCCATGGCGCAGCCCGGTCCGGGCTCCGACCCGAATTTCGACTTCCGGAAGCGCCAGGCCAGAAAACCGCCCGCGGCCAGCATGACGAGCCCGATCAGAAGCAACTTCCAGTCCATCGCGTCCCTCCCCCGGACAGATCTCCGCGCGCTATTTCAGCTCCTTGACCATCACGCGCATGGCGCGGCTGCGCCCGGGCCGCAGGCCGCCGGAGAAGGTCTTCCCGCCAATGTCGGTGAAGCCCCAGCGCTCATAGGCCGCGCGGGCCCATTCGGCATGCTCCATCACGTCGAGCCAGAGATAGCTCAGCCCCTCGGCCTTCGCTTGCGTCTCGGCGGCTTCAAGCAGCTTCTTGCCGATGCCGCCGCGCCGCGCGCCCGGCAGCAGGTAGATGCGCGGGATCTCCGCCCCGCCCTCGCGCCCGCCGATCGGCTCCAGCGATCCGGCGATCATGGTGAGGAAGCCGACGCCGACGCCATCCTGCCGCGCGATCCAGACGCGCGCCTCCGGCCGCGCCAGCGTGGCCAGCATGGCGTCCTCGCCAAACGTCTTGAGCTGGTGGAAGAAGCCCACCGCATCGTCCCAGTCGTCGTGATAGGCCGCCGCATAGGCCGCCGGCCCGATCACACCGAGATCGGCTGCATCCGCCTCTGTGGCGCGGGTGATCGCGAACTCGCTCACGCCACCTTCACCATGGCTGCGCTCTCCGGCAGCTCCTTCGCGAAGGCGCGCTGGTAGAACTCGGCGATCGCCGGGCGCTCCAGTTCGTCGCACTTGTTCACGAAGGTCATGCGGAAGGCGACGCCGATATCGCCGAATATCAACGCATTCTCGCCCCAGGTGATCACGGTCCGCGGGCTCATCACGGTGGAGATGTCGCCGGCGATGAAGGCGTTGCGCGTCATGTCCGCGACGCGGACCATCCTGGAAATGGTCGCCCGGTCGAGATCGGGAACCTTGGCGGCGACGATCTCGACTTCCGCGTCGTGCTCCAGGTAGTTGAGCGTGGTCACGATGCTCCAGCGGTCCAGCTGGCCCTGGTTGAGCTGCTGCGTGCCGTGATAGAGGCCGGTCGTGTCGCCGAGGCCCACCGTGTTCGTCGTCGCGAACAGGCGGAACCAGGGATGCGGCTTCATCACGCGATTCTGGTCCAGCAGCGTGAGCTGTCCCGAAGCCTCCAGGATGCGCTGGATCACGAACATCACATC
>CAZTMG010000276.1:0-2290 GCA_964614815.1 uncultured Rhizobium sp. | reverse complement strand
CCGAACCCCGCAGCCGCCTGCGGCAACGCACGCGCATGCCTGCACGTCGGAAGGAGACTACCGCTTCGCCGCCAGTTCCTGCCGCTTCGCCTCGATCAGCGACCGCAGGCCGTCCATGTCGGCGCCGTTGATGAAGGTTCCGTTGACCAGGAAGGCCGGCGTGCCATTGATGCCCGCGGCGCGGGCTTCGGCCTCATAGCGTGCGGCCTGCTGCTTCACCGCGTCGCTCGCCATGTCCTTCTTCCAGCGCGCGATATCCAGCCCGATCGACCGGGCGACGGATTCCATGTAGTCCGGCGTCCGCGCATTGGCGGGCGCCTTCATCAGGGCGATGTGCATGTCGCGATACTTGCCCTGGCGCTGGGCGGCGAGGGCGGCGCGGGAAGGCGCGCCGTCGCCGCTGCCCTGCCAGTGAAGCTCCTTGAACACCACGCGCGTGTCGCCGCGGCGGTCGTCGGCGATCTCCACGATCTCGGGCAGGGCCCGCTTGCAGAAGCCGCAATCATAGTCGGTGAACTCGATCACGGTGATGGGCGCGTCCTTCGGCCCGATATAGGGATCGTCTTTCGCGGAGGCGTAGAGACGGTCCCACGCGCCCTCGGCGGTCAGGGTCTGCGACGCCATGCGGTTGCGCTCGAGCGCGATCTGCACCTCGATCAGCAGTTCGGGTTCGCGCAGGAGATATTCCTTCACGATGGCTTCGACCTCGGCCTTCGACATGCGGTCGATCGAATCCGGCGCCTTCGTCTGTCCGCCCGAACAGGCGGTTGCAGCAAGGCCCAGAAGCACGGCGAAGGTTGTCTTGATATGCATTCAACGTTTCCTTGCGGCCGGGAACGCCCGGCGGGTCTCAAGGGGAAAATGGGCGCAGACGCCTGGATTGCCTCATCACTGTTCGGTGTGCAGCGCCAGTCCCGAGAAGCTCCGGCGCATGGCGCGCGGATTGTTGCGCGGATCGGACAGCGCCATGATGTCGTCGGCGCGCTGGCCGTTGGGCGAGGCCATGTCTAGCTTCTCGCGGGCCCGGCGGGCGAAGGTGAAGGCGCGCGCCATGTCGCCGACATGGTAGGCCGCTTCCGCCGTCGCGAGGTCTGCATCCCCGATCCGTCCCTGCCGGGCATAGACGTCGGCCAGGAATGTCCAGGCGAACGGATTGTCCTGTTCGAGGGCGATGGCGTCGATCAGGAGGCCCTCGGCCTCCTTGACGGCGGCGTCTTCCTTGGTCGCCGCGAGGGACCGCGCCAGGTTGATCTTCAGCAGCGCATGGTTGGGCGCCAGCTCCACCGACCTGCGGTGCGGCCCGACCGATTCCGCCGCCCGGCCGCTCTCGAACAGGATCTGGCCCTTCAGCTCGTGGAAATAGGGGTTGTCCGGCTGCTCGTCGATCAGCGCGTCTGTCTGGGTCAGGGCCGACTTGATGTCGACGGCCCGATAGGCGGCGATGGCGCGGGCATAGCGGGCCGGCAGCGTCTGGTCCGTGGACGGATAGCGCGACAGCACGCGGTTCGGCGGGCCGATGAAGCCGACAAGTTTTGCCTTCATCATTTCGAGCTGCGCGAGTTCCTTCGCCGACTGCGGCCGGGCCTTCGCCGACACTTCGCGCGCTTTCCGGGTGACGGCGCCGATGCGGTCGCTCCAGATCGGGTGCGACCGGAAATAGGGGTCCCGGCGCGATTCCGTCATGAGTTCCTGGTAGCGGAAATTCTCCATGAAGCTGGCGAACCCATCCGCGGACTGGCCAGTCTTTTCCATGAGGGACAATGCGAACAGGTCCGCAGCGCTTTCCTCTGCGCGCGTGAACTTGAAGAACGACATCAGGCCGAACTGCGGCGCCGAGCCGAACAGGGCGAGCGCCGCATCCGGCGCGCCGGCGAACAGGGCGATCACGCCGAGGCCCATGGTCACCAGCGAAACATTGCCGGCGGCGCCGTAGGCCGCCTGCCGGGTGACGTTGTGGCCGAGCGCGATGTGTCCCGTCTCGTGCGCGATGACGCCTTTCAGCTCCTCCGGCGTCCGCGACTGCATGATGAGGCCTGTGTAGACGAACATGTTCTGGCCGCCCATCACGGAGGCCTGAAGCTCGTCGCTCTGCACGATGTAGATGTTGACGTCGGAGGCCTTCAGTCCCGCCGCCTCGAACAACGGGTCCGAGTACTCGCGCAGGACCTGCTCGATCTCCACGTCGCGGATCAGCCCCTGCGCCGACGCCGTCAGCGGCAGGGCGAACGCCAGCACGGGGGCCGCGACGGCGCGAAGGATCTTCTGCATAACGCCCATGCGACGTCTCCTT
>CAZTMG010000275.1:0-2422 GCA_964614815.1 uncultured Rhizobium sp. | reverse complement strand
CGAACACGCTGATCATCCACCGCGCCGACATGTTCGGCCTTGCGCAGCTTTACCAGCTGCGTGGACGGGTCGGCCGTTCGAAGCTACGCGCCTATGCCTATTTCACGACGCCGCGCGACAAGGTGATCACCGAGACGGCAGAGAAGCGCCTCAAGGTTTTGCAGTCGCTCGACTCGCTGGGCGCGGGCTTCCAGCTGGCGAGCCACGACCTCGACATGCGCGGCGCAGGCAACCTGCTGGGCGACCAGCAGTCGGGCCAGGTGAAAGAAGTGGGTGTCGAGCTTTACCAGTCGATGCTTGAGGATGCCGTGAAGGCGCTGAAAGCCGGCGCGAAGGACGAGGAAGACGTGGCCGACGACTGGTCGCCGCAGATCAACCTTGGTGTCGCCGTGCTGATTCCGGACGCATATGTCGAAGACCTCAACGTTCGCCTGTCGCTTTACCGGCGCCTGTCGGACATCACGACAGCGCAGGACCGCGAAAGCTTTGCAGCGGAGCTGATCGACCGGTTTGGTCCGCTCCCGGACGAGACGCGCCAGCTGCTGGATGTGATGGCGATCAAGGTACAGTGCCGCACGCTGGGCATTGCGAAGCTGGATTGCGGGGAGAAGGGGGCTGTGCTGTCCTTCCGTCCGGATACGATCATGGACCCGCAGCGGTTGATGGAGATCGTCCGCTCACGGCCGAACCAGCTCAAGCTGCGCCCGGATTCCAAGCTCGTGCATTCGGGACTCGGCGGCGCGCCGGACCGGCGCATTCCGCTGGTGAAAGCGTTCCTCAGGGAGCTGGAAGCAGCCTGCGGGCTGGCCTCGGCCGAAGCGGCCGACGCGGTGGCCAAGATGGCGGCCCGCAAGCCCGCCGAGCCGGAAGACAAGTGGAAGAAGAAACTCGGGACCGGCTTCCTGACGGAAGAATAGATCAGGCCGCGAGGCGCGGACGCAGCATCGGGCCGTTGAGGCCGGCGCTGAGCAGCGTATCGGCGGAGTGGTAGGCGCGCTTTTCGATGACGCGGTAGGCGAAGTCCTGTCCGCTGAAGCCCGGATGGCGGGCGGCGGCGTCTGAAATGCGTTCGGCGAGACGCATGCCGCCGCGATACGGCGTTGCGGGCAGCGAGATGGCGAAGACGCCGGGCTGCATCAGGGCCGGGCAATCGGCATCGCGAATCTGGCGGCGGATGATGTCGGCAAAGGCGAGCTGGGCGGGCCGCGAGAAGGCGAGGGCCGGGTCCAGACGGAAGGTCAGTACACAGAGGGGATCGGCGCGCTGGGTGGAGACTTCCATCTGGCGGGCGATGTGCAGTTCCATGAAGCGGCGGCTGAACAGGCCGGTGGTGTAGTCTGCGAGGATCGAGGCCTGCGCGGGATGCGGCATCACCGGCGTGAAGGCGACAAGGCGGCGGCAGACGGTTTCGATCAGCGAGACGATGTGCGCCATGCGGCCGGTGGCATCGATGACTTCTGTCGCGAGGGCGATGACCGTGTTCTGCGTGTCGTTGAGGGTGAGGTCGGGATGCGAGAGGGCAATGATCGGCAAGGCGCCGAGGCCGTTTTCCTCCGCGATCCAGCGGGCGGTGGCGCTGGCATCGCCACGGAAGGAGTCGAGGTCGACGAGGGCGGCGGCGAAGCGGCGCTCGGTCATGTACTGGCGGGCGGTGTCGCGGCTGATGGCGGCGGTGACGTCGATCTCTCGCTGCCGCAGCGGGCCTTGCAGCGAAAGGAACAGGGGCGAGCCTTCGCCGATGTAGAGGAGCGAGGGGACGGCCGAGAGATCGGCGGGGGGAATGCGGATGCCGAGGGCGCTGGCGGTGTCGCGGCGAATCTCGGCTTCGCGCAGGCGGACGGCGCGGCGGGCGAGGGCGGTAAGGCGGCTCTTCAGGGCGCCGAGGTCGTGGTCGCGGCGCAGCAGGACGGTTTCGCCGCCGGAGGGCAGCTGGGCGCTGGACGTGTCGACGAGGACGATCTGGCGGTGGACCTGGACCATGGCGGCGCGGGAGAGGGCGTCGAGCACGTCGCGGGTGGCGGTGGGGATGTCGATCAGCAGCGGATCGGGCGCGCTGAAGTCGATGGGATGGCTAGCGGGATAGGGACGCATGCCGCTGGCGCGGAGGCGCGAGAGGATCATCTCGAGGCGCGGGCTGCCGGCTGCAACTTCAATGGGCGGATCGAAGAAGGACAGGTCGGACATGCGGGTACGCGCCAGGATGCAGGGGGCAGCCAGCGGACGCGGCGGCACCCCTTCCTTTTGCAGCCCTGACACTTAAAGTTCGGCTAACTCAGCCAATAACAGTGCGAACAAGGGAGGCTAAAATGAGCCAGGGACCGCTTTCGGGCGTCAGGATTGTGGAATTCGCAGGGATTGGTCCGGGGCCATTCTGCGGGATGCTGCTGTCGGACCTCGGCGCCGACGTGGTGCGCATTGACCG
>CAZTMG010000274.1:2185-2451 GCA_964614815.1 uncultured Rhizobium sp. | reverse complement strand
CCCTGTCCGGCGCCAGCCCCGAGGCCGTCCGCGCCCTGCTCGAACGCCGCGGCCTCGTGCCGACGCATGTGTCCGCCGGCGCTTCCACGCGCATGGCCCCGCGCCCCATCCGCATCGGCGCCGGCCAGCTTGCCCTGCTCACCCGTCAGGTCGCCACGCTTGTCGTCGTCACGCCGGTTGAGGAAGCCCTGCGCACGCTGGCCGGGCAGGCCGAAAGCCGGAAACAGCGCGAAATCTTCTCCCGCGTCCATGCCGGCGTGGTCGAG
>CAZTMG010000274.1:0-2175 GCA_964614815.1 uncultured Rhizobium sp. | reverse complement strand
CCTCTCCGAGGCCATGGCCCGGCTCGGGCCCGCCTTCCCCCCGACCTATCGCGCCATGGTCGCCGCCGGCGAGTCCTCCGGCTCGCTCGCGCAGACTCTCGAACGTCTGGCCGACCTGCTGGAGAAGAAGCAGGACATCCAGGCGAAGATCACCTCCGCGCTCGTCTACCCCGTCGTGCTCGCCCTCGTGGCCGTGGCCGTCATTATCGCGTTGATGACCTTCGTTGTGCCTCGCGTCGTCGAACAGTTCGATGTCTCCGGCCAGCACCTCCCCGCCCTCACCAGCGCGATGATCGCGGCCTCGAACCTGATGCTGCACTGGGGCTGGCTCATTGCGTCCGGGTTCGCCGCCGCTCTTGCGGCTCTTGCGGTCCTGCTTTCCCGCCCCGGCCCGCGCCTCGCCTTCGATCGCATGATTCTCGGCCTTCCGGTCATCGGCCGCGTCGTCCGCAAGATGGAGGCGGCCAGCCTGGCCCGTTCGCTCGCCACCATGATCGGCAGCGGATTGCCCGTTCTGGAAGCGCTTCAACTCGCCGCACGCGCCGCCGGGAACGCTGTCATCCGCACCGCTGCGCAGGACATGGCCGCACAGGTTCGCGAGGGTATGGGACTGTCCTCCGCCCTGCGTCGCGCCAGGGTCTTTCCGCCGCTGCTCGTCCACCTGTCCGCCAGCGGCGAAAGCTCCGGCCGGCTCGAACCGATGCTCGAACGCGCCGCCGATTATCTCGAGCGCGACGTTCGCACCGCGACCTCCATCGCGCTCAACCTGCTCGAACCCGCCATCATCGTTGTCATGGGAGGCATCGTATGCCTTGTGATCCTGTCCATCCTGCTGCCGATCCTGCAGATCAACACGCTGGCCGTCTGACGCCTGCGCCAAACGACGCCGGCTTCAGCCTCATCGAGGTGATGGTGACGATGGTCATCATCGGCCTGCTTTCCACGCTGGTTCTGCTCAACGTGCTGCCGAGCCGCGACAAGGCGATGGTCGACAAGGCCAGGGCGGACATCGCCGCGCTCGAGCTCGCTTTGGAGTCCTACAGGATGGACAACTTCGCCTATCCACGCACCGAGGAAGGACTTGCCGCCCTCGTTTCCGCCCCGGCCAGCGCGCAGGCGGACCGCTATCGCGAAGGCGGCTACATCCGCCGC
Organism: uncultured Rhizobium sp.; assembly: GCA_964614815.1. GTDB lineage: Bacteria > Pseudomonadota > Alphaproteobacteria > Caulobacterales > Hyphomonadaceae > UBA7672. The sequence goes on along the minus strand of CAZTMG010000274.1, from coordinate 1,023 downwards.
CTGCCGGACGATCCGTGGGGCAATCCGTACCAGTACGCCTATCCCGGCCGCGCCCGCGCCTTCGACATCTATTCCCTCGGCGCCGACAACGCGCCCGGCGGCGAGGGTCTCGACGCAGATATCGGCAACTGGGACTAGCGAGGAATTCCCATGCGCCGCGACGCCGGCTTTTCGCTGATCGAGATGCTGGCGGCCCTCGCCATCATGGCGCTCGCGGCCGGCCTCGTGGCGATGTCGATCCCGAACCCGTCCGGCCGCCTGGCCGACGAGACGGACGACTTGATCCGCAACCTTGTCGCCGCGCGCGATCTTGCGCTTGTCGAGAACCGCATGGTGATGGTCGAGATAGGCGAGACCGGCTATGAGACCCGCATTGTCCGTCGCCTCGGGTCGCCCGAAACACGCGCGCAGGTCAGCTGGCGGCCCGAAACCTCGGTCGCGATGGGCGATGGCCGCCTGCCCGCCGCCATCCTGTTCGATTCCGTGGGACTCACAGAGCCCGCCACGATCACGCTCTTCCGCAAGAACCGCAAGGATGGCGTGGTGATCGACGGCTCCGGTCGCATCGGGAGGCTGGCCGATGACCGCCCGGAATGACGCCGGCTTCTCCCTGCTCGAGGTTGTCGTGGCCATTGCCGTGTTCAGCCTCGCCGCGCTTGCGACCATGAATGTCCTTGGTCAGGCCGGGCGCAGCGCCAGCGCTGACGAAGCCCGCGCGATCGCCGGCATCGTTGCGGAGAACCGCCTCGCGGAGGCGATGGCCATGAGCCGCCCGCCCGCCACGGGAACGACAAGCGGCGTCGAGCAGGCCATGGGCCGCGACTGGGCGTGGGAGATGCGCGTCGCGCCCTCGCCCGACCCCCGCATCCTTCGCATCGACGTGTCCGTGCGCGAGGCCGGCGGCGCGCAGACGCTCGTGGAATTCTCCAGCTTCCGGACAGCGCGATGAGGGATGGCGGTTTCACGCTCGTGGAAATGCTGGCGGCGCTCGCCGCGCTCGCCCTGCTGGCCGGCGGCGCGCTG
>CAZTMG010000273.1:0-2466 GCA_964614815.1 uncultured Rhizobium sp. | reverse complement strand
GACCCCCAGCGTCCCCGCATCCGGCGGCGCAAGACCGACGCCGGCCAGGGCGACCTGTTCTGAGGCCAGCTGGCCGGAGACGTCCAAACGATCCTGCAACGGCCGCGGCCTTGGCCGACAGCCCGGGTCGCCGCAACAGGCGGTCAGTCAATCGCCAGCGGCTTGACAAGCTCGGCTTCCTTCGCGCAGGCGGCGGGGTCGGGCGCAGGGCTGCCGACGCGGGCGGCGGCGATCCCCGCCGGCGCCGGGTCCGTGGCGGCGCGGGACTCCGGCCCTGCAGGGCGGCGAACACGCCGGCGGCGTTGGTCCGGCCGGCCTCCACGGCGCTCATGTTGTGCAGGCCGCAGACGACGCGGCTTTCGCCATAGGCGCGGCCCCGCGCAAGAACCTGGCTGGCGCGGTCGGGCGCGAGTTGCGCGATCACCAGCCCCGCCATCCAGCCGAGCGAGGCATGACCCGACGGATAGTCGAAGCTTTTCTCAAGCCCCTCCGTGCGCGCGATGCAGATGTTGCCCGGATTGTGCAGGAAGGGACGCGTGCGGCGATAGACCTGCTTGGCGCCTTCGGCGGCGAGGCCGGCGTCGATCGTGGCGCGACTCAGGATGGACGCCAGCGTCGGCGAGTTGTCCGGCGTCAGCGTCACGCCGACCGAGCAGGAGAAATCCTTGAGCAGGTCGGCGGGCTTGTAGCTGTCGTCCGACTGCGCAAGCACCCAGCGGTCGGAGCCTTCGAGCGCGCGGGTCTTGCGGAAGATGTCCCAGTCGAGCGCGTTGCGGGCATCCCCCTCCTTCGGCGCGGGCGGAATGGTGGCGAGCGCGCTGGGCGCCATGCCTGGCGCGAAAAAGCCGGCGGGAGGCGTGGCCAGAGGGGAAGGCGCTCCAGCGCCGGGGGAGACCACAGGCAGGCCGGGCGGGCCCGGATCGGGCGCGATACTGCCCGCGCACGCCACCAGGACGGTAAGGCCGACAGCCATCAGGGCGTATGTGCCTGCTTCCACCTTGGGTTTCATGCCGCCCTCCCTGACCAGTCCCGCGCCCTCTATCGCGCGGGACGGCGGCGGGCGCAATGCGCCCCGTCAGCCCTAATACTCGAACAACTTCGCATCGCGCTCGGCGCGCTTGCGGGCGACGTCGAGGATGAGGGCGGCGAGAGCTTTCTTCGTCCCCTTGCCCTTGAGCGTATGGGCGGGGTCCAGGTGGTGCCGGTCGATGATAGCGCGCAGCTCCTTCGCGTCGAACTTCGCCAGCCGCGCCTCGAAGCCGGCCATGTCGCGCCTGTATTCCACCAGCGGATGGAAACCGTCGACATTGCGCTCGGCCATGCGCTTTTCGGCCAGCTCCTGCCCGAACTTCGCCAGCGCATCCTCGATCTTCCTGCCGAAGGCCGGATTGGCGGCGGCCTCGTCCGCGATCACCTTGAACATGCCCGCGAGCGCGCGGTCGATCATGGCTGCCCTCCGCTAGATCAGGCCGGCGCGCTCGCGGAACTCCGCGGCGAACTGGCGGATCACCTGCGCCGCCGCGCCATATTTCTGCTCGAACGTGCGCTTGCGGTCGGACCATTCCGCCGCGCGGGCGATCTGCTCGGCCTGCGGTATGCGCGTATCGAACACGTGGAACTGCTCCTTCAGCATCCCCGCCTCGCTGTGATGAAGCGTGTTGTGCTGTTCGAACTTCGTTATCAGCGTCCAGATGCGTTCGTCCGTGAAGCGGCGCTGCTCCATCGCGCGCAGGGCGCGCTTGCGGAAGGCGAAGATGCCGAGGCGCGAGACATAGTCCGGTATCGTCGGGATCACGATGAATTCCGACAGCTCGATCGCCGCCTCCGCGAACATGGAGATGCCGGGCGGGCAATCGAACAGCACGACATCGTAACTGTCGCTGACATTCTCGATGGCCGAGTTGGTGAGCCGCGAGAAACGGCTGTTGAGCTGGCGGATGTCGAAGCCCTGGGCCACCCACTTCTCGAGCGCATGCCGCTCGATATAGCGGAACTCCGGCGTCGAGATGAGCAGGTCGAGGGGCGGATCGCCGGCAATGTCGCTCACGCGGCGTGCGATGAATTCGTGGAAGAAGCGCGGCTCGCCGCCATAGACGAACTGGTTGAAATACTCGTCGATGGTCTGGCCGTTCTTGCGCAGCTCGATCCAGCGGTCCTGCCCGGCCAGCATCATCGAGACGTTGGACTGCGGATCGAGGTCGACCACCAGCACGCGCAGCCCGTCGATGGACAGCGCCTCGGCGAGGCTGGCGACGGTGGTGGATTTGCCAACGCCGCCCTTCATGTTCACGACGGAAACCGTGCGGGGGCTCACGGGGCGACACTCCAGACAGTCAGGTCAGGCTTCGGAAGCGCAAGGCCTCAGACGGTTCGCCGCCAAGGTCAAGCGACGCCCTGTGGATCAATGACTACGGCCCGCTGCCGGGTGTCGTCGGGGTCTCCGGCTGTCGCTGGGAGTCCGGGGGC
>CAZTMG010000272.1:0-2478 GCA_964614815.1 uncultured Rhizobium sp. | reverse complement strand
GCGGTCTTACTCGCGGCGGCGCACCCTGATGCTCCCGCCCCTCAGGGCCAGGCGCCCCATGAACCTGATCGACCGTATCAAGAGCGACTGGATCTACATCAATGGCTTCCGCCGGATCATCGGCGCGATCGGCAAGTTCGATCCCGAGGCGGAATACACGCTGGCTGACGCCATCGAGGACGCCATCGACGATCATTCCGACCGGACCTTCATTTCCTTCGAAGGGAAGGACATGACCTACGCCGATTTCGAGGCGCGAGCGAACAGGTTTGCACACTGGGGGCAGTCGGTCGGTCTGAAAAAGGGCGATACGGTTGCGCTCTTCATGGAGAATCGTCCCGACTACATCGCCTTCTGGACCGGGATGGCCAAGATCGCGGTGCGGACGGCGTTCATCAACTACAACCTTTCCGGGTCAGGCCTCGCGCACTGCATAAGGGTGGCCGACTGCCGGGCGATCGTGATGAATCCCGAGCTGGCGCCGCAGTATGCCTCCGCGCGGGACCAGGCGCCGCTGGCCCTGGGCGCGTTCGTGCTGGGCGGGGCGGCGGAAGGCCTGACGCAGATCGACGAGGCCGTGGACCAGGCTGCGCCAGGGCGGATCGACAGGGCCGCGCGCGCGGGCGTCAAGGGCGGGGACGTGGCGCTCTACATCTACACGTCGGGCACAACGGGATTGCCCAAGGCGGCCAAGATAACGGGCGTGCGCGCACGGGGGCTGATGCGGGTATTCAAGGATGCAACTGAAGCCAGCCACAAGGAACGCATCCTGCTGACGTTGCCGCTCTATCACGCCACCGGCGGCATGTGCGGCGTGGGTACGGCGCTGAATGCGGGGGCGTGCATCATCCTTCGCCGGAAATTCTCGGCCTCGCACTTCTGGCAGGAGGCGATCGACAACGACGCCACCATGCTGGTCTATATCGGCGAGCTTGGCCGCTATCTGATGAACCAGCCGCCCACCGCGCTGGAGAGGAGCCACAGGATCACCAAGGGCTTTGGAAATGGCCTGCGCGCGGATGTGTGGGAGCAGTTCGTCGCGCGGACCGGGATCAGGCGGCTGGTCGAGTTCTACGGCTCGACCGAGGGCAATGTGAATTTCTTCAACCTGGATGGAAAGATCGGGGCGGTGGGGCGCATTCCGCGCCTGTTGCGCTCGCGGTTGCCGGCCCGGATCATCCGGTTCGATGTCGAGACCGAGCAGCCGGTTCGCGGGCCAGATGGATTCTGCATCGAGGCGGCGCCCGATGAGATTGGCGAGGCGGTGGGGCCGATAACGAACGAGCCGCGGCAGCGGTTCGACGGCTACAATGACGAGAAGCAGTCGCAGAAGAAGATCCTGACCGACGTGTTCGTGAAGGGCGACAGGTGGTTCCGCACCGGCGACCTGATGAGGATGGACGCGGACGGCTACGTCTACTTCGTCGACCGGGTGGGCGACACCTTCCGCTGGAAGGGCGAGAATGTCTCCACAAGCGAGGTGGAGATCGCCGTGGCGTCTTTCCCGGGCGTGAAGCACGCGATCGTCTATGGCGTCGCCGTGCCCGGCCAGGATGGCCGCGCGGGCATGGCGGCGATCTCGCCGAAGACGGGCGTTGATCTCGCGGGGCTGCATGCGCATCTTGCCGCCAGCCTGCCGGCCTATGCGCGACCCGTCTTCCTGCGGCTGCAGGACGAGGCGGAGACCACGGGAACGCTGAAATACCGCAAGGTCGATCTAGTGAGGGAAGGCTTCGATCCCACGAACACCGGCGATCCGTTGTTCGTCGTCGACAACGAGGCGGGCTCATACCGCCCGATCACGGCGGAGGTGGCGCGCGATATCATCAGCGGGAAGATTCGGCTTTGAGATCGCAGCGGGGGAGGGCTGCCGCCCGCCCCCCGCCTTTCACGACCACAGATCCCCGAGCGCCAGGCTCTCGATGAAGTCCGGCCTGTAGGCGGCGGGATAGCGGTTGCCGCAGGCCCAGTCGTCAAGGCGCGTCTGGATCGACTGCACTGACGGTCCGGTACGGACGCCGGCGGCGCCGAGGCGGGCGACCAGCTCGTGCAGGAACGCCTCCTCGAGGTCGACATTGTCCGGCGCCTTGGCTTCCGCGAGCCGCCAGCCGGCCGCGTCCCGCGAGATCGCGACCGCCGCCAGCGGTTCGCCGCGCCAGACATAGACGGCCAGGCGTCCGTCCGCGATCCGGCCCGCTTGATCGGCGAGGCAGTTGCGGAACTCCAGCGCCATGGCTTCCAGCTGCTTGCGTCCGGCGATGCGGACGAAAGGAGCGCCGAGCGCGGGCGGCGGCGTCGCCGGGCGGAAGACGTCCGGCGTCAGGTCGTCGGCGGCTCGGCGGAACAGCGCCGCCGTATCTCCGCCCGCGCTCCAGCTTCGCACGATGCGCGCAGCGGACTCCGGCTCGCGCATCAGCACGGCGAGGCGGAAGGCGTGCGCGAGATCGGCCGCGGCCGCCGTGGCGGGCAGGGCGCGAA
>CAZTMG010000271.1:0-2544 GCA_964614815.1 uncultured Rhizobium sp. | reverse complement strand
TCGCAGGTTCGAATCCTGCCGGGGTCGCCATCATGGGCAGGAATTAACCATGCGGCGCGGCCGGCGCCCGCCCGTCAGCCCCGTCAACTGTCGAACGCCCACAGACTGTGGCGCCGGGAGACGTTGCGCGGACATTCCGCCCCCCGTACATTGCCGTGCTGCAGAGCCGCATTCCGGACCGGCGGCGGGATAACTGATGGACTTTGTTCAGAACCTTCTGAAATCGCTGGCGGATGCCTGGCGCGGGCTCGAATCGTCCCTCGCCGGATCGCCCACGCTCGCCAGCATCGGCATGATCCTCGCCATCGGGATCGCGCTCGCGGCGGCCGTCCTGATGGTCGCCGCCCTGTTTCGCGGGCTCATCGCCCTCCACCGCAACGCCCTGGCCGCCAGGGTCCGGCGCAATGATGATGTCGGGGCCCGCGTGCTGGTGGTGCGGGGCGGCAGGGGCCGGCGCTCGGCCATCTCCGCCTTCCTCGCCAGGGCCGTGGAGAACCACCTCAAGGACTACATGTTCGGGGGCCCGTTCCGCGTTATCGCCTATCCCGGCAATCTGGACGGCGACGACAAGGCCCACCAGCTCATGAAGCGCACCGAGGCTGACCTCATCCTCTGGGCCGAAACGCCCAAGGGGTCGAAGGGCGTTGCGCGCATGCTGGCCCGCCCGTCCAACACCTTCGATCCGCCGCGCCAGCCGATCACGCTGGCCATGCCGAAGGAGAAGTCGGCCTGGACCGAGGCGCTCGCCCGCGCCCTCGCCTACGCCGCCGCCAAACAGTACCGCCCCGCCCTCGGCCGCCCGCAGGATTTCCGGGCTGAACGCCTGCAGCCCGTGGTGGAGGCCGTGCTGTCCATCCTCGACCAGAAGCCGAAGGCCGATCCCGCCCTGCTCGCCGAGATGGTGGACGACAGTTCCGCCGGCGCGCTCCAGCTCGCCTTCGCCGGCAATGATGCCTGGATCGACCGCGCGGTCGAGATCGCCCGCTCCACGCTCGCCCAGATCAACCGCTCCGTCGCGCCCGACCGCTGGATCGCCGCCAACATCACGCTCGGCCGCGCCCTCCGCCTCAAGGCCGAGAAGCGCTTCGATCCTGTTATGCTCCGCGAAGGCATCGCGCACCTCACCGAAGCCCTCGAAGCCCTTCGGTCCGAACCACGCCTCAAGCTGGCCGAGTCGGCCGCCCAGGCCATCGGCGAAGCGCAGAAACTGCTTGGCGCCCGCCGCAAGTTCTCGATCTCCGGCGGCGGGATCTGACCGGGCCGATCATCAGCATCCCCGCTTCTCGTGCGGAACCGCGCAGCGCCATCCGGCCGCCGTTCATCGGCCATGACGGCCTGGCGATGCTCCCGGCCCGCGCGACTCCGCCGTTTCGCCGGCGTGACAGGAGGGAATCGCCTGAGGATCCGGAGGCGTCCTTCTAGGCCGCCTTTCTCGCCTTCTCCGCCTTTTCCATCCTGGGCGGCGCACACTTCGCGCAGAGGCACTTCCCGCGCAGATATTCCCCCACATAGTCCTCGCCATAGTCATACCCCAGCTCCTCGCCGGGCCTGATATTGCGGCGTGCGAAGATCCAGATGCGACCCTTGGCGATGGCCGCCTCGCAGTTCGGCCGGCAGGAATGGTTGATGTAGCGCGCCTTGTTCCAGCGCGGGCTGCCGTCGATCGTCAGCCGCGAGTTGATCTCGAACAGGTAGCGGGAATTGCTGGCGTTGCGTTCCTCATTGGTCAAAGGGGTGCCGACATACTCGATCACGCACGCGCCCTTCGGAATGGCCTCCCCGGCGAACAGGCCCAGCCCCGCACGCGCCCGTTTCACGATGAGCTTGAAGTCTCCGGGCCTGTAGCGCCTGCGCGTCGTCATGCGGTCCCACTCAACCTTCTCGTTCCTGTGCGCCTCCTTCATGCTGAAGCGCGCGCATCGCGCAAGATGGGATATCGCCGCTGGTTGCGGGAAGACGGACGCGCGCCGCTGGCTGGCGCGCGTCCGCCTCTCCTGGCCCGCCTACCGGTTGTCCGGCTGCGCGCGCACCGCCGCCAGCCCTTCGCGGGTCACGCGGTAAGGTCCGCCTTTCTCGCTGCGGATCAGTCTGCGCTTCCGCAGTCTTCGGAAAACGGGAAGCGTGCAGTCCGTCAGCCGCCATCCTTCCCGCGTGATGCAATCCACCGCGATGATTATGCCGCGGTCGTCCTTGTGATGGTCTATGCGCCCGCCCTGCGCGAGCGCGTGCAGCGTCCGCTGCTCATGTTTTGAAATGTTCAAGCGAATGCCTGTCTGAACGTGGATAAGCGCCGCGGCCCTTGCGGGCGGCGGGTCGTTCAGCGTGAGCGGCGGCATCCGGCGGTCACCGGATCAACGCGGCTCACGATACGCAGGCAATCTCGCGCGGCATCCCAGACTCCATGAATGGGAGGCGGCTGTATCCCCGCGCCGCTCCAGACGGTCAAGCGCCTCCGGAACCTGTATGAATCCGGACAGCCGCTTTTCGGCCCGGCGCAAACGATTTCAACGCGCTGCGCGGATCGATCCAGACAGTCCTGGACGC
>CAZTMG010000270.1:1168-2547 GCA_964614815.1 uncultured Rhizobium sp. | reverse complement strand
GGGCGCGCGCCCTCGGCGCCCTGATGCGTCTGGCTGCTGACTTTTCGGGTCGCTCCGCCGCCCTGCTGAAGCACGCCCGCCTCTCCTGTGACGGCGACACCCTCACTCTGAAGGTTTCGCCTCCCTACCGCGCTCTGGTCTCCGAGTCGGTCAAGCGTCGCCTCGAACAGGCAGCCGAAGAACTCGACATGGACTGCGCCCTGATGACCTAGCCTGGGATGGCGTCGATGGATCAAGGCAAAGGCTGCCCCTGGAGGGCTCTTTCAGTCCCTGGCGCGCAACAGTTGACCGGGCGGGTGACGTCGCGTAGAAGCTCATCCCCATGCTACGTTCGTTTTTCAAGCGCTACTGGAAGACCATTGCCCATCCGGGGCGAATGGCGCGCTTGGCTGTGACGAACTAGCCAGAGCAAAGCCAGAGCCCCGCCGGTAAAAGGTCGGGGCTTTTTGCCGCCCCGGTCTCCCGGCCTCCAAGGAGACCGCGTCGTGAATCAGACCGCCGAGACAGTGGAGCGCAGCGCCAAGGCCAGCGCGGCCGCAAGGACGGTCGCTGTCATTGGCGCGACCGGCGCGGTCGGCGCGGAGATGCTGCGCTGCCTTGAGAACTCGACAATCAACACCCGCACGCTCAAGGCCTTTGCATCCGAGCGGTCGGCGGGCAAGCGGTTCAAGTTCCGGGGTCAGGATGTCGAGATGCAGGTGCTGACCGATGACGCCTTCCATGGCGTGGATATCGCGCTCTTTGCCTCCGAGACGGATATCTCAAAGCAGTATGTTCCGATCGCGGCGTCGGCGGGGGCCTATGCCATCGACAATTCATCGGCCTTCCGCATGGATGCCTCCGTGCCGCTGGTTGTGCCCGAGGTGAATGGCGATCTCATCACGCCGTCACAGAAGGTCTACGCCAACCCGAACTGTGTTGCGGCCATCATGGTCATGGCCCTCTGGCCGCTGCACAAGGCTGGCGCGCTGAAGCGCGTCATCGCGGCGACCTACCAGTCCGCTTCGGGGGCTGGCCGCCCCGCCATGGACGAGCTGGAGGAAGCGACGCGCGCCTATCTGAAGGGCGAAAACTATCCGCCGCGCGTGCTGCCTCACCCCTACGCGTTCAATCTGTTCAGCCACAACACGACCATTGGCGAGGATGGCTACAATGGCGAGGAGCAGAAGGTCGTCAAGGAACTGCGCAAGATCATGGGCCTGCCGGATCTGCGGGTGGGCGTCACTTGCATCCGCGTGCCGGTTCTGCGCGCCCACTCGATGGCGATCACGGCGGAGTTCGCCGACAAGGTCTCGGTCGATGCGGCCCGCGCCATCCTCGCTGGGGCGCCTGGGGTTAAGCTGGTCGATGACCGCGCCCGCAACCACTTCCCGATGCCG
>CAZTMG010000270.1:0-1140 GCA_964614815.1 uncultured Rhizobium sp. | reverse complement strand
AGCGGGCAGAACGATGTGCTGGTCGGCCGCATACGCGAGGATATCTCGGATCCGAGCGGCCATTCGCTGGCTCTCTTCATCTCCGGCGACCAGCTCTTGAAAGGCGCCGCCCTGAATGCGGTGCAGATCGCGGAACGGCTGCAGTAGTCATGCATGTCGGTCTGATAGGCGGGATTGGGCCGGCGGCCACGGAGTTCTACTACCGTGGCCTTGCCCGCGCATTTGCTGCCGCGGGCCGGAAGCTCGAATTGACCATCGTCAACGCCGACGTCCGCGAGATGACGGCGAACATGGCTGCGAACGATCCTGAAACCCAGGCGGCCATCTTCGCGGGTCTGATCGGACGACTGAAGGCGGCGGGAGCGAAGGCGGCCGCCGTCACCTCCATGGGCGGCCATTTCTGCATCCGCGAACTGATGGCGATATCGCCGTTGCCGCTGATCAACGCGATCCCCGAGTTGAATGAGCAGTTCGGCAAGATGGGCGTGAAGCGCGTCGGCATTCTCGGCTCAGGGGCCGTGATGCGCTCGAAATTCTACGGCGGCGTGACCTCGGTGGAGATCGCGACGCCGCTGGGCGACGATCTCGAAGAGGTGCATGCCCGCTATGTGGCCATGGCGACAGCCGCGGTGGCGACGGAGGATGACAAGCGGTTCTTTCTCGCGGCTGGCCGGAAGCTGGTCGATAGGCAGGGTGCAGACGTGATCGTGCTGTCAGGCACCGACCTGTTCCTGGCCTTCGACGGCGCGAAACCAGGCTACAGGGTCGCCGACGCGGCCGAGATTCATGTTGGCGCAATTGTTCGCGCAGCGATGCAGGATGTGTCATGACGAAGCGTAACCAGATTGATGCAGGCTTCGGCGATGTTCTCGAACGCGCCGGGTCGATTGGAGCAGGTGGCGACATGGCCCATTCGGACGGAATGACTGCGGGGCCGGTTGGCTGGTCCCCCGACTCCTGGCGGCGCAAGCCTGCGCTTCACATTCCCGCCGACTATCCGGACCTGACTAGGCTCGCGGCGGTGGAGGCGCAGCTTTCCACCTATCCCCCTCTGGTCTTTGCCGGCGAGGCGCGCACGCTGACACAGCGCCTCGGCGAGGTTGCGGAAGGCAGGGCCTTCCTGCTGCAGGGCGGCGATTG
>CAZTMG010000269.1:0-2556 GCA_964614815.1 uncultured Rhizobium sp. | reverse complement strand
TCCAGCTCATCGACATAGGAATCGCGACCCTGGGCGTCGCCGGCGAGAACAAGGACGAGCCCGGCGCGTTCCTCGGCTGTCAGCTGCGACATCGCCTCAATCGCAATCCCCTGCCCCTTCCAGCGGGTAAGGCGGCCGGGCAACAAGAGGATGAGACGCGCATCGCCCGCCAGCCCCCAGAGGGCGCGGATACGCTCAACCTCGGCGGTTGGCACGCGGGCCGGATCGAAGGCGTTGAGGTCAACGCCGCGCGGGATGGTGACGATGCGGGCAGGATCGGTTTCGTGGACCTTGCGGATATGCGCTGCGATCCATTCGGAATTGGCGATGACAAGATCGCCTTTCGCCATGACGGAATTGTAGGCGCGCTTCAGGCCGGACGTGCCGGAATAGGCGCCGTGATAGGTCGTGACGAAGGGGACGCCTTCGGCTTTTGCGGCAGCCCAGGCACTCCATGCCGGTGCGCGGGAGCGGGCGTGCACGAGATCGACCTTCTCCTCGCGGACGATCTGGCGCAGCCGGACCTCGTTGATCTTGATCGTGACGGGGTTGCGGGATCGGGCATCCATGCGGAAGAGTTCGCCGCCGAGGCGCTCGAACTCCGGCTCCATGCGCCCGCCCTTGCTGGCGAGCAGGGCGCGGCCGCCGGCCTCGATGATGGCTTCGGTGACCTCCAGAACCGTGCGTTCCACGCCGCCGGCAGAGAGTTCCGGCGCGACCTGCAAAATGGTCCGGCCCTTGAGATCCGGGAAATCGCCCAACACGCGGCACGCCTCGACTCGCTTGACAGGCGAGACAGATGACGGAAGGCAACTGCCATGACAATGGACTATTTCACCTCACCCGAAGGCAGGCGCCTGGCTTACCGGCGCGGCAGAGCGGCTGCAGGTTCACCGACATTCCTCTGGCTCTGCGGTTTCAAGTCAGACATGAGCGGCGGAAAGGCGCAGGCGGTGGAGGCGTGGGCGGCTGAAAAGGGGCATGGCACGCTGCTGTTCGATTATTCCGGGCACGGTCAATCGGAGGGACGGTTCGAGGACGGGACGATTTCGGCCTGGCGCGAGGATACGCTGGCGGTGATCGATGCGCTGAGCGAGGGGCCGCTGGTGCTGGTCGGCTCGAGCATGGGCGGGTGGATGGCGCTGCTGGCGGCGCTGGCGCGGCCGGAGCGCGTGCGGGGCCTCGTGCTGATCGCCCCTGCCCCGGACTTCACCGAGAAACTGATGTGGCCGGAGTTTTCGCCGGAAGAGCAGGCGGAGATCATGGGCGAGGGTTTCACGCTGAGGCCCTCCGCCTACGGAGAACCCTACCCGATCACGCGGGCGCTGATCGAGGACGGGCGGCAATGGTCGATCCTCGACAAGGACATTCCCTATTCCGGGCCAGTGCGCATTCTTCAGGGCATGCAGGACGCGGATGTGCCCTGGGGTCATGCGCTGGCGCTGACGACGGCGCTGACGGCGGAGGACCTTGTGCTGACCCTGATCAAGGACGGCGATCACCGGCTTTCGCGCGACGAGGATATTGCGCGGCTGCTGGCGGTTTGCGGGGAAGTGGCGGGCCGAGTTAGAGCCTGACGAGGACCGCAGCGGCGTCGTCGCGCGCCTTGAGGCGCTGGCCGTGCGGTTTGGACTCGTGGGCGCGCAGGGCTCGGAGTGTGGGCAGGAGACCATCCTTCAGAACGCGGGCGAGGAGGCTTGCGGGCGTGTCGAGGCCGTAGGGTTCGACGAAGCGGAAGAAGCCGTCGGTCATCAGCAGGACGGATGTGCCGAGCGGCAGCGAAACGCGTAGTGCATTGAGGTGCGCGGCAGCGGCCGGGTTCAGCGTGATCAGGCCGCGCTCGGGCGCGTTGGCGGCGCGGCGCTGGGCTTGCAGGATCGCCCAGCGCTCTTCGGGCGACAGGGCGAGCATGCGGCCGGCTTCGCGGGTTTCGGCGTCAGCCTTTTCCTGCGTGCCGATGAGGCGGGCCTCGCCTGCGCCTGTGCCGGCGACAGCGAAGCAATCACCCGCCCAGACGAATTCGCAGGCGCCCTCCTCGCGGCGCAGCCACATCGCGGAGGCGACTGGCATGGCTTCACCCGGAAGGCTCGCGAGCGGGACTTTCGATTTGCGTTCTGCCTCGGCGCGCACATCCGTCAGCACACGGCCGAAATAATCGGTTGCCGCCTCGCCGGCCAGCGGACCGGACATGAGGCGGGACGAGACGGCTTCGGCCAGCCAGGCCGCGCCACTTTCGGCGCCCGTGAAGGGCTTCAGGTCGGTTGCATCGGTGGCGCCATCGATGACCCAGGCGCGGCCCGCTGACGCGTCGAAGCCGTAACGGTCGTCGCCGGCCTTGCCGGAGACGCCGGGATCGTTGACGCTGTCCAGAATCTCGATGCCCATCGTTGCCCCTGCCCGCCTCAGCCTTTGTCAGCGGCCTTGCAATGCGCGACAATGGCGTTGGCGTGACCGTGGCCAAGCTTGTGCTCGGTCTTCAGCCAGCTGACGATCTCGGCATGCTTGGCGCCCTTACGCGTGGCGACGAGGGCAAACCAGTGGCTCATTTTCTTGCCA
>CAZTMG010000268.1:2329-2561 GCA_964614815.1 uncultured Rhizobium sp. | reverse complement strand
GGCATTGTTGAAGACGCCAGGCTTGCGGTCGACCCAGCTCTGCTTGACGACCTCCTCCAGCGGCGCGTTTTCCAGGGGGGTGCCGGCGACCAGCTTGTTCAGGTTGTCGACATACGCCTGATGATGCTTGCCATAGTGGAAATTGAGCGTGTTTTCGGAGATATGCGGCGCCAGCGCGTCGCGCGCATAAGGCAGGGCGGGAAGCGTGAAAGCCATGGATTACCCTCTCGTT
>CAZTMG010000268.1:0-2304 GCA_964614815.1 uncultured Rhizobium sp. | reverse complement strand
GTGCTGGTCCTGAAATAGGGCCGTTTTTCTGATTTTGAACATGAGCGATACGGCCATTCCGCCAACCCTTGCAAGCGCCGGCGATTTCGACGCCCGGCTGAAACAGGCGGACGAGGACCGTTGGCTGGCGACGCGCTATGCGCCGAAGGCGGGCCGCGAACTGCTGGTCGCAATCTACCTGCTGAACCGGGAGTTGCAGCGGACCTTGCAGGCCAGGGAGCCCATGCTCGGCAAGATCCGCCTGCAATGGTGGCGCGAGACCATGGCGCGGGCCCGGTCAGGCGGCATGATCTGGCGGAGGAGCTGGCGCGGGTGACGCGCGGGCGAAAGGACCTTGTCGCGCCCGTGAATGCGCTGATCGACGCCTTCGACGCCATTCTCGACGATCACCTGCATTCGGGCGGCCACCAGCCGGACAGCGCGCACGCGCAACGGCACCTGGCGGTGGAGAGCGCGCTCATGCGGCTGGCCGGGCTGGCGCTGGAGCCCGCAGCGCGGGCCGAGCAACTGGCGGTGCTGGGGCGGCTGGGCGAGGCGCGGCTGGGTCTGGTTGCGGGTCTGGCGGACGCGGACCTTCGCTGGGACGATGCGGCCGCCAGCGCACGCGGACTTCCGCAGGCGCTGGCGCCGGCGATGCTGCATCTGGCCGCTTATCCGGAGGACGGACCTTTCCTGCGCCGCTGGCGGATCTTCATCGCGGCGCTGACGCGGCGGCTGGCTCCGAGCCGAAGGGAACGGGAGTCCGATCCCTAGGCGCCGGTGGATTCGGACGGATGGGACCGATAGGGTTGCCAGGGCTTGGAATCAGGGCGGGACAGCGCGTGAAGAAACTTCTCAATCCGGGCAGCTGGGCGCGGGCGCTGACGCAGCCTCTGGTTCTGGTCGGCCTGGCGGTGGACCTGTTCCCGATCTATGGCGTGGTGATGTGGGGATGGACCGCCGTGCCGCTGGTGATGCTCTACTGGATGGAGAACATCATTGCAGGCGTGCTGACCATTCCGCGCATCTTCATTTCCGGCGCCAGCTATGGCGGCGTGGGCCTGCTGGCGGGGATAGCGCTTTCGGCGTTCTTCGTGTTTCACTACGGCCTGTTCTGCGCCGTGCACGGAACATTCCTGATGGGGTTCGTCAGCATGAGCGGGGGCGCGTTCGCCGGGAACCCGCCGATCATGATGGACATTCCGGCGATGTTCATGTTCGGGCTGCAGAGCGGGCTGCATGTCGACTATTTCGTCTATGCGATCATCGCCTTCCAGGTGCTGGTGTTCTTCCGCGAGTTCGTCAGCAAGGGCGAATGGAGGGAGAGCAACCCGATGGCGGAGATGTTCGCGCCCTACGGCCGGATCGTTGTCCTGCATCTCGCCATCTTCGGCGGCGCCTTCGCGCTGTTCCTGCTGGGCCAACCCATGGCGGGCGTGCTGGCGCTGATCCTGTTCCGCGCCCTCTATGGCGTGGTGACGAACTCCTCGGGCGCGTTCGCGTTCGAGTCGGATTTCGACAAGGCGCTGGCCAAGATGGGCAGTCGCGAGCAGTTCGAGCGCGTGCTGCGCGGGGAGCGGCCGGATTAGCCGGCCGACGCCATCGCCTTCTGTCCATCGAGCCACCCGCCGATCGCTTCAAGCGCGCGAAGGGACATGGCGCGCTTGCGCGCGCGGGCCTTGTCGGCGCCCCTGAGACGCCTGCCGTCCGGCCCGCGCAGGTCGACAGGGCCGATATCGGGGAAGAGGCCATAATTGACGTTCATCGGCTGGAAGGAGCCCCGTCTGGCGATTCCGCTTTCGCCAAGCACGTGGCCGCCCGTGATGTGGTTCACCAGTGCGCCGAGGGCTGTGGTGGGCGGCGGCGGGTCGACCTTTCGTCCAAGGCGCTCGGCTGCGGCCATGCGCCCCGCGACAAGACCCATGGCGGCGCTTTCGACATAGCCTTCTACGCCCGTTACCTGCCCCGCGAAGCGGACGCGCGGATCGGCCTTGAGACGCAGCTGCCTGTCGAGCAGGGCAGGGGAGTTTATGAAGGTGTTGCGGTGGATGCCGCCGAGGCGGGCGAACTGGGCCTGTTCCAGCCCCGGTATCATGCGGAAGATCTCCTGCTGGGCGCCGTGTTTCAGCTTGGTCTGGAAGCCGACCATGTTCCACAGCGTGCCCAGCCTGTTGTCCTGGCGCAGCTGGACCACCGCCCATGGCTTCTCGCCGGGGGCGTGGGGATTGGTGAGGCCGACCGGTTTCATCGGACCGTAGCGGAGCGTATCCAGCCCGCGTTCCGCCATCACCTCGATCGGCAGGCAGCCTTCGAAATAGGGCGTGC
>CAZTMG010000267.1:0-2599 GCA_964614815.1 uncultured Rhizobium sp. | reverse complement strand
GCTGACTCGCAGGCCGTTCGAAAGCTGGGGCTTCTTCATCGCCGGCTTCCTGATCGCGCGCATCCTCTTCTGACCTCCTCTTCATCGGCACGACAACAACAAGAAACCAAACCGGGAAGACACTGAAAGGTACTTGATATGGGCGTTTTCTCCCGTCTGTCCGACATCATCAACTCGAACATCAACGCGATGCTCGACAAGGCCGAGGATCCCGAGAAGATCGCGCGGCTGATCATCCAGGAAATGGAGGATTGCCTCGTCGAGGTCCGCTCCGCTGCGGCCCGCTCGATGGCGGACAAGAAGGAATACGAGCGCGACATCGTCCAGCTGGAGCAGACCCGCCTCGACTGGACGGCCAAGGCCGAGCTCGCCGTGGAAAAGGGGCGTGAAGACCTCGCCCGCGGCGCCCTTGCCGCCAAGCAGCGCGCCGAGCGCGAGATCGAGAGCCGCCGTCAGGCCCTGAAGGCGATCGAGGAAGTCTCGCTGCGTCGCCAGGAAGACCTGGAGAAGCTGCAGGCAAAGCTGGACGAGGCCAAGACGAAGCATCGCGCGCTGGTCGTCCGCCGCGAAGCCGCCGAACAGCGCATCGCCATGCGCTCGCGCATCGAGATCAACAAGGTGGACGAGGCGATGCGCCGCTATGCGCAGGTCGAGCGCAAGGTCGACGAAATGGAAGCCTATGCCGATCTCATCAATGTCGGCGACCGTTCCCTGGAAGCGCAGTTCCAGGAGCTGGCCGCCGAGGAGGCGATCGAGAAGGAGCTTGCCGAGATCAAGCGCCGCCGCGGCGGCGCGACAGCCCCGGCGCCGGCTGCGGCCCGCCGCAAGACCTCTGAAAGCGAAGGTGCGTGATGGCGGCCGAAACGGTCATGGGGATGAGCCTTGGCCTTGTGGCCATCATCTCCCTCTTCGTCATCCTTCCGTGGATGATCCTTCACTACATCTCCAAGAACCGCACGGCGCGGAACCTGACGGAGGATGATGAACGGATGCTCGAAGACCTCTGGCGCTCCGCCCGCACGATGGAGCGCCGCATCGAGACCCTCGAACGCCTGATCGAGCCCGACGCCCAACCCATCCGCCCGCGTCCGACCCAATCCACCCGTGGGGACATCAACTGATGCGCGACGATTATCTCTCCTCCCCGAACCCGAAGCGGCTCTACCGGTCGCGCGACAAGGTTCTCGCCGGCGTGTGCGGCGGCATCGCCGAGCGCATGGGCTGGGATCCGACGATCACCCGCATCGGCGCCGCCATCCTGCTCTTCACGGGCGTCGGCTTCATCATCCCGGTCTACTTCGTGGTCTGGGCGATCACGCCCTACGCGCCCTATCGCCCGCGCAACCTGACGCCGGACGAGGAGCGCTTCTGGACCTCGGTCAACGACCGTCCGCGCGAGACGTTCTCCAACATCCGGTACAAGTTCAAGGACATGGACGAACGCCTGGCCCGCATGGAGCGCGCGGTGACGTCGGAGGAATGGCGTCTCAGGCGTGAATTCCGCGACCTCGAGGGACGCTAGACGACTTCCACCCCCGGCGCAGCAGCCGAAAAATCCCAAGCCTCCCGACAGGCTGCTGCGCCGGAACGCCGAACCAGAACAAGAGCCCCGCACAACGAGAAGAGGGACATCATGGATCGCGGACTTCAGATCAGGCTCGCCTGTGCAGCATCGCTGCTGGCCGTCGGCATGGCGGCCCTCCTTGCCGGCGCCCGGCTGGGCGTGGTTCATCTCGACGCAGGCGATGTACGGATCGCCTTCGGCGGCGGCGACAGGGGGCTTGTGCTCGACATGGCCTCGCGCGGTTGCCCGCCGGACTGCGACTTTGGCATCAACTGGCGGCCGGCCGCGGCGCTTGGCGTGACGGGGTTCTAGGATGGAAGGCGTGATGGCAGTTGTTGCGCCCTTTGCGATGGTGGTCGCGATCGTCTGGATCATCCAGCAGGGCAAGAGCAAGCGCGCCGAGCTTCGCAGCGGCCTGTCGCAGGCTGATGGCGCGGTCATCGCCCAGATGCAGCAGCAGATCGACAGGCTGAGCGACCGTGTGCGCGTGCTCGAAAAGCTGGTCACCGACGACGACCAGCGCCTGGCGCGCGAGATCGATCGCCTGCGCGACCGTCCGCCGGCGTGATCCGGCGGGCGGCGCCGGCTGAAAGGAATCGGTCAGGGAGACGATCCATGCAGGACAAGACCGGCCCCGCCCCCTCCAGCGCGCGGTCCCTCCCCCGCGTCGTCCCGCCGGGCTCCAGCGAAACTCGCACGCGCGAGCAGCCCGCCCCGCGCGTCGGCGAAGCGGCCGAACCGCGGCGCAAACCGCCGCCCGTGCTCCGTACGGCGGAAGAGGCAAGGCTGGCGGCGGAGATCGAGAAATTGCGCAGCTAGCCGGGCGCCGGCCAGGGCGAGAGGACGGGAAAGGAAGCGTCATGGATCGCGATCATCATTGTGGACACGACAGCCGCCGCGGGGCCTGGCGCGCCGAGCGCGAGCGGTCTGCTGGGTAATCCGGCCTCTGAGCGCGAGGCTCAGTTGTCAGCCGCGGGTGCCGGCGGCGGCGCGATCCTGGAGGCGCGGCGCGCGCGCTTGGCCGAGCGCATCAGC
>CAZTMG010000266.1:0-2619 GCA_964614815.1 uncultured Rhizobium sp. | reverse complement strand
TCGCCCCACCTGGGAATCCCGCTTGGCCGTTTATGAGTGCGTGACCTAAGCCGACTCCGCAAACAGCTCCCGCCCGATCAGCCAACGGCGGATCTCGCTTGTGCCCGCCCCGATCTCGTAGAGTTTTGCATCGCGTAACAGTCGACCGGTTGGGTAGTCGTTGATGTAGCCGTTGCCGCCGAGGATCTGGATCGCGTCCAGTGCAAGCTGGGTCGCCGTCTCAGCAGCGAACAGAATGGCGCCGGCCGCATCCTTCCGCGCGGTACGGCCTGCGTCGCAGGCCTTGGCGACGGCGTAGGTGTAGGCCTTCGCCGCGTTCATCTTCACATACATGTCGGCGATCTTGCCCTGGATGAGCTGGAATTCGCCGATGGATTTGCCGAACTGTTTCCGGTCGTGGATATAGGGCAGCACCACATCCATGCACGCCTGCATGATGCCGGTAGAGCCGGCGGAAAGCACTGCCCGCTCATAGTCGAGGCCGGACATCAGGATTTCGACGCCGCCATTGAGCGGGCCCATCAGGTTCTCTTCCGGGACTTCGCAGTCGGTGAACACGAGCTCGCCCGTTTCCGAGCCACGCATGCCGAGCTTGTCCAGCTTCTGCGCCACCGAGAACCCCTTGAAACCCTTCTCGATGATGAAGGCGCTGATGCCGCGAGAGCCCTTCTCCGGATCGGTCTTGGCATAGACGATCAGCGTGTCCGCCGACGGGCCGTTCGTGATCCACATCTTCGAGCCGTTGAGGATGAAGCGGTCGCCTTTCTTGGTCGCCGTCAGCTTCATCGAGACGACATCGGAACCGGCGCCCGGCTCGGACATAGCGAGAGACCCGAGATGCTCGCCGGTAATCAACTTGGCGAGGTATTTCTTCTTCTGCGCCTCATTGCCCCAGCGGCGCAGCTGGTTGACGCAGAGATTGGAATGGGCGCCATAGCTGAGCGCGACGGAGGCGGAGGCGCGGCTGATCTCCTCCATCGCCACAACATGTTCAAGATAGCCGAGACCGGCGCCGCCCCACTCTTCCTCGACCGTGATGCCAAGCAAGCCAAGCTCCCCCATGCGGGGCCAGAGATCGCGCGGGAACTCGTCGGTGCGGTCTATCTCTGCGGCGCGGGGGGCAATCTCGGACTGGGCGAAGTTGCGCACGGTATCGCGAATCATGTCGGCGGTTTCGCCGAGATCGAAATCGAGGGAACGGGGTGCGTTGGGGATCATGCGCGCAATCTAGCGGCGCGCGCACGGAATACCAGCTTTCCTGAGGGAAGCCTTACGCGTCGTCGGAGGAGCGCTTCACGAAGAGATAGTAGAGACTCATCAGCGTCATGATGCCGAAAACCGCCATCAGGGTCGCGGCGAGACGGGGAACGCCGGCGGCGACGCCATTGTCCTTGAAGGCCTCCACAGCGCCGATGACGAAGCCCAGAACCGACAGGGCAAACACGACAATCCACGGCGCCATGATCAGCAGCCGGCCGGATATCGGCCCGATGCGGCGCGACTGGCCGTTCACAACCCGCGCGCGCCGCTCGGCTTCGGCGAAAAGTTGCGATGGGTCGCGGCCAGGTTCGACAATCTCGGTGTCGTCGATGAGGCGACGGGAGCGGGCGAGTCCGTCGACCGCATAGGTCTCGGGGGGAAGATCGAAATCGGGAAGACCTTCGCGGACTTCGCGTACAGGCGCAGCCGGCTTTACCGTCGCGCGTTGCGCGGCAGGCTCGGGTCCGGCGCCCGCCTGGCTTGGGGAAACGGGCGGCGCCTGCGACGCGACTTCCTGGGCCGCGATGCGGGTTTCAACACCCTTGAGGATTCGCGAGACGCGCTCGGCCATCGTGCGGCTGGCCGCCGCCAGCTGCCTGGCCGTGACAGGTGGCGTTTCAGGGCCATGCGCAGGTTCGCTTGCGGGGGAAGCAACGGTCGCCGGCGCAACATCGTTGGCCGGCTCTGGTTGTGGATCGGGCGCAGTCTCAGGAACAACCACAGCGCCCGGAGGCAGAGGGAGTTCCGGCGCAGGGGCAACGGCGCCCTGCATGCGCTCGGCGAGACGGCGCACGGCGTCGGCGATCTCATCGCTTGCAGCAGCGGAGTGGCCGGCTCCCGTCGATTCAGGCTCCTCCCGCGGCGGCGCCGGCCGCGACTCACGCGGCGCAGTATCCCCAGGAATGTCCATCTCAGGCTGGACCATCGGAGTCGGCGCGGAGGGCGGGCCGCTGGGATGGTCAAGGAAGAGTGATTTCTCGGCGGCGCGGCGGCGAACCAGGGCGTCCACCACCATGACACGGCCGTGAAGCCGGGCGCGACGCCACAGATCGAAGGCATTGGCGGCGGCAAGATGGTTGCCGGCGTTGAGATGGCTCACGATCTCGGACTCCCTGAACTGCCCCAGCGAGATATTGTACGCAAGCGAGACCAGCGCATCGAACTGGTTCTGCATCAGCGGAGCGAACACCATCGTGGAGATGGCGGCCTCGATTGGCCTCAGATCCTGGATGAGGAGAGTTTCGGCGTCTGCGGCCGTGATGGACAGACCTTCGCGGGCGGTGCGCACGTGACCGTAGCCGATGGTCCAGCGGCCATCAGGCAGCCTCACGGCTGGTTCGCGCAGCGCCTCGAACGTCT
>CAZTMG010000265.1:0-2620 GCA_964614815.1 uncultured Rhizobium sp. | reverse complement strand
GACGTCATCGGCGTCCAGACCGCGACCGACCTCTCCCGCCTCAAGGACTCGCTGCCGCCCTTTCCGAGATCGCAGGCCCTGAAGACGCTGAAGGAGCAGTTCGGGGCCGACGCCGCGCGCCTCTTCCCGGCCCTGTCCGAGCCCGTCGCCGCAGCGTCTGTCGCGCAGGTCCACCGGATGGCAGCACCGAACGGCCCCCGCGCCGTGAAGATCCTGCGGCCAAATATCGAGCGCATGATCGCGCGGGAGCTGCGCGCCATGAGGCGCATCGCCTACTCGGCCCAGCGACACGGCAACGCCGAGGTGAAGCGCATGGAGCCGGCCGCCTTCATCGACACCATGGCCCGTTCGCTGACCCGCGAGATGGATCTCCGCTTCGAGGCCGGCGCAGCCTCCGAATTCGCGGAGATCGCAGCCATCGACGGCTATGTCCACGCCCCCAGGGTGGACTGGGAGCGCACCAGCCAGCGTGTCCTCACGACTGAATGGATCGAGGGCCGTTCCCTCACCGACCCCGGCCCCCTGTCCGCCGGACAGCGCATCGACCTCGCCAACCGCATCACCCGCGGCTTTCTCGCCTGCGCCCTCGATCATGGCTTCTTCCATGCCGACCTGCACGAGGGCAACATGATCCTGGCGCCGGATGGGCGGCTCGTGCTGGTCGATTTCGGCATCATGGGCCGGATCGGCCCGAACGAGCGTCTGTTCCTCGCCCAGATCATCAAGGGGTTCCTCGAGCGCGACTACAAGCGCGTCTCGGAGGTGCATTTCGAGGCAGGCTATGTTCCCGCCGAGCATTCGATGGACGAATTCGCCCAGGCGCTCCGCTCCGTCGGGGAGCCGATCTTCGGCAAGGACGCCACGGACGTCTCGATGGCGCGCGTCCTCCTCCAGCTGTTCGACATCACGCGCCAGTTCGGCATGCATCTCCGCCCGGAGCTGATCCTGCTGCAGAAGACCATGGTCCAGGTCGAAGGCGTCGCCAGATCGATCGATCCCGCGCACAATATCTGGGAAGCCGCGCGCCCTGTCATCGAACGCTGGAGCCGCCGCGAATTCGGCCCCGAGGGCCTTCGCCAGCTGGCGCTCAAGACCGCCCGCGAAGCCATTGCACGCCTGCGAAACCTGCCCGAGACTCTCGACAAGCTGGATGCAGCCATCGCCCGCGCCGCCGAGCCCGCCCCGCCCGTCATCGTCAGGCAGGCCAGCGGCTGGGGCTGGACCCTGACCGGTTTCGTCATCGCGGCGGTCTCCGCCGCCGGCCTGTGGTTCGTCCTGACGAATCAACCCTGACCCCAACACACGACCGGCGCGATCCAGGGATCGCGCCGGCGCATGAAGTCGGAGGTCTTTCGGCCTGCGCCCTACTTCTTCTTGCGGGCGACCTTCTTGGCCGGCTTCACGGACGCCGCGGCCATCTTCATCTTCGGAACGGCCTTCCTTGCAGCCGGCTTCTTCGCGGCCGGCTTCCTGGCGGAAGCCTTCACGACAGGCTTCGCTTTCGGAACCGGCTTCTTCGCGGCGGGTTTCTTGACGACCATCTTCTTCGGCATCGGGATCACGGTCGCGGCCGGTGCGGCGGCGCCCGATGCAGGCATCGGAGCGGTCGGCATCGGCGCCGGCGAGGCGGCGGCTTGCGCAGCCATCGGGATGGTCTTCTTCGAGGTCTTGGTCTTTGCGGGCATTCTGCTCTCCAGGTTGTTTCAACTTGCTCCGGCGATGCAATGCGCGAGTCGCCGTATCGATCTGATGGCGTGCAAACTGCCGCGAGAAACTGAACGCGAAGTTTCCAAAATCACCCGCGTGAGTCCTCGCGAAAAAATTTCTGCGAGGATCTTCGGCGTCCTGCACGCACAATCGTCCGTGTGGAGACGATCAGAAGAGGTCCATCTGGGGCGCCCCGCCTGCGCGCTTTGTCGGTTTCGATGCCTGTTCGGTCATCTCCCAGGCTCCTTCATCGTCGAAGGTCCTGAGCAGCGCCTTCACGTCATCGAAAGACGCCTCCGTCTCGCCCAGCCACGTCGCCCAATCATCTGGTCGCAGGACCGCCGGCATGCGGTCGGTGATTCGTCCGACCAGCGCATTCGGCGGCACGGTGACCATCACGAAGGTCGGCTCCGACCCCGTGTCTCCCACCCACTCCTCCCAGATCACGGCGATGGCGATGGGCGTGCGGTCCCTGGAGCGGATCACCCATTGCTTCGTCCTGCCGCCGGGCAGCGCCTCGCCCTCGTTGAAGGACGCGACCAGAACGATGCCGCGCCGCTCGGCAAAGGCCTCGGCGAACGCCGGCCGGCGGTCGATCGTCTCGGCGCGCGCATGCATGTGATCGGGCTTGAAGGACGGGTTTTCAGGCCTGGAGAAGCCCCAGCGCATGGGAACCAGCTCCCGTCGCCCGTCCTCACCCAGCCGGATCACCTTCGCCGTCCGCATTGGCGTCGACACCGTGACCGGCGCATCTTCCGGCATGGCAGCCAGCGGCTGGGAAAAGGCGACGACGTCGTTCCACGTCGCCATTTGTGTGAACTTGCCGCACATGCCGTCCCTCCCGGGGGTCTACCGCTTGCGGTTGCCAAAGATTCCCCGGAACACGAATTTGGTAAGCTCGCGCGTCGCCGTA
>CAZTMG010000264.1:0-2702 GCA_964614815.1 uncultured Rhizobium sp. | reverse complement strand
GATCGTTCAGACCGCGAAGGGCGCCGTGCGCGGCGAGACCGTGACCGACATCGGCGTCACCGCCTTCATCTATCGCGGCATTCCCTATGCGGCGCCCCCCGTGGGCGACCTGCGCTGGAAGGCGCCGCAGCCGGCGGCGAGCTGGGAGGGCGTGCGCGACGCCACCAAATGGCCCAACCGCTGCCCGCAGGGCCAGAGCAGCATGGGCATGAACACGGAGCTGAGCGAGGACTGCCTCTATCTCAACGTGGTGACGGCGGCGAAGACAGCCGACGAGAAGCGGCCGGTGATGGTGTTCTTCCATGGCGGCGGCCTCACCACCGGCACGGGCTCGTCGACGACCTACAACCACCCCACCCTGCCCAACAAGGGCGTGGTGCTGGTGACGGTGAACAGCCGGCTCGGGCCGCTGGGCTATCTGGCGCATCCCGCCCTTTCGGCTGAATCGGGAACGGGATCGGGCAATTACGGCACGCTGGATCTCAAGGCGTCGCTGGAATGGGTGCGGGACAATATCGCGGCGTTCGGCGGCGATCCCGACAATGTCACGATCTTCGGCGAATCCGGCGGCGGCACCAAGGTGATCTCGCAGATGGCCTCGCCGCTGACGGAAGGCCTGTTCGACCGCGCCATCGTGGAGAGCGGTTCGGCGCTGGTGGCGCCCGAGCGGACAACCCTGCTGAAGGACGCAGAGGCGACGGGCCAGAAGCTGGCGGCGGCGCTGGGCGTCAAGGAAGACGCCAACACGCTGGCGGCGCTGCGCGCGCTGCCGTGGCAGACGCTGATCGAGACGGCGGCGAAGGAGGAGGTCGGCTTCCGCGCCAATGTCGTGGTCGACGGCCATGTCATCCCCGAGCCGGTGAGCGCGATCTTCGAGGCGGGCAAGCAACACAAGGTCCCGCTCATCGTGGGGGCGAATGCGGGCGAATCCTCGCTGAAGACCAACGTGCCGCTGATGGCCAACCTGCACGCCCGGGCCGGGGCGCCGACCTGGGTCTACAATTTCACGCACCTGCCCAAGGGCTGGCGCGAGGAAAAGGGCTGCGTGGCGTTCCATGGGCTGGAGCTGACCTATGTGTTCGGCGCCGTGCCGACGGGCCTTTCCTCGCCGACGACGCTGTTCCTCGCACGCGGCGGCGGCTGCTCGAACGCCGTCCCGGCGCACGACGAGACGGACATGAAGGTGGCGCAGGATGCAGCCACGGTGTGGGCGCAGTTCGCCAAGACCGGCAATCCGAGCGTGGAGGGCCTGATCGACTGGCCCGCCTACAGCGAGACGAACAATGTCTATCTCGACATCGGGTCGCCGCTGGCGGTGAAGCAGAATGTACAGGGGTCCTACACCCCGCCGCCGGCTGGGACGCAGGGAGCCATGTAGGCCTTTCCTTCCGACGGACGGGACGCCCCGCATCGCGAGATGCGGGGCGTCTTGTTCCGGGAGGCCAGATTCCGGGAGGCCAGAAACGGCGACGCCGGCCTCTGCTTGCACAGGGCCGGCGCGACACCATGGTGGCCGCCGGTTCGTCCATCGGGCCTTCCGCCTTCCAACCCTCGCCCTGATCAGGGGCGCGCCCGTCCGACGCCATCCGGCGAAAGCAGAGCCTGGAGCGTCCTGGTGTGCCGGCGACAGAACTCTGGGCCTGCGCCCACTTTCCTGTCTCCGCGCAGCTGAAGCCACGCTCTTGTCCGGTCATCCCCTCTCGAGGGCCCGCGCGGTCTTGGAACCCGCCTCGGGCGCAAGGCCGGCCTGGCAGGCGCGACCTCGCTTCCGGTGCTCGTTTGCTCCCCGTCTTCAGCGCCTGTCCAAGCAGGCTTACCCGTGGGGACATCCAGTTGCTCGACCCGCGACGGTCTCCTCTCTGGACAAGTCGAGCATGACACAACCGCTCGCGGCGCCAATCGCGGCGCCCTGTGGAAACTGTTGACGACGCTGTTGATAAAATGCTGCCGCACATGCGAGAGACGCAGCGCACTTGCGAGACAGCGGGAGAGCAACATGGCGCTGGATGCGGAGACGCGCGGGCAGCTGATAGAAACGGTGCGCCGCTTCGTCAATGAGGTCTGCCGGCCGAATGAGCAGCTGGTGTCGGAGACGAACGCGATACCGGACAGCATCGTGCAGGAGATGCGCGACCTCGGCCTGTTCGGCCTCTCGATCCCGGAGGAGTATGGCGGGCTCGGGCTCACCATGGAGGAAGAGGCTCTGGTGATCCTGGAGATGGGACGCACCTCGCCGGCCTTCCGCTCGACCTTCGGCACCAATGTCGGCATCGGCAGCCAGGGCATCGTGATGTTCGGCACGGAAGACCAGAAGCGGGCGTGGCTGCCGAAGCTGGCCAGCGGGGAGGCGATCGCCAGCTTCGCCCTGACCGAGCCGGAGGCGGGATCGGATGCGGGATCGGCGAGGACGCGCGCGGCGCGCGACGGCAACCACTACGTGCTCAACGGATCGAAGCGGTTCATAACCAACGCCGACAAGGCGACGATCTTCACCGTGATGGCGCGGACGGACGCCGCCACGCCGGGACCGAAGGGACTTTCCGCCTTCATCGTCGAGCGCGACACGCCGGGCGTTTCCATCGGCAAGCCCGAAAGGAAGATGGGCCAGCAGGGGGCCAATGTCTGCGACGTGATCTTCGAGAATGCGCGCGTGCCGATCACCAACCGGCTGGGCGAGGAAGGCGAGGGCATGAAGGTCGCCA
>CAZTMG010000263.1:995-2712 GCA_964614815.1 uncultured Rhizobium sp. | reverse complement strand
CGCGTGGTCGGCGCGCACATGATCGGCGTCGGCGTCGGCGAAATGATTGGCGAGATCTGCGTCGCCATGGAGTTCGGCGCAAGCGCAGAGGACATCGCCCGCACCTGCCACGCCCACCCGACGCTTACGGAAGCCGTGCGCCAGGCAGCCATGGCGGTCGAAGGCTGGACGATGCAGATGTGAGACGGACTCCGGCGCGCTTGCGCGCCGGGCCCGTGCTGTCCGGCATGGCGTTCGGGGACGTCCTGTGCTTGGCTCCAGCGGGGCTGGAGCGTGGGAGGATGCGTTTGAGCCCCGTATCGCCTGACACAGGATCGTCCGAGGCCGGCGAACTCGCGCGGGCGCGGGAGGCGGTCGCAGGCCGACTGGGCAAGATCGATCCGTCCGATATCCCCGCCCTGCGCCGCGCCTATGACGCTTTCGCCGAAACGGATCCGACGCCTCCCATCGCAACGGAATCCACCATCGTCCTCAAAGGCGTTTCATGCCTCGCCCTGCTGCCGGAAGGCGGCAGCGGCGACCATGTGCTGTTCTGGTGCCATGGCGGCGGCTTCACCATGGGCTCATCGCGCTCGCACCGCGGCCTTGCAAGCCAGGTGGCCGCGCGCGCAAGGGTGGGCGTCATCATTCCGGATTACCGCCTCGCGCCCGAACATCGCCACCCCGCGGCGGTGGAGGATTGCATCGCTGCCTATCTCGGCGTGATGGACGAGGGCGTGAAGGCGGCCCATGTGATCGTGGCGGGCGATTCCGCCGGCGGCGCGCTCGCACTGGCGATGCTGCTGCGGCTGCGCGAGACCGGCGCGCCGATGCCGGCCGGGCTCATCCTGCTGTCGCCCTGGGTCGACCTTGCCAATCGGGGATGGAGCCATACGGCAAAGGCGGGGCGCGATCCCGTGGTGACAACACAGGGCCTTTCCGCGCGCGTGCAGGCCTATCTTGGCGGCCCGGGCAGCCTGCCCCTTCTCGACGCAGACATGCGCGGCTTGCCGCCCGCCTACATCCAGACGGGCGAAGCCGAGGTGCTCATGTCGGATTCAACTGCGCTGGCCGAAAGGCTGGGCGCGGCCGGCGTTCCCGTGACGCTGGAGATCTGGCCGGAGATGTTCCATGTCTTCCAGGCGCGCTACGCCATGCTCGGCGCGGCGCGCCAGGCCATCGAACGGCTTGGCGGATGGGCCGCGGCGCATCTGGGACGGTAGCCCCGGACGACTACGCCTCGAACGCCGCATCCAGGAACGCCGCAAGCTCCTTGTTGTGGAGCGACATCGTGCCGGCCGCCGTGGAGGCGGAGGCCGGGCGGCCGACATAGCGGGCGCGCTTGTGCTTCACGTCCAGCTTTTCGAGCGTCTTCTCGATGTTCCAGTCGACGAAGCTCCAGCCGCCCATGTTGCGCGGCTCCTCCTGGCACCAGACCATGTCGGCCTGCGGGAAGCGCGCCAGCTCCTTCATGAGGGATGCGACCGGGAACGGATAGAGCTGTTCGATGCGCAGCAGGTAGACATCGTCGATCCCGCGCTTCTCGCGCTCCTCGAACAGGTCGAAGTAGACCTTGCCCGAGCACATCACGACACGGCGCATGTCCTTGTCCGCCTTCAGCGTCACATCGGCCTTGCATTCGGGCACTTCGGCGCCGTCGCGCAGGATGCGGTGGAAGGAGGTGTTCGGCCCCATGTCCCTGAAGAACGAGACGGCCCGCTTGTGGCGCAGCAGCGAC
>CAZTMG010000263.1:0-978 GCA_964614815.1 uncultured Rhizobium sp. | reverse complement strand
TCAGCGGCTTGCGGAAGTCGCGGTGAATCTGGCGGCGCAGGGCGTGGAAATAGTTGGCCGGCGTCGTGCAGTTGACGACCTGCATGTTGTCCTGGGCGCACATCTGGAGGAAGCGCTCGAGGCGCGCGGAGGAATGCTCCGGCCCCTGCCCCTCATAGCCATGGGGCAGCAGGCAGACGAGGCCGGACATGCGCAGCCACTTGCGTTCGCCAGAGGAGATGAACTGATCGAACAGCACCTGGGCGCCGTTGGCGAAGTCGCCGAACTGGGCCTCCCACAGCACGAGCGTGTTGGGCGCCGTCAGCGAATATCCATACTCGTAGCCGAGCACGGCCGCTTCCGAGAGCAGCGAGTCGATCACCTCGTAATTGGCCTGGGTGGGCGAGATGTGGTTGAGGGGCGTGTAGCGCTCTTCAGTCACCTGGTCGATGACGTGCGAATGGCGCTGGGTGCACGTGCCGCGGCACGAATCCTGGCCCGACAGCCGCACCGGGAAGCCCTCTTCGAGCAGCGTGGCGAAGGCCATGTGCTCGGCCATGCCCCAGTCGATGTTCTCGCCGGTCTCCGCCATCCTGCGACGCGCCTCGACCGTGCGGGCGACCGTCTTGTGGATGTTGAAGCCTGCAGGGACAGTCGTGATCTTCTTGCCGATCTCCTTGAGTTTGGCGATCGCAACGCCGGTCTTGCCGCGACCCTCCTCATCCTTCGGCAGGCCGAGGCCGGCCCACTTGCCGTCGAGCCAGTCGGCAGCCCCCGGCTTGAAGGTCTTGGCCTTCTCGAACTCGGTTTCGAGGAAGGTCTCAAACTCCGCGATCATCCCGCTGACGTCGTCTTCCGTGACGACGCCCTCGTCGACCAGGCGACGTGCATAGAGTTCGCGGGTGGAGGGCTGGTCGCGGATCCGGGCGTACATCAGGGGCTGGGTCATCGTCGGATCATCGCCCTCGTTATGGCCGAAGCGGCGATAGCAGAACATGT
>CAZTMG010000262.1:0-2740 GCA_964614815.1 uncultured Rhizobium sp. | reverse complement strand
TGGCGAGATCGTGCGCCTGTCATCGCTGCGCGAGATCGTGGCGGAGCTGGAGGCCCGCCGCGAGATCGCGCTGAAATACGAGATCGAGCGGTTCGTGCGCCCCGCCGAGATCGGCTTCGGTCATTTCAGCTATGCCGCCGCGCCGAATGCGCCCGCCAACCTTTCCCAGCGCATCAAGGACTGGCTCGAGAGCGTCACCGGCGTCGAATGGACGGTCGAACAGTCCGGCGCCGCCGCCGGCGAGAGCGTCAAGGAGCGCCGCAAGCGCCGGACGGACGAAAAGCTGGCCAGCGCCGCCGCCCATCCGCGCATCGCCGAGGCGCTGCGGGTCTTTCCCGGCGCCCGCGTGTTGCGCGTCGAGGACGCGGAGCCGGCCGATGATCCGGAAGACTTTCCGGATTCGCCCAATGTCATACATGTCGATTTCGGCTATCGGGAGCGCGCCGAGGAGGCGATCCCCGATCCCGAGGATCATGAGGACGACGACATATGAAAGACCTCGCCGACATCATGCGCCAGGCGCAACAGATGCAGCAGCGCCTGCAGGAGGCGCAGGCCCGCATGGAGCAGATCACGGCGGAAGGCTCCGCCGGCGGGGGCATGGTGAAGCTGACGCTGAAGGGCAAGGGCGAACTCCACGCCCTCGCCATCGACCCCTCGCTGCTGACGCCTGGCGACAGGGAAATGGTCGAAGACCTCGTCAAGGCCGCCCATGCCGACGCCCGCCGCAAGCTGGACGACGCCATGGCGGAGGCGATGAAGGAAGCCACGGGCGGGCTCGGCGGCGTGTTGCCCGGCTTCAAGCTGCCCTTCTGACCGCATGTCCCGCGCCGACCGGATCAGGCATGCGCTCGTCTTTGCGGCGGCGGTCGTCATGGTGTGGCTCTCGGGGGTGACGCCCGTGCTCATCCTGAAGCCGGCGCCCTATGCGAACAGCCAGCCGATGGAGATCCTCGCCGCCATGGGCGCGCCCACGCTGGACGGCCTCCTGCGCGGCTGGCCGATCTATGTCGCGCTGGCCATCGCCCAGGCGCTCACCTTCCACTATGTGAAGAAGTTCACGACGCCCCTCTTCCTCGGCGGCGTCTTCATTCTCGGATCGCTGCTCGCCTGGCGCTACTGGATGCAACTGGCCTGAGCCGTCAATCCTGCGGCTTGCGCGTCCGCATCGCCTCGACGATGGCGGAGCCTTCCACCTTCGGCATTTTCGTGGGGCTGACATGCGGCGTCGCTGGCGGCGGGGCTGTCTTCGGCGCCGGGCGGATCCGGCGATAGATGCGCCACGCCAGCACGCCGAACAGGATCGCGGCCCCGCCAAAGAAGACGACCGGCCCCATCACCGGGTCCCGAGCGAGATGGAACACGAAATCCAGTCCGCCGGGCGTGAACGCCAGGCCCAGGACGACGACCGGCACGGCCACGCCCAGCGCCATCAGGATGATTTCGTGCGGTTTGAACTCCATGGCCCGACCCTAGGGCCGCTGATCCCCGGAGGGAAGCTCCGGCGCCGTTTCCAATCGAAATCATGATGCTCTACAAGCCCTTCCATGTCCCTTCGCCTCGCCTTCATGGGTTCGCCGGATTTCGCGGTTCCGACGCTGGAAGCCGTCCTCGCCGCAGGTCACGACGTGGCCTGCGTCTATTCCCAGCCGCCGCGCCCGGCCGGCCGCGGCAAGGACCTGCGCCGAACGCCGGTGCATGAGGCCGCCGCCCGTCATGGTCTCGAGGTGCGCACGCCGGCCAGTTTCAAGGCTCAGGCGGATCGCGAGGCCTTCGCCGCCCTGGACCTCGATGTCGCCGTCGTCGTCGCCTATGGCCTGCTTCTGCCGAAGGCGATTCTCGACGCTCCGCGTCTCGGCTGTTTCAACCTGCACGGCTCCATACTGCCGCGCTGGCGCGGGGCCGCGCCGATTCACCGCGCGGTCATGTCCGGCGATGCGATCACGGGCGTGCAGGTCATGAAGATGGATGTCGGGCTCGACACCGGCCCCGTGATGCTCACCGCCACCACGCCCATATCGGAGGACGACACCGCTGGCGATGTCCATGATCGCCTCTCCCGCCTGGGCGCCAGCCTGATGGTCGAGGGACTCGCCCTGCTGGAGGCCGGCAAGGCCCAGCTCGCCGAGCAGGCGGAGGAAGGCGTCACCTACGCCGCCAAGGTCTCCGCCGCAGAGGCCCGCATCGACTGGACGCTGCCCGCCCGCGACGTCGCGGCCCGCATCCGGGGCCTCTCACCGCACCCGGGGGCTTGGTTCGAGCAGGATGGCCAGCGGATCAAGGTTCTGCACGCCCGCGCGACGGAGGGCAGGGGCCAGCCCGGCGACGTGCTCGACGACGCCCTCACCATCGCCTGCGGCGAGGGGGCCGTGCAGCTCACGCGGCTGCAGCGCGCCGGCAAGGGCCAGATGACGGCGGCGGAGTTCCAGCGCGGCGCCCGCATCCCCTCCGGCGCGCGACTGGTGTAGGAGAGGCGCCATGGACAAGCCCCTCATCCGCGTCGCCTGGCAGGACGACAGGCCCGCCATCGCCGATCTCACCACCCGCGCCTTCGGCCGGGAGGACGAGGCCCGCATCATCGCACAGCTGGAAAAGGATGGCGATGTCGTGCTCCAGCTCGTCGCGGAGCGCGATGGCGGACTTGCCGGCCACATCCTGTTCTACGCCCTGGGCGTGCGCGGAAGGCTCGGCGCCGTCGGGCTCGGCGTCTGCGTGCTGCCCGGCCGGCCGTCGGTCAGCC
>CAZTMG010000261.1:0-2768 GCA_964614815.1 uncultured Rhizobium sp. | reverse complement strand
CTCAACCCGCCCCAGTCGGGCGTGCTCGGCATGCACCGCATCGAGGAGCGCCCTGTCGTGATCGACGGCAAGATCGTCGCCCGTCCGATGATGTATCTTGCGCTGAGCTACGACCATCGCATCGTCGACGGCAAGGAGGCCGTGACCTTCCTCGTCCGGGTCAAGGAAGCGCTGGAAGACCCCGAGCGCCTGCTGCTCGACCTCTAAGGGGAGAAACGCGCTGGATCCGCTGGAAGCCGTCTCCAACGCGATCCTTCCCTGGATCATCCGCATCGCCGGCCTGTTCTGGCTGCTCGGCGCCGTCATGCTGTTCCGCCAGATCCGCACGGAAATGGCGCTGGACCGCATGACAGCCCGTATCGCCCAGATGACGGACGATCTCGCCGCCGAGGCCGGCGATGCAGACGCCGCGCCCCCGACCCGCGCCAAGACGGCGGCCGAAATGGCGACAGAGGCCTGGATCGCGCGCGACGACGCCGCCCGGCGCGGCTGGATCGCGGGCCAGGCCGTCATCCTGGCGGCGACAGCCCTTGCCATGATCCTGATGCTCCAGCTGGCGGCTTGGCTGGTCGCCCTGCTGGTTCTGGGACAGGGCGTTTACTTCTTGTGGCGGGAGCGCGCCTCGCGCGCCGCCCCCTCGCCCGAGGCTTCCGCCCACGCAAGACCAAGCGCCTCCACCGTGAATGCCGGCTGGTTCTCGGTGGCGATCGCCTGCCTGGTCTGGCTGGCGGCTTTCCGCGATCTGTTGAATTGAACCGGCCGGACAAGGCCGGCCTTAAGTATCCCGTGGCATGTTCATTCGGGTTTGGGACAGGAGCGGCCCTGCACGAACGCAGGCCGGAACGGACATGCGGCGCCTATTCGCCCTGATGCTGATCGTCACCTCGGGCTGGTTGCTGTACCGGACCGTGAACATCCAGCTTGGCGGTTTCGATCACCTGCTGTCACGCCAGATCGTATCGCACATGGAGGATCCGAGCTTCATGTTCCCGGCCATCGGCAGCTTCCTGTGCCTCCTCGGAGGGCTGACCGTGTTCTTTGCAGGGCCTGGCGGGGCGCTGATCGCGCTGGCGGGCGGCTTCGGCGTTGCCGGCTTCGCCGTCACCCTCGACCAGACGGTGGACATGGACCTGTCCCATTTCTGGGACAACCAGCTTGCGGTCGGCGTGGTCATGCTGATGCTCGCGGCCATGGCGGCCTCCATCTCCCGCAGGCCGCCGCCCGAAGCGATCCCGGACACCGAGTCCAACCATTTGTCCGGCCGCCGCGTCTTCTGACCTGCATCGCCCAGCCTCGCGCGTGACGCCCCGAAGCCGGGGTCAGGCATCGCGAGACCCCTGCCCGTTCTCTTGCCCGGACCTTTATTGACCAGCGGTCCCGAGGGCGTATAGCTCGCCCGCAACGCGAACGGACACGAGACAGGACCCATGAGCGAGACCTTTGACGTCGTCATCATCGGCGGCGGCCCCGGCGGCTACAATTGCGCCACGCGTTGCGGGCAGCTGGGCCTCAAGGTCGCGCTGGTCGAGAAGCGCGACAAGCTTGGCGGCACCTGCCTCAATGTCGGTTGCATCCCCTCCAAGGCGCTGCTGCATGCCTCCGAACTCTATGAGACGGCGGGCAAGGATTTCGCCGGGCTGGGCATCGAGGCGACGGGCCTCAGACTCAACCTCGACAGCATGATGAAGCAGAAGGCCGACGCGGTCGCCGGGCTCACCAATGGCGTCGCCTACATCATGAAGAAGAACAAGGTGACCGTGTTCAACGGCCATGGCCGCATCGACGGACCCGGGCGCGTCGCGGTGGGCGACAGGATTCTGGAAACCCGGAATATCGTGATCGCCACAGGGTCCGAGCCGACGCCCCTGCCCGGCGTGGAGATCGACGAGGAGCGCGTCGTTTCCTCCACCGGCGCGCTGTCGCTCAAGACCGTGCCGAAGCGCATGATCGTGATCGGCGCAGGCATCATCGGGCTCGAACTCGGGTCGGTCTGGCGCAGGCTCGGCGCCGAGGTCACCGTGGTCGAGTTTCTCGACCGCATCCTGCCCGGCGCAGACGGGGAAGTCGCCAAGCAGGCGCAACGCATCTTCGCGAAGCAGGGCGTCGATTTCAGGCTCGGCATGAAGGTGACGGGCGTCGAGAAGCTGAAATCGAAACTGAAACTCTCCATGCAGCCGGCTTCCGGCGGCGACAGCGAATCTCTGGACGCCGATGTCGTACTGGTGGCGATCGGCCGCCGCCCCTACACGGACGGCCTGGGTCTCGAGACCGTGGGCGTGACGCCGGATCGTCGCGGCGTCATTGCAAACGAGCACTACCGGACGTCTGCGCCGGGCGTCTGGGTGATCGGCGACGTGACCTCCGGGCCGATGCTGGCGCACAAGGCGGAAGACGAAGGCGTCGCCTGCGCCGAGCTGATCGCCGGCAAGGCGGGCCATGTGAACTATGACATCATCCCGGGCGTGGTTTACACCAAGCCGGAGATCGCCTGGGTCGGCAAGACCGAGGAAGAGCTCAAGGCCGCGGGGATCGCCTACAAGGCCGGGAAGTTTCCCTTCTCCGCCAACTCACGCGCCAGGACGAACCACGACACCGACGGATTCGTGAAGATTCTCGCGGACGCGGCCACCGATGCCGTGCTCGGCGCGCACATGATCGGCGTGGGCGTCGGTGAAATGATCGCCGAAATCTGCGTGGCGATGGAATTCGGAGCGTCCTCGGAAGACATCGCCCGCACCTGCCACGCCCACCCGACGCTTACGGAAGCC
>CAZTMG010000260.1:0-2856 GCA_964614815.1 uncultured Rhizobium sp. | reverse complement strand
GGGCTTCAAGACCGGAATCGTGGGTTTGCCGAATGTCGGCAAGTCGACCCTGTTCAACGCCCTTACGCGTACGGCCGCCGCCCAGGCGGCCAACTATCCCTTCTGCACCATCGAGCCGAACATCGGGGACGTGGCAATGCCCGAGCCGCGTCTGGACGTGCTCGCGAAGATCGCCGGCTCAAGGGAGATCATCCCGACACGGATGAACTTCGTGGACATCGCCGGGCTCGTCAAGGGCGCCAGCAAGGGCGAGGGCCTCGGCAACCAGTTTCTTTCCAACATCCGCGAATGCGACGCCATCGCCTATGTGCTCCGCTGCTTCGAGGACGAGGACATCACCCACGTTTCCAACAGGATCGATCCGCTGGCGGATTTCGAGATCGTGGAAACCGAGCTGATGCTCGCCGACATGGAGTCTCTGGAGAAGCGTAGACCGAATCTCGAGAAGAAGGCCAAGGGCGGCGACAAGGACGCCGCCCAGACCCTGGCGCTGGTCGCCAGGGCGCTGGAGCAGCTCAATGCCGGCAAGCCTGCGCGCAAGGCCAGCATCGCGCCTGAGGACCAGAAGGCCTGGAAGATGCTCCAGCTCCTCACCTCGAAGCCGGTGTTCTACATCTGCAATGTGGAGGAGGCTTCCGCAGGAAGCGGCAACAGGTTCTCGGACGCCGTGCTTGCGCATGCGAGGAATGAGGGCGCAGCCGCCGTCGTGATCTCGGCCAGGATCGAAAGCGAAGTGGCCGTGCTGTCCGACGAGGAACAGAAGGAATTCCTCGAAAGCCTGGGCCTGACGGAACCTGGACTCAACCGTGTGATCCGCGCCGGCTACGACCTCCTGGGCCTTCAGACCTTCTTCACGGTCGGCCCGAAAGAAGCGCGCGCCTGGACAATCAGGAAAGGCGCGACCGCCCCGCAGGCCGCCGGCGCGATCCATGGCGACTTCGAGAAGGGCTTCATCAGGGCCGAGACGATCTCCTACGACGACTTCGTCAGATACAATGGCGAACAGGGCGCTCGGGAAGCCGGCAAGGTCCGCCAGGAAGGCAAGGACTATGTCGTGCAGGATGGCGACGTGATGCACTTCCGGTTCAACGTCTGATCGGCTTGCGCAGCCGCGCCGGCAGCGATCCGCCTTCCCAGTCCTTCGGACAGAAGCAAGCAAGACGGCGCTACGGCCTCAGCACCACCTTTCCCACCAGCCGCCGATCGCGCATCAGCTCGAACGCTTCGCGCCAGCGCGAGAGCGGGAGCTCGGCGAAGACGGCGGGCCGGGTCTTTCCTTCCGCAGCCCATCTCCAGATTTCATCGCGGATGGCGCGGCCGCGTTCGGGAAACCGGCGGCCATATTCGCCGGCGCGGACGCCAACGACCGAGAAGCCCTTGATGAGGGGAATGTTGGTGTTGACGCTGGCGATGCGGCCGCCCGCGAAGCCGATGACGAGCAGGCGCCCGGCGAAGGCGATGCAGCGGGTGGATTCGTCGAACACGTCGCCGCCCACCGGATCGAAGATGACATCGGCGCCCTTCCCGCCCGTGAGCGCCTTCACCTGTTCGCGGAACCGGTCGCCAGCCCGTCCGCCGAGCACGACCACCTCGTGCGCGCCGGCGTTGCGCAGGGCCTGCGCTTTTTCGGATGAGGCGGTGGCGGCGATGACGCGCGCGCCGAGGAGGCGGCCGACATCCATCGCCGCCATGCCGACGCCGCCGGAAGCGCCATGGACGAGCAGCGTCTCGCCCGCCTGCAGCTGTCCGCGCGCGATGAGGGAGACGTGGGCGGTGGTGTAGGCGGCTGGATAGGCTGCGGCCATGGGGAGCGACATCGCATCGGGCACGGCGTGCAGGTTGTCCGCGGGGCATAGGGCGAATTGTGCGAAGGCGCCGGTCTTCGCCCCGCCCGCCACCCGCACGCCCAGCGGAACCGCGACGCCCGGCCCGACAGCATCGACCACGCCGGCCAGGTCCATGCCGATGATGAAGGGCGGCTCGGGTTTGAACTGGTAGTCCCCCTTGAGCATAAGCAGGTCGGGAAAGTTGAGGCTGGCGGCTTCGACCCGCACGCGCACCTCGCCAGGGCCGGGCTCGGGCACGGGACGCTCCTTCAGGCCGACACGGGAAAAATCCTGCGCCAGCCCCTCACATACCAGGGCCTTCATCATCTGCATCGCGACGCGCGTCGTCCGTCACTACTTCCCTTGCGGAAATTTGACGTTGAGACAATTGACAATCATGCGGCGCAGCATATTGTTTTTGCGCTGCACAATAACACGCTGAATCGTGCAGCCGGAAACGCTCCAGGGTTCGTTGAGTAGCGCATTCAAACGACAGCCCGGAGAAACAATCTCATGAAACACATCGCGATTTTGGCCGTGCTCGCCCTTTCGGCCGGAGCGGCCCATGCCGATCCCATCTTCGTGCAGACCCCCAAGGCCCCCGTCTCGGCGGAAGCGGCCGAAGCCTACATCGCCAGACTGGACCTTGCAGTGAAGGATGTGTGCTACAGGGAAAACGGGCCCGTGGTCGGTCTCGGCTACTATTCCTATCTCGGCTGCATCAAGGCGACCCGCGCCGAGGTGGCGAAGCAGGACCCGACCGGCTTGTACGCCGCCCACGTCGCGGCGGAGGGCATTGTGCTCGCTGCGCGCTGATCCCGGACAATCGTGCTGTCAACCGGAGACGCCCGGCGCTATTCGCGCCGGGCGTTTTTCCTGACGCGATCACGGAAACGGCGCCTCCCGCCGCGAAGACGCCCAACTTGTTCCCTTGACAGGACATATTGTTTTTCGATAAATCATTATCGACTTTCGAGGTAACGGGCAGGCGCTACCCTGAAAGGGACGAACAAGAGCAACAGCCATGTCC
>CAZTMG010000259.1:0-2861 GCA_964614815.1 uncultured Rhizobium sp. | reverse complement strand
GTCCCCTCCGGCTGGCCGGCCGTGATCCTCGCGATCCGGCGGGCGGCGGCGGCGGAGAGGGTGACGTCCGGGCTGGTTGTCGCGGTATCGGGCATGTCCGGCCTTAATTCGCTGTTTTCCGCGATTCAGATATGAAGCCAGGACCCTAAAGGGAAGACGCCAGCATGGCCAAGCGGTTCACGCCCCCGCCCCGCGCCCCCTTCGCGACGGACCCGAACCGGTCCCGCGGGCGGCTGCACGCCGAGCCGCCGAGCGCGACACGGACGGATTTCCAGCGCGACCGCGACCGGATCATCCATGCCGACGCGTTCCGCCGGCTCAAACAGAAGACGCAGGTGTTCGTCGCCCATGAGGGCGACCATTACCGCACGCGCCTCACCCATTCCCTCGAAGTGTCCCAGATCGCCCGAACGGTCGCGCGCCTGCTGGGGCTGGACGA
This sequence comes from uncultured Rhizobium sp., assembly GCA_964614815.1. GTDB lineage: Bacteria > Pseudomonadota > Alphaproteobacteria > Caulobacterales > Hyphomonadaceae > UBA7672. The sequence continues at coordinate 2,422 of CAZTMG010000259.1, read as the reverse complement.
GGATCTCGCCGAAACGCTGGCGCTCGCGCATGACATCGGCCATCCGCCGTTCGGACATGCGGGGGAGACGGCGCTCGATGACGTCATGTCGGAATATGGCGGCTTTGACCACAACGCGCAGGCCCTTCGCGTGCTGACCAGGCTGGAGCATCGTTATCCGGCGTTCGATGGTCTCAACCTCACCTGGGAATCGCTCGAAGGCGTCATCAAGCACAACGGCCCGCTGGTGACGCCCGACCGGCCGCTCGACAGCCTGCCCGCCGCCTTCCGCGACTATGAGGCGTTGCAATCGCTCGAACTCGACACCTTCGCCGGGCCGGAGGCGCAGGTTGCAGCCCTGGCCGACGACATCGCCTACAACAATCACGACATCCAGGATGGTCTCCGCGCCGGCCTGTTCGAGATCCACGACCTGATGGAGGCGCCGCTGGCCGGCGACGTGTTCCGCGAGGTGATGGACCAGTATCCGGGGATCGAGACCGACCGCATGATTTCGGAATCCGTGCGGCGCCTCATCGGCGTCTGGGTCACGGATCTGGTGCGCGAGTTCCATCGCCGCGCCGCTGTATGGAAGCCGCGCTCGGTGGAGGAGGTGAGGGCGCTGCCGATGCCGCTGGCCGCCTTCTCGGAAGATATCGCAGAACGCCAGAAGCCGCTGCGCGCCTTCCTGTTCGAGCGCATGTACCGGCATCACAAGGTCAACCGCATGATGAGCCAGGCGCGGCGCATCGTGCGCGAACTGTTCGCGCTGTTCATGGCCGAACCGGAAACGCTTCCCCCGCCCTGGGGCGAACGGGCCAGGGCGGCAGGCGCCGACAAGGCGAGGCGCGCCCGCATCGTCTGCGACTACATCGCGGGCATGACGGACACCTACGCCATCGACGAACACCGCCGCCTGTTCAACCTGGAGCGCTGGGTCTGATGAGCGCGCATCCTCGCCCCGCATTCTCGCAAACCGCCAGCTTGCCGCCTACAATGCCCGCAATCTTGACGCCTTCTGCGCGCTCTTTCCGACGATGTCGTGGTCTGCGATCTTTCCGGCGGCGCCGCCACGCTGCAGGGCAAGGAAGCCTTTCGCATCCATCATGCCGCCCGCTCGACGTGATCGCGATCCATGAAGTCCGCGAGGGCCTGATCCGCTCGGCGGGTTTCATCCGCCAGGCCGCGTGACGCGGGCGCCTATCTCTCGCCGAGCGCCAGCCGGATGATACGCTCGGGCATGCGCATTCGCTTGAATGCTTCCTGCTCGCTGTCCGCCAGGGCCGGAAAGGTCGCATAAAGCGAAGCCAGCGCCTGGTCGGCCAGGGCGTCGTTTCCGTTCAGCCGCAGCGCCGCCGCCAGCATGTAGCCGCCCATGGGCGAGCCGTCCGGCGCGCCCTTCTGCGCAGCGTCCAGCGCCTCGGCCTTGTTGCCCTTCAGGATGTGATAGATCGCCAGCGGCGCATAGTACCACGCGGGGTGGCCCGGATTTATCGCGATGGCCTTTTCCGCCATGCTGCGCCCGCGGTCGGACCCGTCCAGCGTCACAAGGATCATGGCGGCGTCGGCGAGGATCTCGGAATTGTTGGGGTTGAGGCGCAGCGCCGTCTCGATGGAGGAGCGGGCCCCTGTGTCGTCGCCCAGCGCAAACTTCGCGAGCGCCAGATACTGGTGCCCCATGGCGGAGGAGGGATTGGCCGCGACGGCCTTTTCGGCGACCTCGCGCGCGCGGATGAATGGATCCGGCGCGTCCGGCCGCCGGTTGAAGGCGTAGCGGGCCTCGTCGCCATAAATCCAGCTCAGCTTGGCCCATGCCGGCGAATAGGCCGGCGAATGGCGGACGACCGCCTCAAGGCAGTCGCGCACCTCCGCATGCATCGCCGCCGACTTGGCGCGCGAATAGTCATAGGCCTTCAGCACGCAGAGATAGTCGTCCATCGAGACGGCGCGGGTTTCGGACAGATCCTCCTTCAGCCGTTCCTGGATCATGCCGTAGGGCTGGCCGAGCTGTGTCGCCACGTCGCTTGCGATGTGCGACTGCACGTTCAGGATGCCCGAGGCGTCGGCCACATGGGCCGTCTCGATGTCCGACCAGACGAAGCGGTTGTCCGAGGTCCGGATGAGCTGGCTGGCGACCTTGATCTCATTGCCTGTCGCCTGCACCGATCCCGTCAGGATGAAATCCGCGCCGAACGCGTTCGTTCGCGCGTTTTCCCGGGTCGATCCATAGACGGTGTCGATGCCGAGCACCGACAGCTCCGGAAAGCGCGACAGGCTGTCGATCAGCTCGTACTGCAGGCCGTCGCGAAGGGCGGCGGCGTAGTCCGGCCCGGGGATCAGCTGGTATTGCGCCACGAAGACGGTCGGGCCGGCGGGAAGGGCCAGCGCGGGGTCCCGTCCGCCGGCCGGCCCGCCGAAATAGGAGGCGATCGCCGCCACCAGC
>CAZTMG010000258.1:0-2887 GCA_964614815.1 uncultured Rhizobium sp. | reverse complement strand
GGTCGCTGGAGCCAGGTGGCGCGGCTGGGGAACCGGACGGGTCCGGCGTTTGGCACTCGCCTGATCCGTCGCAGACGACGGGCCTTTCATGACCCACGTGATCACACACGCGCCGAACGGGTGGCCCGCCCTCGTTCTCAATGCCGATTTCCGACCCCTGTCCTACTATCCGCTGTCGCTGTGGCCGTGGCAGGAGGTCGTCAAGGCCGTCTTCCTCGAACGGGTCGACGTGGTGGCCGAGTATGACGAATGCGTCCGCTCGCCCTCGCTCACCATGCGCCTGCCCAGCGTGATCGCGCTCCGCGAGTTCGTGAAACAGGATCGCCAGCCGGCCTTCACCCGGTTCAATGTGTTCCTGCGCGACGGCTTCAGGTGCGTCTATTGCGGATCGCCGGAGGATCTCACCTTCGATCACGTCATCCCCCGCTCGAAGGGCGGGCGGACGAGCTGGGAGAACATTGTCGCCGCCTGCAGCCCCTGCAACCTGCGCAAGGGCGGCCGGATGGCGCAGGACATCGGCATGCATCCCCGCCACAGGCCCCACCGTCCCACCACCTTCCAGCTGCAGGAGCAGGGCCGCAAGTTCCCGCCCAACCATCTCCACCAGACCTGGCTGGACTATCTCTACTGGGATGTCGAACTGGAGACGTGAGTGTGGCGCGATGGGAAACGGGCGGAAGGCTGTCGTCGCGCCGGCATGACACGACTGCCCGCCCCTTGCTGATCGGGCGTCGCGCCCCGCCCGTCATGCGGCCGAAGGTCCACAGCTGTTCCGGCGCGTCTGGATTTGCGCCGTATCCTCCGCTACCCCCGGGGGCCAGCACGGAAGCCAGCAGGGAGGGCAGGGATGCCGCACTACCTTTCGAATGTGATGACGCCGGTTCTGGCGCTGGTCGTCTGGACGCTCATCATCCTTGTCTGGCTCTATGTCCGGCGCATCCCCGCCATGCGCAGGGCGGGCATCGACCCCGCGAGGATCAAGGGCTCGGAATCCTACGCCGGCATGCCGCCGATCGATCCGAAGGCGGTGTGGGTCGCGGACAACTACAACCACCTGCACGAGCAGCCGGTGTTGTTCTACGCGCTCTGCGTCTACACGCATCTGGCGGGCCCTGGCGACGATGCGCTGATGGTCGGCCTCGCCTGGGCCTATGTCGCGATCCGGGTCGTGCACAGCTTCATCCAGATCACGACGAACTTCGTGCCGCTGCGTTTCGCCGTCTTCATTGTCGGTTCGCTGGCGCTGGCGGCGATGGCCGTCCGCAATGTGGCGTGGCTGTTCGGCTACTGAAGATTCATATAAGTATTGACTTATATAAGTTCGTTCTATTATCTCCCGCTCCAACTGCAGGGAGAGACTTGATGAACATCGATGTCACGGCCCATCTCGGCGCCGTCTCGCGCGTGGTCGAGGATCGCGTTCACGAAGGGCGGAAGATGCGCGTGGTGATCGCCTCGCGCGCCTACGACACGTCGGTGGATGATCTGTGGAATGCGCTCACGGACAAGGCGCGCCTTGCCCGCTGGTTCGCGCAGGTGGACGGCGACCTGGCACCCGGCGGCCGGTTTCAAGTGAAGAACAACGCCAGCGGCTCGATCCTGTCCTGCGTCCCGCCGCAGTCTGTGTCGGTCACGTGGGAGTTCGGCGGCGCCGTCAGCTGGGTCAATGTCCGGCTGCAGCCGACGAAGGACGGCGGCGCGCATCTCACGCTCGAACACATCTGCCCGCCCAATGCGCACTGGGACAGGTTTGGCCCCGGCGCTGTGGGAGTCGGCTGGGAGCTGGGCCTGCTCGGGCTTGGCATGCATACCCGGTCGGGGGAGGCCCGCGACAGGTTTGACGAGCACGCCTGGGGCGTGTCCGAGGAGGGCAAGTCCTTCGTGTCGGCAACCGGCGCGGGCTGGATCGCCGCCGACATCGCGGGCGGCGAGGATGCAGCCGAGGCGACAAGGCGCGGCCAGCGCACCATCGCCTTCTACCGCGGCGAGCCCTTCGATCATATATAGCCCATGCACGCCTTCGATGTCCTCGCTGATCCCGTTCGCCGCCGCATCCTCGAACTGCTGGCGGAGGGGGAGCACGCCTCCGGCGAGGTGGTGGAGGTGATCGCGACGGAGTTCGGGATCAGCCAGGCCGCCGTTTCGCAGCATCTCAAGGTGCTCCGGGACTCGGGCTTCGCCACCGTCCGCATCGACGGCGCCCGCCGAGTCTACGCCGTCGACGCCGCTCCGATGCGAGAGGTTGATGAATGGCTCGGCCGCTTCCGGGTGTTCTGGGCCTCGAAACTCGACGCCCTCGCCACCGAGATTGCGCGCGGGAAGAAGGGCCGGAAAGGCCGGTAAGGCGGGCGAGGGTGGGCGGCACTGGACCTGCCGCCGGGCTTGGCCCATATGAGGCGCCTTCCCGAAGGACCCTGAATGGCCGCCCTCCCCGAAACCCGCCTGCGCCAGATGATCGACCGCTTCGAGCAGGTCGAGGCGCGCATGGGCGTGGCAACCGATCCGAAAGAGATCGTGCAGCTCTCGCGCGACCATGCTGAGCTGAAGCGCGTGGCCGAGAAGGCGCGCGAGGTGATGAGGCTTCGCAGCCAGCTGGCCGAGGCCGAGGCGCTGATCGAGGACCCGGGCGCGGACCGCGATCTGGTCAACATGGCGATCGAGGAAAGGGCCGAAATCAGGGACAGGCTTCCCGCTGTCGAGCGCGAGATGCAGCTGATGCTCCTGCCGAAGGACCGTGACGACGATGGTTCGGCCATCATCGAGGTTCGCGCCGGCACGGGCGGCGACGAGGCTGCCCTGTTCGCCGGCGACCTCTGGCGCATGTACCAGCGCTACGCCTCGGGCCGGGGCTGGCAGGTCGAGCTTGTCTCGGCCACGGAGGGCGAGG
>CAZTMG010000257.1:927-2895 GCA_964614815.1 uncultured Rhizobium sp. | reverse complement strand
GGTCGGCGACAGGCACCCGGGGCTCCCCGCAGGCCGCAAGGACCAGCGGGACAAACATGAGTCGGATACGCATCAACGGTCCCCTGTCGTCTTTCCGTTGCAGCCATCCTGCACCCTGCCCGTTCCGTTTCCGTCAATTATGGACCGGAAGACTACTTGATTGCATATGCAACCAACTCCACCTTGTCGGCATGCTGCCAGCGATCTTCATTTCACACGGCTCGCCCATGCTCGCCATCGCGCCGGCAGAGGCCCGCGACTTCCTGAAGACGCTGCCCGCCCGACTGCCAGAGCGGCCACGAGCGATCCTCGTGGTTTCCGCCCACTGGGAGCGGCTGCGGCCGGGAGTGAGCGCACCCGAGCGAAACGAAACCATCCATGATTTCGGCGGCTTTCCGCCGGCCTTGTACCAGCTCCAATACCCCGCCCCGCCCGCGGCCGGTCTTGCCCGGCGCATTGCCGGCCTGCTGACCGCAGGCGGGCTGCCCACGGACATCGACACGCGTCGCGGCCTCGACCACGGCGCATGGGTTCCGCTGATCGTGGCCTGGCCGGACGCCGACATTCCCGTCCTCCAGCTTTCGGTTCAGACCGGGCTGGGGCCGGATCACCACTACCGGCTCGGCCAGCTTCTGGCCCCGCTTCGGACCGAAGGCGTGCTGATCCTGGGGTCGGGCAGTTTCACCCATGACCTCGCCAGCTTCCGCTCGTCCGGCGGGCGCATCGACGCTACGGAACAGGACTGGGTCCAAGCCTTCGCGGACTGGATGGCGGCCGCCCTGAAGGAGGGCCGGACAGACGACCTGCTGAACTACCGCCTGCGCGCGCCCGAGGCCATGCGCAATCACCCGACCGAGGAGCACATCCTCCCGCTCTACGTGGCGCTCGGCGCGGGGACAGGCAAGGCGGAGCACCTGCACCAGTCCGTCACCTACGGCATCCTGCGCATGGATGCGTTCGCCTTCAGCTAGGCGCGCGAAGGCGTGTGCTGCCGCGGCCTGTCCTTCCCTGTCCGTCTGCGCTAATTCACGGCAAACAGCCGTTCCGGCGGCGCAAGGAAGATCAGGCAGGAAACATGACCGCACTCGCCCATCCGCACCCCTCATTGTTCCGTCGCGCCGCCATCGCGCTGGCAGCCGTGTCATCGCTGTTCGTGTCGGCATGCGCCAGTCTTTCCTCGGCGCCGGCCGCGCCGGCCGCGCCGGAAATCGGACTCTATGAGCTGCGCATCTACACGGCCGCGCCGGGCAAGGCCGAAGCGCTGGACGCACGCTTCCGCGACCACACGATCAATCTGTTCAGGAAGCATGGCATGACGCCGATCGCCTTCTGGCACGTCTACACCGCCCCCGGCGCTGCGAAGGACGACCGGCTGTTCTACCTGATGGGCTACAAGGACCGCGCGGCGCGCGATGAATCCTGGAGGGCCTTCGCGCAGGACCCGGAATGGCAGAAGGTCTATGCCGACAGCCAGAAGGACGGCTCGCTGACGTCCAAGATCGAGAACATCTTCGTCAGCGCGACGGACTATTCGCCGAAGCTGAACCTCTCCTCGCCGTCCACGCCCCGGCACTGGGAGCTGCGCACATACACGGCCAATCCGGGAAAGCTCGAGAACGTTCACGCGCGATTCCGCAACCACACGATGGGCATCTTCTCGCGCCTCGGCATGACCAACTATCTCTATTGGCGTCCGGTCGCCGACCAGCCGGCGCAGACCGACAAGATGATCTACCTTCTGGCCTACCCGACCGCCGCCGCGCGCACGACCATGTGGCAGGCCTTCGCGCAGGATCCGGAATGGGTGAAGGTCCGCACGGAAAGCGAGGCAGATGGCCCGCTGCTGAAGTCTCCGGGCGGCGTCGTCTCGGTGCAACTGACCCCGACGGACTATTCGCCCGTGAAGTAGGTTTTCGGCGGCGACGACAGGAACGCTTCCGGCTGCCCGCCGGAAGCGTTTTTGCTTGC
>CAZTMG010000257.1:660-900 GCA_964614815.1 uncultured Rhizobium sp. | reverse complement strand
GCTTTCCTGATGGCGTTGGGAATTGGGATATTCCCAAGGGGCGTTAAGGCATGGCCTGCATCCTTCAAGACGCGCTCGCGGCCCGCAGGGCGAGATCCATGGGATGGGCCGCGCGAGCGCCCGAAATCCCTCGACACCCTTCAGGCAATCCCGTCCGGATTCATACGGCTCCAGAGCAGACTCCGGGCGTCATGGTCGCGACCTGACGGGGATCAAGTCGCGGCTCCCGCCTTTGCGGCA
>CAZTMG010000257.1:0-639 GCA_964614815.1 uncultured Rhizobium sp. | reverse complement strand
CGTCTGTTTGCATATTGTTGCATTTGCAACTATATGCCGCTCAGCACCGGACTCGGGAGACCCTGACGATGATCGATGTTCGCCCCTTCGCCTCGCTCGGCGGCGCCAACCATGGCTGGCTGGACGCGCGCCACCATTTCTCGTTCGCGGACTATTACGATCCCCGGCGAATGGGCTGGGGCCGCCTGCGGGTCTGGAATGACGACGTGATCGCCCCGAAGTCCGGTTTCCCCCCGCATCCGCATCGCGACATGGAGATCATCACCTATGTCCGAACCGGCGCCATCACCCATCAGGACTCGATGGGCAATCAGGGCCGCACGGCGGCGGGCGATGTACAGGTAATGTCGGCGGGAACGGGCGTTCGCCATGCCGAATACAATCTCGAGGACGAGGCCACGACGCTCTTCCAGATCTGGATCGAGCCGGACCGGCGCGGGCGGACGCCCAGCTGGGGCGCACGGCGGTTTCCGAAAGCGGATCGCGCGGGCCGCTGGTCCATCCTGGCTTCGGGCAAGGGCGATGAGGGCGCGCTGGAAATCCAGGCGGATGCGCGGGTGGCGGGCGCGACGCTGAATGCGGGCGACACGCTTGCGTGGGACACCACGCCCGGCCGCCATGTCTACGCCGTGGCGGCGA
>CAZTMG010000256.1:0-2921 GCA_964614815.1 uncultured Rhizobium sp. | reverse complement strand
CCTCTATGACCGCACGTTAACCATGAATGGCGTCTCAAAGGCCTATTCGATGACGGGCTGGCGGATCGGCTACGCCGCTGGACCCGAGTCGCTGATCCGGGGCATGGCGAAGGTGATGAGCCAGACGACGTCCAACCCCTGCTCGATCTCGCAATGGGCCGCGGTCGAAGCGCTGAACGGCACGCAGGCGTTCATCAAGCCGAACCAGGAGCTGTTCAAGAAGCGCCGCGACCTCGTCGTCTCGATGCTGAACCAGACTGAGGAGCTCGTCTGCCCCACGCCGGAAGGCGCCTTCTACGTCTATCCGGATTGCAGCCGCGCCATGGGCAAGACTTCCGCCGGGGGCCGCAAGCTCGCCAATGACGAGGACTTCGCCGCCGCCCTGCTGGAAGAGGAAAAGGTCGCGGTGGTGTTCGGCTCCGCCTTCGGCCTCGGCCCGGCGTTCCGCATCTCCTACGCCACCTCGACCGACAAGCTGGAGGAAGCCTGCCGGCGCATCCAGCGCTTCTGCGGCAACCTGAAGAAATAGGACTCAGCCCGTCAGCGCCCAGCCGCTCCGGTAGGTCCGGCCGAGCAGGGCGTTGGCTTCCTCCGAGTTCGTCACGCGCCCGGCCGCCCCGTCATATTCGATGGGCTTGTCGTGGCGCATGGCGACGATGCCGAGCAGCATGGTCTCGTTGAGAAGACAGGCCGTCTCGAAAGGATTCGAGATGCCTTCCTCGCCGCGAATGGCGCGGGCCCAGTTCTGTTCGTGACCCTTGATGCCGTCCCTGATGCGCGGCAGCGACTGCGGAATCGCGGCGCCGCGCGCAACGGCCTCCTCGCCGATCAGCGTGGGCTTGGCGCCATAGGTGTCGTGCAGCAGCATGCCCTTGTCGCCGATGAACAGCACGCCGCCTTCCTCCTCCATGATCCGGCCGGCCGGCAGGTTGGGCGCGGTGGGCGGGGCGAGACCGCCATCATACCACATCAGGCGGACGGGGCCGTCCTTGGCCTTGCCGAAATCGTAGTAGGTGATCGAGCTCAATGGATAGCTGGTCAGCACGTCGGGACGCTTGTAGTCCCACGGATCGTCATCCCCGCCCCACAGCGTGTGGCGGGTCTCGACACGGGTGGGCAGGCCGAGATCCAGCGCCCAGACGGGGAAGTCCATCAGATGAGCCCCCATGTCGCCCAGCGCGCCCGTGCCGAACGGCACCCAGCCGCGCCAGTTGAAGTGCGCGTAGTCGCGGTGATAGCCCCAGTCGACATCGGCGGGGCCGAGCCAGAGATCCCAGTCGAGCGAGGCGGGCGGGGCGACTGCGTCGGGCTTCTTCACGCCTTGCGGCCAGACCGGGCGGTTGGTCCAGATATGGACCTCGTTGACCTTGCCGATGGCGCCGCCACGGACCAGCTCAACGACACGGCGGCCGTCATCGCCGGAATGGCCCTGATTGCCCATCTGCGTCACGAGGCCCGGATTCTTCCGCGACAGGTCCAGCAGCATCCGGCTTTCCTGCACGGAGTAGGTCAGCGGCTTCTGGACGTAGACGTGAAGCCCGCGCTCCATCGCCATGCGGGCGGCGAGCGCGTGGTGGTGGTCGGGCGTGGCGATGACGACCGCGTCGAGATCCTTCCGCTTGTCCAGCATCCGGCGGTAATCGGGAAAGTGTTCGGCGCTGTCATAGGCGGCTTTCAGCGCCTCGCGTTCGGGACGCAGCACGCCCTCGCCATCGCGCAGCGATCGGTCGACGCGGCCGAGATCAGGGTCGGCATAGGCGACGATGTTCTCGCCCGTGAGGGCCGACATGTTGCTTGCTCCCATCCCGCCGGCGCCGATGGCCGCGACATTGATGCGGCTGCCGGGGCTGAGGCGGCGGGTCTGGGCGTGGGCGCATGCAGGCAGGGAAGCGAGGGCGGCGAGCGCTGCGCCGCCGCGCAGAAGGCCGCGCCGCGACCAGCCGGTCCGTTTCGACTCCCGCTTCGAAGGCGCTGTCCAGCCGGTCATGATCGTTCCGCCCCTGTTGTATCGTCTGCGAGGCGATTTCGCCCCCGGTCGCGCCGCTTGGCAAGCCATTCATGGTTCCGCTGCGCAAGGCGCGGCGCGTTTCCATGCGGGGACAATGCGCCTCAGCCAGGCGCGCTTGTGCGGCGGCGCCGATTCGATTCAGATCGTCGCCATCCGGCTGGAGGCGTCTCACATGACTGCGGGCTTCGACGGCGCGGTCGCCGTGATGGCGATGGTCCTCGCCAGCGTGCTGATGACAGCCGTCTCGCTCTGGATCGGCGGACGGATGGCCCCCTGGTTCCTGAAGGAGCGAGTCGATCCGCCGACCGTGCGGAGCTATTTCTTCCATCCCGGCGCCGAGATGAACCTCACGCGGGAGCGGATGGTCGCTGCGCTGGCGGCGCTGGCCGTGCTGCTCGCCATGCTGCTGGCGCTGGCCGCGGCGGCGCGATTCGGCGGGCTTGCGGCGACGCCCTGAGGTCGGACGGGAGGCGCCCGGCGGATGAGGGCGCTTCCCGGTCCCGCGTCTATTTCAGCGCGGGCGAGTCCAGCTTCAGCTCGTCGATGGCGATGCGCTCCATGCCCGGCCGCTTGTCCTTGACCTGATCCCAGAAAGTGTCGGCGTCGCCGACGACGACGAGCGTGGCGTTCGCGGGGTCGAAGTACTTGCGGGCGGCCGCTCCCGCCTCGGCGGCGGTGACGGCGGCGATTTCAGCGGAGTAGGTCTGCAGCCTCTCCAGCGGCAGGCCAAACTGGGCAAGCGCGGAATACTGTCCGGCGAGGCCGGAGGTTGTCTCCACCGCGCGGCCGAAGCCCCCGACGATGTAGGCCTTGCGCGCCGCCAGCTCCGTCTCCGCGATGGGGACGGCTCCGAGACGCGCGAATTCGGCCTGCATCAGGTCGATCCCCTGCGGCACGGCGTCCTTGCGGGGCT
>CAZTMG010000255.1:0-2932 GCA_964614815.1 uncultured Rhizobium sp. | reverse complement strand
GACGACATCCTGCTCGACGAAATAGTTCCGCTTGGTCTTGATGATCGTGCCCCGCGCATCGATCAGGAAGCTTTCCGGCACGCCCGACAGGCCCATGTCGATGCCGAGGTCGCCCGTGTCATCAAGGCCGACGACAGCGTAGGGGTCGCCTTCCGATTCAAGCAGCCGCCGCGCGCCATCGTAGCCCTTCGGGTCCTTGTAGAGGATGCCGATGATTTCGACCCCCTGCCTGCGCATCTCCACCAGCAGCGGGTGTTCCAGCTTGCACGGGGCGCACCACGTCGCCCAGAAGTTCACGAGCACTGGGCGTCCGGCGAAGTCGGAAAGCTTGACCCGTCCGCCGGCAAGACCCGGCACATCGAACTCAGGCGCGGGCCGTGTCGGCGATGCGAAGGTGGCCGGCGCAGGATCCGCGCCAGTCAGGCGCTGGAACCCGATCACGACCAGCGACAGGAAGGCCGCCAGCGGCAGGATGGCCCACCAGCGCTTCACGGGGCGTCGTCCTTCTCAGCCTCTGCGAGGCGCTTGCGCGCGGAGATAACCCGCGACACCGACCAGCCCAGCAGGACCAGCAGCGCAAGGATCGCCACGCCATAGGCGGCGATCACGTATCCGTTGTAGTCGATGTCCACCGTGTTCATCTCAGTTCGCCGTCTGTCTGCGCTGGATCAGGATGTCTGCACGGGTCTTCATGATCTCGGCCCGCATGTTGAGCAGCGTCAGTCCGCCCCACAGCGACAGGAAGCCCAGCGCCGTGATGTACATGGGAATCTTGAACTCCGCCGTCGCCTTCGGATCGGGACTCATGAAGGTCGATTTCTGGTGCAGGACGGCGAACCATTCGACCGAGAACTGGATGATGGGGATGTTCACCGCGCCGACCAGGCAGAGGATGGAGGCGGCGCGGGCGGCCTTCTGCGGCGTTTCCATCGCCTGCCAGACGGCGATGTAGCCGAGGTAGATGAAGAACAGCACGAGCACGGAGACGAGGCGCGCATCGCCCCATTCCCACCACGTGCCCCAGGTGGTGTAGCCCCAGATCGACCCCGTCATGAGGCCGACGGCCGTGAACACCGCCCCCGCCGGCGCGGCGGACTTCGCCGCCACATCGGCCAGCGCATGGCGCCAGACGAAGGAGATCAGGCTTGCGCCCACCATGAAGGCGTAGCCGAAGATCGACAGCCACATCGCTGGCACGTGGACGAACATCATCCGCGCGCGCTCGTCCTGCTGGAAATCCTCCGGCGTCAGGAAGTAGCCATAGGCGAGCCCGAGCGTGATGACAGCCGCGCCCAGAAGCGTGAAACCCCAGGCCGGCCAGAGCGAATTCGCCATGAAGCGATGCGGGTTGTGGAAGAAGGACATCACGGCCATCGGCCAATCGCTCCTGAAACCCTGTCAATCTAGCTGGGCCGCCGCGCGCCGGACTTCACATGTTCCGGAGAAGCGGCAACCGCCCCTTCTCTAGTCCAGCGCCGTGCGCAGCGCCATTGCCGCCCCGAAAGGCGAAGTCGCCAGGCCGCACAGGGCGGCCGACCCCGTCAGCCTCCGCGGGCCGCCCCAGTCTCCCCCGCTCGCCGCTGCATCCAGCGTCGCCGCCCCGAAGATCATGGCGGGGACATAGAGCGGCAGCGTCACCAGCGCGATCAGCAGGCCGCCGCGGCGCATCCCGGCGGCCAGCGCCGCCCCGATCGATCCGAAGAAGAAGAAGGCCAGCGACCCGATGAGGGCGGCCGCGAAAACCAGCCCCGCCGCCTCTGGCGCGCCCTGCAGCATGATCCACAGCAACGGCGCCGTCAGGGCGAGGGGAATGCCGGTCGCGATCCAGTGCGCCAGCGTCTTGGCAAGCGCGATCCCTTCCATGCCGACGCCCGAGCCGGCATAGGCGTCGAGCGTCCCGTCCTCGAGGTCGGCCTGGAACAGGCGCTCCATCGGCAGCAGGCTCGATAGCGCGAGGGCAATCCACATCACGCCCGGTCCGGCTGTCTGCAGCGCCTGCGTGTCCGCGCCGACGGCGAATGGCGTCATGCTGGCGGACGCAGCAAAGAAGCCGACCGGCAGGGCCGCCCCGCCCCCGCCCGACCAGGCAAGCGTCAACTCGCGCAGGAAAACAGAAGCCGACGCAGTCATGCTGAGACCTTGAGGCGGGAAAGATCGAGCGTGCGCGATCCTGCAAAGCCATCGCCATGCACCGCTGCGATGACCATCCCGCCGCTGGCGCGATGCTCGGCCACGAGATCGCAGACCAGCGTGCGACCTTCCGTGTCCAGCGCCGCCGTCGGCTCGTCCAGCAGCCAGAGCGGACGCGGCGCGATCAGCAGTCGCGTCAGCGCAAGACGACGCTTCTGGCCGGCCGAAAGCCCCCGTCCGGGCACCGACATGCGGTTCGCCAGGCCGACGCGCTTCATCGCGGCGTCCGCCGCCTCCGGGCCGCAGCCGAAATAGCGGGCCCAGAAACGGGCTTGCGCCTGTGCTGTTTCAGCCGGCTTCACGGCGTCGAGATGGCCCAGATAGTGGCGTCCGGCCGCGTCATCCCCCCCCGGGCCTGCGCCGGAATGGCGCACCCTCCCGGCATGCGGCCGCGTCAACCCGGCGAGAATGCGAAGCAGTGTCGACTTCCCCGACCCGTTGGCGCCGCGCAGCTCCAACGCCTCGCCTGCTGTCAGCCGGAATGACAATCCTTCGAACAGCACGCGCAGTCCGCGCGCCGCTGCGAGGTTTTCGACCTCGAGGACCAGTGACGGGGCGCCTGTTTCAGCCAATTCCTTTACCCCTTCCGGTCCATTTGCTTCCCATAACGGCGTCCTGTAGGAACGCCGCCAGAGCGGGGGGCCCGCGCCTCTCCCAAAAACAAGTTCCAGATGCCCGGAAAGGGTGGTCCCGACATGCCGTCCCTCGACAGTTTCAAATCCCGCAAGACCCTCAAGGTGGG
>CAZTMG010000254.1:2729-2984 GCA_964614815.1 uncultured Rhizobium sp. | reverse complement strand
AGGCGGCGCAGGCGCGCTCCACGGACGCCGCCGTGCTCGACGGCTATCAGGCCCCGGTGGCGGGCCCCAAGGCTTGCACCAAGCCGGACGCGCTGCGTGCGCTGCGGGCTGCGCCGCAGGGCGTGATCGTGAACCAGTTCTCGCTGGGTGCTGGCGTCCTTGTCTGGACGCAGCATGGCGTTCTTGCCGGTCCCTATCACCGCAATGTCGATGGCACGATGACCATGATCTCGGCCATGCGCGCATCGCCGGAAG
>CAZTMG010000254.1:0-2686 GCA_964614815.1 uncultured Rhizobium sp. | reverse complement strand
CCCGGCGGACTATGTCCTTGTCTGTCCGGCCGCGCCGGAGACACGCTTTTATGCGCAGAACGCCCTTGACGGCGTTCGCCCGGACCAGACGCTCTCCGCCATGCTGGGTCGCGGCGAGCATCCCGGCTGGCTCGCGCCCGTCGACATCGGCCCATCCGGGCTCAGCCTCTATCGCGTCCTTCGCTAGTCGGCGATGACGGGCGCGGCGGTTGCCGCCTCCTGTCCGGGACCGCGGCCGCGAAGCGTGATCTGCGGGATGAAAAGGATCGCCACAAACGCCGCCGCGATAATCACGAGGCTGCCGAGGAAAATGTAGCTCATCGCATCGGAGATCGCCCCGGCGATGAAGCCGCGCAGGGCGGGCGGAAGCTGGCCGCCGCTTTCCGAGGCCATCATCGCCATGCGCTGCATCTCCCCGATGTCGACCTTCACGCCCGGCATCACCTTCCCGATGGACTCGGTGATCTTCGACAGCAGCATCGCGCCGAATATCGAGACGCCGATCATCCCGCCGCATTGGCGCAGGAACATCGTTGTCGAGGTGGCGACGCCGATCTGCCGCACGGGCGCTGCGCTCTGCGAGACCATGTTGAACAGGCTCTGCGACGGCCCCAGTCCGACGCCGACGACGAACAGCCGCCAGATGACATCCCACTGGTGCGCCGCCGCTCCCAGCTGCGACATCAGCACGATGCCGGCGAACTGGATGGCGGCGCCGGCGAACATCATGCCCTTGTACTTGCCTGTCCGCGTCACATAGCGGCCGGACAGCGTCGCCGATGCGATCAGCCCCGCCATCAGCGGCAACAGCAGCAGGCCGCTGTTGGTCGCCTGGAAGCCCAGGCCGAGCTGCAGGTAGAGCGGCAGATAGACAATGGTTCCCATGAACGACATGGCGATGATGAAGGAGGCCAGGGTCGTCGTGGAGAAGGCCGGTATCTTGAACAGCTCCAACGGCAGGATGGGCTCCGGGGCCACGCGCTCGATCAGGATGAAGACGATGCCCGTCGCCAGGGAGAACCCGAACAGCAGGAGGATGTCCGGGTGCGTCCAGCCGCGTTCATTTCCCCATGTCAGCGCCAGCATCAGGGCGCCGATGGACAGCACGACGAAAATCCCTCCGAACCAGTCGATCTTGCCGCCCGCATGATGCAGGCTCGGCATCTTGAACCAGATCATCAGGAGCGCGATCGCGGAGGTCGGCAGGTTGATGTAGAAGCACCAGCGCCATCCCGCGATGTGCAGGCCGGCGATGTCCACCGAGCCGTGGTCGGTGAAATAGCCGCCGACGATCGGGCCCACCACGCTGGCCAGGCCGAACACCGCGCCGAACATGCCGGCGTACTTGCCGCGCTCACGCGGAGGAAACAGGTCGGCGATGGTGGCGAAGGCCGTGGTGAACAGCGCGCCGCCCCCAACTCCCTGAATGCCGCGGAAGATGATGAGCTGCATCATCCCGTCGCCGAGCGCCGGCAGCTCGCCGAACTCCCCGGCCAGTCCGCACAGCCATGATCCCCCCACGAAGATCAGGATGCCGATGATCAGGATGGGCTTCCGGCCGTAGAGATCGCCCAGCTTGCCCCAGATCGGCACCATCACGGTCGAGGCCAGCAGGTAGCTGGTCGTGACCCAGGCATACAGCTCCAGCCCGTTGAGCTGCTGGATGATCGTCGGCATGGCCGTCGAGACGATGGTCTGATCCAGCGCGCTCAGCAGGAAGACGATCATCAGGGCCCAGAAGGTCAGCCGCTTCTCTTCGGGCGTCGGCTCCCGCCTGTGCGGCAGGTCGTGCGGCGCGGTGGCGTCCATTGTCTTGGGCTCCGTCGGAACGAAACTCATCAGTTTCCGACAGGCTTATATGGCTCCCGGCCGGAGCGCCAGAGGGCCAGTTTGCCGCTGCTCCGGGGTCTTGCCTTGCGCCAGGCCTTTGAAATGTATCGCCGCGCGGCTAGTCTGGGGCCAACGGTCGCACAAGGACTGTCCATGCCCGCCCTGTTCGCACGGGTCAGGAACCTGCTGCTGTCGCCGGGAACCGAATGGGAGGCGATCGCCGCCGAGGACCTCCCCCCCCGCCGCCTCACCCTCCGCTACCTCACCCCCCTGACCCTGATCCCTGCAATTGCGATTGTGATCGCGCTGGGGGTGGTGGGGGTGGAGGCGGGGGGGGAGGTGCACCGGGCGCCCCTGCCGGGCGTGGCGCTGTCGGCGCTGCTGTTCTTCGTCCTGTCGATCGCGGGCGTCTACGCCTTCGCCGGGATCATCAGCTGGATCGCGCCGCGGTTCGGGACGGAGCGCAACTATCGCCAGGCCTTCAAGGTGTCGGCGTATTCGACCACCGCCGCGATGGTCGCCGGCGTCATCGCCATGTCTCCCTCGCTGCAGATCTTCGCGCTGCTGGGGGCGACCTACAGCCTCTACCTCCTGTTCATCGGCGCGCCGAAGGTGATGCGCACGCCGCCCGCGTCCGCCGTGAACTACTCCATCGTCGTCACCTTCGCGGCGATCCTCGTCGCGCTCGCCGTCGGCATGGCGGCGATGCTTGCGGCCGCGCCCGGCGGCAATCCCTTCCCCCGACTTCCGCGCATTCCCTTCCTCGACCCCGTGCAGCCCTCCGGCGCGCCCGTGCAGGCGCCATACGCCCCCGGCGCGCTGGCGCCCGGCGGCCTCACGGCGAGCGGCGACCTTC
>CAZTMG010000253.1:0-3021 GCA_964614815.1 uncultured Rhizobium sp. | reverse complement strand
CGAAGATGCCCGCCTTCTCCGCCAGCGCCTTGTAGGATTGTTCCGGGCGCGGACCATAATGGGAGATGACTTCGGCGGCGGCGATGTGGCCGAGGCGGGCGCAGGTGGCGACTGGCAGGCCGCGGGCGATGCCGAACAGGAAACCCGCCGCATACTGATCACCGGCGCCGGTCGTGTCGATGACGCGTGAAACGGGTTCGGCCGGAACAGCGATCGGCGCGCCATCACCGAAGACGACCGAGCCTTTTTCACTGCGCGTGACCGCGGCGACCGGGCAATCGGCATGCAGGGCGTTCAGCGCGGCGTCGAAGTCGTCCGTTTCGTAAAGCGATTTGAGCTCGGCCTCGTTGGCGAACACGATGTCGGCGAAGCCTTTGACGAGGTGACGGAAGCTTGCGCGGTGGCGGTCCACGCAGAAACTGTCGGACATCGTGACGGCGACCTTGCGGCCGGCGGCCTTGGCAATCTCGGCGGCGTGGACGAAGGCGGCCTTGGCCTCGTCCTTGTCGAAGAGGTAGCCTTCCAGATAGAGGATGCTGCCATCGCGGACCATGCCGGCGTCCACGTCATCCCTGGAGAAAAGGACCGAGGCGCCGAGGAAGGTGTTCATGCTGCGGTGGCCATCCTCGGTGACGAATATGATCGAGCGGGCGGTGGCGGGGCCTTCGGTGAGCTGGCGCGTGTGGAAGGGCACGCCAGTGGCCATCATCTCGCGCATGAACTGGTTGCCGAGATCGTCCTGTGCGATCTTGCCGATATAGGCCGCCGAGGCGCCGAAGCTGGCGAGGCCGGCGATGGTGTTGGCGCCGGAGCCGCCGGAGGTAATGACCGGGTTGACGGCGAGGCGTGTCAGCGTTTCGGCGCGCGGCTCGTCGATCAGGCTCATGGCATCCTTGGCGATGCCGTGCGTGGCGAGGAAGGCGTCATCCGCCGGCGCGAGGACATCGACGATTGCGTTGCCAAGGCCGACTACATCGAATTTCGCGCCGCTCATGCTTGCCTGATCCCTGCCCGGTTTGACTGAAGCCGCGCCTTGCCAGACGGGAGGCGTGGACACAAGGCCCGGACCTCATTAGACGCCGGGCCATGAAAAAGATCGCCTATCTTGCCAGCCGCGTCACCCTGCCCGGCTCGGCCATCCGCCGCACCGATGCGTTCGAGCATGATTACATGATGGACGCCCTGCGCGGGCCGTTCGCGGCGCGCGGGATGCGCGTGGAGGATGTTGCCTGGGATGACCCCAGGGCGGACTGGGCGGACTATGCCGCCGTGATCATTGGCACGACCTGGGACTATTGGGACCGGCTGGAGGAATTCCTTGCCACGCTGGAGCGGATCGAGAGCCAGACGCGCCTGTTCAACGGGTCGTCGCTGGTGCGCTGGAATGCGCGCAAGACTTACCTGCGGGAGCTGGAGACCAAGGGCGCAAAGCTGATCCCGACGCTGTGGCTGGACGTAGCGGATGAGGCGGCGGCGAAGGCGGCGTTTGGCACGCTGGGGGCGGATGATCTCGTGTTCAAGCGCCAGGTGGGCGCGGGCGCGAAGGACCAGCACCGGGTGAAACGCGGCGAACCTATCCCGGCGATGCCGCACCCGATGATGGTGCAGCCTTTCCTGCCGATGATCCAGACCGAGGGGGAGCTGTCCTTCGTCTTCATCGATGGCGAGTTCTGCCATGCGCTGATCAAGCGGGCGCAGCCGGGCGACTATCGCATCCAGTCCACCTATGGCGGGCGGGAGGAGAAGATCACTCCGTCTGCGGAGGACCTTGCTGCCGCCCGCGCGATCATTGGTACGCTGGACGAGGCGCCGCTGTATGGCCGCGTGGACATGCTGCGCGGCGATGGCGGCGGGCTATTGCTGATGGAACTGGAAGTGATCGAGCCGTATCTCTACCCGGTCGAGGGACCGGAGCTGGGCGAGCGGATGGCAGCGGGTGTTGCGCGGCGGCTTCTGGTGCCCGCTTAAGGCACGACCGGATCGCAGGTAACGTCCGTGAGCGGAACCAGCTCCTCTGTTCCACGCCGGCGGACGTAACAGTCCCCGTTCTGCAGGAGGATGTCGAACACGATCGGCATGGCGGCGCTGTTGCCTTCGAGGGGTGTAACTGCCGGGGGCAAGACCGATACTTCGGGGACCGCCGTCACATCGCCCGCGCCGAGCGTGACGCTGGAGCGCCCCAGTGCAGCAGCAAGGGCGGCGCGTAGCCGGGTCATCGTTTCCGGTGATGCGTCTGTCAGAACAGCGGGCGCTGGCGACGTGTCACAAGCGGCGAGCGCGGCCAGCAGCAGCATGACGATCCGTGCCCTGATGGTCATTGCGGCGCCTGTTGCATGTCGCGGTTGTTGTCCATCGGAGAGGCGGCCGGAAGATCGAGCGGGAGACCGCCTTTCTGCGATGCTGCCTGCGACCTCTCTTGCAACATGGTCGTCTGCGCGGAAAGCGACGGGCACGCTAGGCTTGAGCGATAGGTCAGCGCCGCCGAGAGAAGGCCTTCGGCGGGGTCGCCGAGTTCGCGGCTGAGATCGTCTGCGACGACGCAGCCCGGCAGGCGCACGCCGAAGGACGCCGTCGAATTGGCCGGAATGAAACCGTCCGCATAGTCCCCGAAGCCGGCGGCGTTCACGCCCTGGAACTGGATCGTGTAATAGGTCTCGCCGCAGTTGTCTTGCGGGTAGAAGCCGAAGGGCTTGCCGCATGTGGTGCTGCCGATCTGGATGACTTCCACGCCCACGCCGCGAAGGCCGTTGATGACCGCCTCGCTGGCGCTGCAGGTCGCGTCGGTGGTCAGCACGAAGACGCGGGGCAGATCAAGCGCGGGCAGCGGGGTAGAACTGGGAACGGTGAAACCGAGGCCGGTCGCATAGAAAGGAATGGGATCGTTGAACTCGCCGGTGACCGGATTGCGATTGCCAGCAGACGTATTGAAGCGAAGCCTTTCGAAGTCCTGGTTGTTGGTGCGGACAGGGCCGGCAATCATGTAACTGAGCTGGGATGCCACGGCGAGCAGACCCCCACCAT
>CAZTMG010000252.1:0-3031 GCA_964614815.1 uncultured Rhizobium sp. | reverse complement strand
CCTGCCCGCATCAGGACCAGGGCCTTCAGGGCGGCCTGCTCGCCTGCGATCATGCGGCGGGCTGGCAGGGCTTCGACGGCGGCGACGCCCTTCCCTGCATCTTCAATCGCCGTGAGCCAAGCATCCAGGAAGGCGGCGAGATCGATGTTGAGGGCGCCGAGCACCGGCTTGCGCAGACGGGCCTGCGCCTGCTTCAGACGTCCGGCGGACATATCGTCCACGGCAAGGGCAAGTTGAACGCTGGGGGAGTCTTCCGCAACAGCCGGTCTTGCGCCCCTGGCCAACCGGATGGCGCGGGCCGCATCGCCCGCCGCCAGCGTCGCCGCCGTCGCACGCTCCAGCAGGGCCGGATCATCCGGCGAGGAGGCGAGCGCGCGGCGATAGAAGCCGGCGGCCGCATCCATATCGCCGATCATTCCGGCGTAACGCGCGGTGATGAAGTCGGCATACTCCTGCTGCGTGCGCAATTCCTCCAGCATGGTCAACGTGAACCATGACGGCGTCGAGGGCGAGATTGCGCAACCGCACAGCACCGATGCCGACAGCGCCACAAGCGGGGCCCGCAGGGCGGACCTCAATTTTCCTGACCACATGGAGGCATGGTGCCCCAGAGACCTTAAGGCTTCAACCTCAAGGCAGGCGGTTCCCGGTCAGCAGATGGACAGGCGGGCGATCAGATGTCGCTGACGCCGGTGTCGGGCTTGGTCAGGGGGACTTCCGGCGTGTCGCGGCGAACCGGAGCGGGCGTGGCGAGCCCGTCCTTCAGCTTCGCCTCGATGCTGCGGGCGTTGAGAGCCGGCGGGAAGCCGGTCAGGGCCTTGCGCCAATGCTCGCGGGCGGCGTCATGATCGCCGAGCCGCCACTGGATGTCGCCCATGTGATCGGACAGCTCCCAGTGGATGAAAGGCTCGTACTCGCGGATGGCCATCTCGATGAAGCGTTTCCCCTCCCGGAAACCGCCAAACGGGTAGTAGGCCCAGCCGATGGAATCGAGCAGGTTGGCCTCATCCGGGGTAAGGCGAATGGCCTGCTTGAGAAGCCGGAAGCCTTCATCCAGCTCTTCCTGGGAGGCGTAGCCGTCGACCAGCGAATAGCCGAAATTGTTCATCTTGCCGGTGTCGTCCGGATCGTCGGCCAGCATCTTGCGCATGATGGCGAGGCCTTCTGGGCGCTCGGGCGTGTCAACAAGCAAGGAAGACAGGAATTGCCGGGTCTGTTCGTCATCGCGGATGGCGCGGGCCTCGCGCGCGGCGGCGACCGCTTTCGCCATGTCGCCGGCCTGGCTGTGCGCCTGGGCGCGCGTCAGCAGCGCAAAGACAGTTTCTGCCTCGCTGAGCTTCTTCTCCCGCATCGCCTGATCGACCAGCTGCAATGCGCGCGCCGTCTTGCCGGCGGAGGTGAGCGAGCCTGCGGCCTGGATTCTGGCGGCAGGGCTGTTGTCGATCTTCAGCGAACGCTCGACCATGACCTCCAGCGTGTCAGCCGAGCCCAGCTGGAGCGCAGCGAGGCCCGCTGTCGACAGCAGTAGTGCGGCCTGGGCCTTCGGCGGATTGCCGATCTGGGCGATGCGCAACGCCGGCTCGAACTTGCCCTGGGTATAGAGCCTGCCGGCCTCCGATATGCGGATGTCGCCATTGTCGGGATCGAGCAACAGCGCGCTCTGGCGAATGGAGGACAGAAGGTGATTGAACGGCGCCTTGGCGCCGCGGCCGGCCATGGCCGACATCATCATCTCCTGCTCCTCGATCACCTCGGCCTCATCGCCCAGCGCCTGCGCCATCGCCTGCTTCAGCGTACGCGGGGCCCAGCGATCCTGTTTCCGCCGCGCCTTTTCCAGCCGGTCCTCGACATAGGCGTCGTCCGGCGCGGCGGCCAGCAGGCGCGTCAGGATTGCGATCGCCTCATCGTCGCGACCGAGGCCGCGAAGCAGCTCCGCCTCGCGCAAGGCCATCTGGCGCTGGGCGTTGAAGGCGCGCATGCCGGCAAAGTAGTTCATCGTGCCGGCTTCGGCCGGATCGGGCGGCGAGAAGTCGCGCGGCATCTCGGCATAGACGGCCAGCGCGGCGGCATGATCGCCCAGTCCCTCAGCCAGCAGCGCGCGGTGGCTGCGCGCCGTCGCCCCGGGCAGCAGGCGGCGCAGTTTCGCCATCTCCGCCATCGCGTCCGCCGCGCGGCCGTTGAAGGCGTAGACCCATGGACGCAGGTGATTGACGCTCATCCAGTCCGATGACGACTTGCCCTCCATGCCATCGATCATGGCCTGCGCGGTTGCCGGATCATCGGCGGCGAGCGCATCGATCACGCCATAGCCCCAGGCAGCCGCGTTGCGCCCGTGGGCATAGTCGGCGCGCACGCGCGCCATGAAGGCGGCCATGTCGGCATTCTCGATCATGGCGTTGGGCGAGGCGTAGGGCGGCGGCGCATCATGGGGCGCGGTCGCCAGCGCTGCCGTGGAGACCGGGGCGACAACCGGCGGAGCGGGCGCATCGGGATCGGCCTCTCCAACCGGCGCGGACGAGATCATGGCGCGCTGGATCGTCGCCTCGCGGGGGACGCCCCCGCAGCTGCTGATCGCCTGAATACCCCCGCCGGTGAACACATAGACCGTACGGCACCCGTCGGCCTCGCCGAACCCCGGCGCGCCCATACCGGCGCACGCCGTCAGCAGGGCGGCAGCCGAAGCCGCAAGGATCAGGCGGGGTTTGGCGTGTGTCATCAGGCGACGCTATCCGAAGGCTTTGCAGGGCTCAACCGAGCCTGGCCCACAGTTGCATCACGCATTTTGGCGTTAAAGGGGCGGATACCGAGCGGGGGCGTGGTTTTGACGCGCCCTCGCCGGAAGTCATCGACGTCCAGCGCCAGCCCGGCCCTGGCCCTTTGGTCGCTACATGTTCGGATAGTTCGGTCCGCCGCCGCCTTCGGGCGTGGTCCAGTTGATGTTCTGGTTCGGGTCCTTGATGTCGCACGTCTTGCAGTGGACGCAGTTCTGGGCGTTGATCTGGAACTTCATCTCGCCCTTCTCCTCGATCCA
>CAZTMG010000251.1:0-3046 GCA_964614815.1 uncultured Rhizobium sp. | reverse complement strand
CACGCGGGCGGAGATGTGGGTGAAGATCATGTCGTCCCATCCGTAGAGGGCGACCAGCCGGTAAAGAGCCGCCAGTTCCACGCGGGTTTTCCATTCCTCGGCGCTGCAGCGGTCCTTCACGCTGATGGATTTGAGGTCGTCGGCCATGGAAATTCTCCTCTTGCGTGCAGCTTATGGCGCCCCGGGATCAAAGTCATTCTGTCGTCAATGGCGAATTTGGGTTGTATAGCTGGGCGCCGCTACGGGAGCCGACATGAGCGCCGACCTCAGAATCCATTTCACGGCCTCCCAGAAGCCGGAGGCCCGCCTGGCGCTGGAGGCGATGATCCGCCGATATGGTCAGACCGGCCTGGACCGGGCCGATGTGGTCGTCGCCCTCGGCGGGGATGGCCTGATCCTGGACACGCTGCGCGAGCGCTTCGTGGATGGCTTGCCGGTCTATGGCATGCACAGGGGAACAATTGGCTTCCTCATGAACGAGTACGAGGAGGAGGGGCTGCCCGCGCGCATCAACGCCGCCACCCGCGTGGTCATCCATCCTCTGGAGATGACCGCAACCCGCGTCGACGGCTCCAAGGCCGTGCTTCTGGCCATCAACGAGGTGTCGCTTCTGCGGCAAACCTCGCAGACCGCCCGGCTGCGCATCATTGTCGATGGCCGGGAGCGTCTTGCGGAACTGTCCGCCGATGGGGTTCTGGTTGCAACGCCTGCCGGATCGACGGCCTACAACCTTTCCGCACATGGACCGATCCTGCCCATCGGCGCCAACCTGCTGGCGTTGACCCCGATCTCGCCCTTCCGCCCGCGGCGCTGGCGCGGCGCGCTGCTACGGCACGACGCGCGCGTCGAAATCGTCGTGCAGGATGACGAGCGCCGCGCCGTCTCGGCTTCCGCCGATACGCAGGAAGTGCGCGACGTCGTCCATGTCGCGATCCGCGAGGACCGCTCGAAGCCGATGACCATGCTGTTCGACGATGGCCACGGTCTCGACGAGCGCATCCTGCGCGAACAGTTTTCGCTCTGAGCCCGCCCGGACCCATCCGAGCAACATATCACACGTGAAGCGTCACTCCTTACGCTACGGCATGACTTGCGCGGCAGCCGCGAGCCGCGCAACGTCTCCCGACATCGTCGCAGGCGGAGTGAAAGCGTGGAGCTCATCAGCCAGACTGCTGTCGAAGGCGTACCGGGGCCAAACCATCCCGAAGCCTATCCCCGCATCGCGGGACTGATGCTGAACGACGCCCGGTTATTTACGTCCGGACACCCGTTCGAGACCTATGCGCGCCTGCGCCGCGATGCGCCTGTCTGCTGGCATCCCGAACCGGAAGGCTTGCCCGGATTCTGGGTCGTCACGCGCCATGCTGACGTCATGCGCGTCAACGGCGACCCAGCGACGTTCTCCTCGCAGCGGGGCGGCATCCTGATGAATACGCCCAGGCCCGGCGTCGGCCACGTGCTGCTTGGCCGGGCGTCGCAGGACACGATGATCAATCTCGACGCGCCCTATCACATGCAGCTGCGGCGGGAGCACATGCCGTTTTTCACGCCCGCCTATCTGAAAGGCCTCACGGAAAAGATCCGCGGCGAGGTCACGCGCCTGATCGACGACATGGCGCGCAAGGGCGATTGCGATCTGGTCGAGGCGTTCTCCTCCCGCCTGCCGCTCTATACCCTGTGTGAAATCCTCGGCGTCCCCGAAGCGGACAGGCCGAAATTCCTCCACTGGATGCATTATCTGGAGCTGGCCCAGAACCTCGCGGCCGAGCAACTTGCACAGCCGCTGACGCCAAGCCTTGAGCTCATCCAGTTCGTCGCCGACTTCAATGCGAACGTCGAGGAGATGTTCGCCTATGGGCAGCACATGCTGCACAAGCGGCGGCGGGATCCGCAGCCGGATCTCATGTCCGCCATCGCCCGCGCACAGGTCGATGGCGAGCTTCTGAGCGACGAGTATCTCGATGGGTCCTGGCTGCTGATCGTCTTCGCCGGCAACGACACGACGCGCAACACGCTCTCCGGCGCCATGAAGCTTCTCACCGAATTTCCTGACCAGAAGGCCAGGCTGATTGCCCAGCCCGAGCTTCTTCCCAACGCCGCGGACGAATTCATCCGCATGGTCAGTCCCGTCATCTACATGCGCCGCACGGCGCTGGCCGACGCGATGGTCGCCGACCAGAAGATCGCGGCCGGCGAGAAGGTCGTCATGTATTACGGCGCCGCCAATCGCGACCCCGCAGTTTTCGAGAACCCGGACATCCTCGACGTCGCGCGCCCCAACGCCAGCAAGCACATCGCCTTCGGTTATGGTCCCCATGTCTGTCTCGGCAAGCGCGTCGCCCAGATTCAGCTGGAGGAGGCTTACCGCCAGCTTCTGCTCCGCCTTCCGGACATCGCCTGGACCGGAGAGATCGACATTGCGCCCAACAATTTCGTCCACGCCATTCGCAAGCTGGGGGTGACCTTCAAGACCCGGCACTAGGCCAGCCGCGATACGAGTCCGGCTCACCGGACCACGAGAGGGAGATGCGTCTTGGGTGAAATCGTCAGCGGCGCCCGCCGCCTCGACACGGACAGCCTGAACCGGCGCGCCGCCCGCGCGGCGACGGGGCTCGACAGCATCGGCGTCCAGCCCGGCGACATCGTCGCGCTGTGCCTGCGCAACGACTTCCCGTTTTTCGAGGCCAGCTTGGCCGCCGGCATCCTTGGGGTCTATCCGACCCCTGTGAACTGGCACGCTACACCGGAAGAGGCGCGCTACATTCTTGAGAATTCCGGCGCCAGGGCGCTGGTGATCCACACGGATCTTTACGACGCCTTGCGCGCCGCCATTCCCCCGGGCGTGCAGGTGTTCACGGTGCCCACGCCGCCGGAGATCGCCGCCGCCTATGGTTTGCCGGCGTCGCCGGTCGCGACGCCGGATGGAACGCGGGACTGGTCGAGCTGGCTCGAAGGCTTCGCTCCCTGGTCGGGCGAGCTGCGCCCCAACCCCGGTACGATCATCTACACCTCCGGCACGACCGGAAACCCCAAGGGCGTCCGCCGT
>CAZTMG010000250.1:0-3055 GCA_964614815.1 uncultured Rhizobium sp. | reverse complement strand
CCGAGACCCTGAACTGATGGCCCGCAAACCCTCTTCTCCCGGACTGCCCTCCCAGCGCCAGCTGCGCCCGGCAGACAACATCCGCCATGCCCTCGCCGAGATCATCGCGCGCGAGGATCTGCGTGATCCGGAACTTGGAAACGTGCTTGTCACTGTCGGTGAAGTGCGATGCTCGCCCGACCTGAAACGCGCCAAGGTCTATGTCACGCCGCTCGGCGATGACAGCGAAGCTGGCCGCGCCCGTCTCGCGAACGCGCTCAACCGGGCCGCCGCTTTCCTGCGCGGCCGGCTGGGCCGTGAGATCGAGCTGAAGTTCACGCCTGAACTCTATTTCATTGCCGACAAGTCCTATGACGAGGCCACCGCCATCGACCGCCTGCTCTCCGATCCGCGCGTGCGCCGTGATCTGAAGGAATAGCGGGCTGCGCGCGGTGCTTGCCGCGTTTCTGCCTTGATGCTTTGTCATTTGACAGGCCTGCGTCCGGTGCCATCACGGGGGCCGGGCAGAAAGCCGGGGTAATGGGCATGCAACGTCAGACGATCGATCAGGAAGGCGCCCGCCAGGGAGAAGTCTCCGCCGCCTCGCTGCAGCTGGGTGACGACACGATCGCCATCCGCCGCATCGCCACGATGTCGGTCGAGCGTCACGAGTTTTTCCCCTGGGACACGCCCGAGAACCAGCAGACCCAGAAACTCTACGCCACTTTCTGCGTCGGCATGTTGTTCTTCGGCCTCGTCGGCTTTGCCTGGTGGGCCATCCGCCCGGCTCAGGGCGACGGCGTGATCGGCTTGTTTGCCGGCATCGGCCTGATGCTGATCGGCATCGTGCTTGGCGTGCGCGCCGCCATGATCGCCATGAAGCTGAAGAAGAAAGAGCCCTTTTTCCGGCTCCTGATCGGCACCTCGGACGGCCGCCAGATCCCGCTCGTCGACAACAGCCGCGAAGTGCTCACCAAGATCCGCGACGTTGTCCGCCACAAGCTGGATACGGGAGATACCTCTGTCGTTGGCGACTTCGACCTGAACCTCGACATCGTAAACCTGCGCCTGCCTAAAGGCTCGGCCACGGCTGTCGCGCCCGCCCAGGCCGCGCCCAAGGCGCCGGCCCTGGCCGATGTCTACGAGGAAGAGGAAGACGCCCCTCCGCCGGGCCATTGAACCTCGTTTTGCCGCAAACGCCGGATTGACGGGGCAGGGCCCGAGCAGATAAGCCGCGCCATCAATTTCAGGTCCAGACCCGCGTTCGACCCGCCCGTCCGGACCCAGTGGAGAATGCCTTGTCCCGCCAGAGAAAACGCAAGGGCGAGCCCGTCACGGGCTGGCTCAACCTGTTCAAGCCCGTCGACATGACCTCCACCCAGGCGGTGGCAATCATCAAGCGGCTCTATAATGCCGAAAAGGTCGGCCATGGCGGCACGCTTGATCCGCTGGCGGACGGTATCCTCCCGATCGCGCTGGGCGAGGCCACCAAGACCGTCCAATGGGCGATGGATGCGCACAAGGAATATGTCTTCACCATCCGCTGGGGCGTCTCGACCGCCAGCCAGGACGCCGAAGCCGAAGTCACCGCCACCTCCGACGTGCGCCCGCCGCGCGAAGCCGTCGAGGCAGCGCTGAAAAACTATGTCGGCACGATCCGCCAGGTGCCGCCGAAATTCTCCGCCATCAAGGTCGCCGGCGAACGCGCGTACGACCTCGCGCGTAGCGGCGAGACCTTCGAGCTTGAATCCCGCGAAGTGGATGTCCACGCCGCGAAAGTCATCGGTATGCCGGATGCGGATCATTCGGTGATCCATGTTGTGTCCGGCAAGGGCTTCTATGTCCGCGCGATGGCGCGTGACCTTGCCGCCGATCTCGGCGCTGAAGGCCATATCAGCCAGCTTCGCCGCACCCGCGTCGGCGCGTTCGATGCGGCGGGCGCCGTCTCCGTCGCAGACCTGCAGGCCCTCGCCGAGGATCGCGCCGGCCTCTTCGCGCGCCTGAAGCCCCTGCACGCGGTGCTGAACACCATGCCCCATCTTCAGGTCACCGCGCAGGACGCCGGCAACCTGCGTCAGGGCCGCACGATCATGCTGATGCCGCATGTCGTCGAAGGCTGGCGCGCTGGCCGCACGGATGAAGACGACCGTCTTGCGCTGGCCCTTGCGGGAGATGATGCCGTCGCGCTCGGCGAAGTGCGGGCCGGCCATTTCGAGCCGGTGCGGGTGTTCGCCGTCTAGGCGGTGCGCCCCCGGCGCGGGGTCAGGCCTTCCCCGCCTCCAGCACGGCGCGGGTCACGCGCAGGATGCGGCTCGCGATCGTCACCTCGATGTAGAAGGAGACGAGCGCGACCACGAGCAGGCTCATCGACACGACGAACAGCACCGACACGGCCGCCGCAACCGGCACGGCCACCAGTTGGCCGGTGAAAAGCAGGATGATCACGAGGCAAATCATCAGTGCCGCCAGCGTGCACAGCGCAATCGCGCGGTGGATATGCACCATCCGCCGGTCAAGCACGCCAAGCTCCGTATGGTGCAGCCGGCGGGAGGTCTCGTCATCTGACGGCAGCCCCTCCTCCAGCGTCCGCCACCGGTCAACCACGCGGGCGAGCCGGTTGGCCATCACGTTCAAGAGCGCGCCGATGCCCGCCAGCGTGAACACCGGCGCAATCGCCAGCTGGATGATATGGGCAATGTCGGAGGGGAGGGGGGAGAAGGTCATGAAACTGTCCGGGGCGATTCCTTGCGGACTCTACCCTGTTCGGCGCAGGAATCACCCCAAGCCCTTCCCATTCCCCCCCATTTGAGTCATAAGCCCGTTTTTGGGGCGGAGGCGCTGTCTCTTGACCCTGCTGGACGACATCCCGGCTGTGGCCACCTGATCAGGCCCGTTCCCAAAAAACCCCGCCAATTCAGGCGATTAGTGAACCCAGCGCCCGCGGGCGCGAAACCAGAAGGCTTATCCGATGTCGATTACCCCTGAAAAGAAACAAGAGCTCATCAAGAAGTTCGCCACGAAACCGGGCGATACGGGCTCGCCGGAAGTCCAGGTTGCGATCCTCACCGAGCGGATC
>CAZTMG010000249.1:0-3063 GCA_964614815.1 uncultured Rhizobium sp. | reverse complement strand
CGCCTCCCAGGGCCTGGCCCTGATGCACGAGATACTCTTCATCGCCTCCAGCCTGCGCCTGCCCATCGTGATGCTGGTGGCCAACCGGGCCTTGAGCGCGCCCATCAACATCTGGGCCGACCACAGCGACATGGCCGACGCCCGCCGCCTCACGGCGACATTCCGGGTGACATTCGGGCGCAATGGCAAGTTCTCGAAGCGCTACCAGATGATTGCGCCTTCGCGCGAACCCACGGCCGATCCGCCGCTGCAGGCCTTCATCACGCACGCCCGCCGCGCGCTCGACATGTGCAACAACATCGGCTGGGTGATCCCCGAAGAATACTTCACCCGGCTCGGCTCGCCCGACATCGACATCGAATTCCTGCCCAAGATCGGAGCCATGCAATGACCACGACACGCACGTCCGGAACCTGGGGCGGGCTCGGCGGGTGGACGATGCGACTGGCCGCCGGGCTGCTTACCGCGGCCGCGATCCTTGTATCGCCCGTTGCGCTGCACGCGCATGCACAGCCGCTGCGCGTCACGGCGGTCGGCGAACAGTACATCCCGCTGCGCATCGCCATCCCCGATTTCGACGCAACCGGACCCGGCGCCGCCGACATTGCGCGCCAGCTCTCTGACGTGATCCGGTCAGATCTCGGCGCGTCGGCGCCGTTCCGCGTGCTCGACAAGGCCGGCTTCATCGAGCGCGATCTCGACATCACCATGCAGCCGATCTTCGGCAACTGGACCGTGGCTGGCCTGGAAACGCAGGCGCTGGTGGTCGGCAACGTCGTCGTCGACCCCGCGACCAACAAGCTGACCGTGCAGTTCCGCCTGTGGGACGTCTATGGCCAGAAGATGCAGTACGAAGGCGGCTATGCCTATCCGACGCCGCTCAACTGGCGCCGTCTCGCGCACAAGGTGGCCGACGACATCTTTACCCAGCTCACGGGCGACCCCGGCTATTTCGACAGCCGCATCGCCTTCGTCTCCAAGACGCCCGGCGAGGAGCCGTTCCGCGGCCGCCTCGCCATCATGGACCAGGACGGCGCGAACGCCGAATTCCTGCTCTCGGGCCGCACAGCCGTCATCAACCCGCGCTTCTCGCCCAATCCGAAGGACCAGATCATTCTCTACGGAGCCTATGTCGAGGATCCCCGCTATCCCGCCGCAACGCTCCTGCGAACCTACCTCTATGACACCGTGACGGGTCGCCAGGAGGTTCTCGATGAAGGCCAGGGACAGCTCGACTTCTCGGCGCGCTTCTCGCCAGATGGCCGCTCGATCGTCTTCAGCCGCGCCGTCGGCGGCAATACCGACATCTACATGATCGATCTCGCGACGCGGAAACGCACCCGCCTGACGACCGACTCCGCCATCGACGTGTCCCCGTCCTTCTCGCCGGACGGGAAGCAGATTGTCTTCCAGTCGGATCGGGGCGGCTCGAAGCAGCTCTACATCATGAATGCGGACGGAACGCCGACGACCTGCGCCAGCGGGCAGCGCGCCGACGCCTGCCGCATAACCTTTGCCGAGCCTGGCTACAGTTTCACGGACCCGGTGTGGTCTCCCCGCGGCGACTGGATCGCCTTCTCACGCCAGGGCGGCGGCCAGTTCGTGATCGGCGTCATCCAGTCGGACGGCAAGGGCATGCGCATCCTTACGGATGGTTATCAGGACGAAAGCCCGACCTGGTCGCCCAATGGCCGCGTCATCGCCTTCGAGCGCACCGCCTCGCGCGCAGCCGGCCCCAAATTGTATTCGATCGACCTGACTGGCCGGAACGAGCGCCGCCTGCCGACACCGCGCGACGCCACCAACCCGACCTGGGGGCCGGTCCTCCCGATGGAATAGTCTTCGGAGCCCTGCGGCTGGCGCCTGTCGCATGGATAGTCAGTCAACGGAGCGTGCCAACATTGCTGCAGTCCGGGAAAACATTCCGGCAGCCACATTACAGGATTGCAAGGCGGCCATCGCTTTGCCACAAAACCCATGAAGTATATCGGCGCTTCAGGGGGTCATTGAGGTCCCCGGACTTGCAATTCTATTGCAATTCGCAGGTAATGCCGGGGGATTAGACATGCGCCTTCTTGGGGGGCGCGACGGGAACGGAACAAGGAGACTTTTACCTATGCGGACACTCAGCCTCTCGGTCCTCGCGACCGCTTCGATCGTGGCGCTCGCCGCCTGCGCGTCCAACCCGCCTCCGGAACCCCCGCCTCCCACCGAAACCGCGGTGGTTACGCCCCCGCCGGTGACGCCGCCGCCCGTCCCTGCCCGCCCGACGCCTCCGCCGGTTCCGCCCGGCCCGGCTGCGGGCTCCAAGGCCGACTTCGCCCTCAAGGCGACGGACCGCGTCTATTTCGACTATGACAAGTACAATCTCGACAGCGAAGACCAGCGCGCGCTGGCGACGCAGGTTGCTTGGCTGAAGCAGTATCCGTCGACGCGGGTCGAGGTGCAGGGCCATGCGGACGAGCGTGGCACGCGCGACTACAACATCGCGCTCGGCGAACGCCGCGCCCAGGCGGTGAAATCCTACCTGGTGTCGCAGGGCATTGCCGAATCGCGCATCCAGACGATCTCGTTCGGCAAGGACAAGCCGCTGGACCCGGGCCATGACGAGGCTGCCTGGGCCCGCAACCGCAACGCCTACACCAACGTGATCGTCGAAGCGATCAGCTAACCCTACCGATCGCGCAGTCCGCCGCCCGGCCGCCTTATTTCCGGCCCGGGCGGCGGATAGTGTTTTGGACATGAGACGGACACGCTTCATGGCCCTTTCGATCCCCCCGCTCCGGCGCTCCGGTCGGCGCCCGTTTCGCCCGACCCCGCGCGCCATCCACCTGACATTTCAAGGCGCCCGCCCGCATGACCGGCTCCGCCCGGCGATCTGGACCCTGGCCTGCGCCGCCGCCCTCATGGCGCTGGCGCTTCTGGCGCCGCGAGCCGACGCCCAGGTCTTCAGCTCCCAGCCCTATGTCGCGGCTCCTGACCCGGCCGTCGAACAGCTGCGCCTCCGGCTCGAGGCGCTCGAGGCCGACCTCCGCAAGGCGATCGACCAGACCGAGACTCTCG
>CAZTMG010000248.1:0-3146 GCA_964614815.1 uncultured Rhizobium sp. | reverse complement strand
CATCGCGCGGTTGGACCTGTCGCAGGGCGGATCGACCATCATCGCGGTCTTCGCCTGGTTCGGCGCGATCCAGATTCCCTTCGCATTGCTGCTGGCCGTGATCGGCTGGCGCTATCGCACGCTGGTTCCGCTCGGGCTTGTCGCGCTGATCCTGGCCCGCGGTCTGATGGCCATCGATGGCTGGCTCCTGAAGGGAGCTGTCAGCGGCCGCCACCCGCCCGAACACTTCGCCAGCCCCGTCGTGGTCGTGCTGGCGTCCATCTTCCTCGCGCTGTCGCTGCGCGCGAGGCCCGGGCCGCAGTCTGAGAACAGGGGAGACGCCCATGCAGGTCTTCAATGATGTCTATCCGACAGATCCCGTCCAGATCGAGGCGTTGCGCGCGCCGGGGCCTGCAGGCCCCGTCTTCATGGTCAACCTCCTCAAGTTCAAGGAGAAGGCCGAATACGAGGACGGCCGCGCCACCACGCTGTCCGGCCGCGACGCCTACCAGATCTATGGCCGCGCCGTGGTCGATATCCTCCCGAAATTCGGAGGTCAGGCCATTTTCGCCGCCGATGTGAGCTTCCTCTCCCTCGGCCGTGTCGAGGAGCTGTGGGACGAGGTCGCCATCGCCGCCTATCCGGATCGCGGCGCCATGGTGCGCATGTCCCTCTCCCCGGAATGGCGCGCGGCGGCTGTCCATCGCACCGCCGGCCTCAAGGGTCAGCTCAATATCGAAACGACCCTGGCGGCGGAATTCTCGGCGCCCTGGCTCGCGAACATCGCCAACAGCCTCCGGGCGTCGTGATGAAGTGGAAGCTGATCGCCTTGGGCGCTGGCGTTCTGGCTGCCGCCGCCGGCGCCGCCGCGTTCCTGATGCAGCGCCAGATCGGCGAGGCCATCTTCTCCCGCGCCGTTGTGGAAACCATCGGACGTGACCGTTCGGCGGAACTGCCTGACGGCCTGCATGTCTTTGTCTGCGGCTCGGGCTCGCCCATGCCGGACCCCGCGCGCGCCGGTCCCTGCATCGGCGTCCTCGCCGGCCGGCGTGCGCTCCTGTTCGATATCGGCTCGGGCGGCGCCCGCCGTCTGCAGCGCATGGGCTTTCCCATCGGCCGTCTCGAAAGGATCTACCTCACGCACCTCCACTCCGATCACATTGACGGGCTGGGCGAGCTGATGTTGCAGGCCTGGATCGGCGGCTCGCGCACGACGCCGCTGCCCGTCGCCGGCCCCGAAGGCGTGGAAGAGGTCGTCGCCGGCTTCAACACCGCCTACCGCATCGACAGCACGTATCGCACCGCGCACCATGGCGAGACCGTCGCCAACCCGGCCGGCTTCGGCGCCGTGGCGGAGGCGATTCCGGCGCCTGCGGGCGGGGGCGGGTCCGCCGTCATCCACGACGCGGACGGCCTCAAGGTCACGGTCATCGCCGTCGATCACGAGCCCGTCGCGCCCGCCTTCGGCTTCCGCGTCGACTACAGGGGCCGTTCGATCGTCCTCAGCGGCGACACGGTCTATTCCGACGATCTCGTCGCCGCCGCCAGGGGCGCCGACATTCTCCTGCACGAAGCGCTCAATCCCGCGATGGTTGACCAGATGCGACAGGCCGCCGCCAGCAGCGGACAGCAGCACATCGCCAGGATCATGGGCGACATCCTCGGCTATCACGCCTCGCCCGAAGACGCCGCCCGCGCCGCGTCCGGGGCCGGCGTCAAGCGGCTGGTGCTCTACCACATCGTTCCCCCGCTGCCGTCCGCCTTCTTGGACGCCGCCTTCCTTGGCGATGCGCCCAGCCTGTTCGGCGGTCCGATCCGGGTCGCCGAGGATGGCCTCCTGATCTCCCTGCCGGCCGGAGGCTCGGAGATCAGGGAAAGCGTGGCGCGCTGAATCGCGTCAGCTTTCCCCCTTCGCTGCGCGGATCTTCGTGCTAGCTGTGGACGGGAGAGGTTTCGAGGCGCAAGGACGTGAAGGCAAGGACAGCCGCAAGACGGGAGGAGCCGGAGGAGTCGGCGGACGCGACCCAGGCGCAAGCCGATGGGCGCCGCCAGCGCTCGAACCGCTCGCGCCAGGCGATCGTCCACGCGATGATCGATCTCATTCGCGCCGGCGAGATGACCCCCGCCGCCGCCCGCGTCGCCGAAAAGGCCAATGTGGGCCTGCGCACCGTCTTCCGCCATTTCGAGGAGATGGACACGCTCAACCGCGAGATCAGCGCCATCGTCGAGGCCGAGATCATGCCTCTGGTCGAGAAGCCCTTCGCCGGCAAGACCTGGCGCCAGCAGTTCAACGACCTTCTGGACCGCAGGGCCCAGATCTATGAGCGTGTGATGCCGTTGAAGATCGCTGGCAGCCTGCAACGCTTCCGCTCGAAATTCCTGATGGAGGACTACAACCGTTTCCTCAGGATGGAGCGCAGCGGCCTCAGGCGCGTTCTGCCCCAGAAGATCATGGACGACGCCGTCCTCTTTTCCGCCATCGAACTGGCGACGGGATTCCAGGCCTGGCGGCGCCTGCGCCAGGATCAGGGTCTCTCCCCCCGGGAGGCGGTCGCCGTGCTGCGTTTCACGGTCGACCGCTTGCTGGCCGGAAAATGAAGCGCCCCGCCGCCGCCCTGCTGATGCTGGCCGCCGCTTGTTCCAGCGGCGAGCCGGCGCCCGCCGCTGTCGCCGCCGCGCCACGCCCCGCCTGCGGCCTGCCCGAGGCGGAGATCGGACGCTTCGTCAGCCTGCCCGAGGGCGGCTTCATCAAGGGCGCCGACGCCCTCTACCCCGAGGAATCGCCGACGCTGCGAGTTCACGTCGTCGCGATGCTGAAGGCGGAAGTGACCAACGCCCAGTTCGACGCCTTCGTGAAGGCCACGAACTATGTCACGGACGCCGAACGGTCCGGCGCGTCCGCCGATCCCGGCGGCGGCTCGGCGCTGTTCGTCCCGCCCGGCGATGCCGAAGCCGGCGGCTGGCGGCTCAGCCGCGGCGCAACCTGGAAAACTCCCGAGGGCCCCGGCAGCAGCCTTGCCGGACGCATGAACGATCCCGTCGTGCATGTTTCCCTCAACGATGCGCGCGCCTACGCCAGGTGGGCCGGCGCCCGCCTGCCCACCGAGGCGGAGTGGGAGTACGCCGCCCGCGCGGGTACGGAAACGGCCACCTTCATCGGCCCCGTC
>CAZTMG010000247.1:0-3154 GCA_964614815.1 uncultured Rhizobium sp. | reverse complement strand
AAGATGGATCGGGTGCGTCATCATCGTGTCGTTGACGAGCGTCACGTCGAACAGGTCGCACGCCCGCTGATGCGCCTCGCGCAGGAAGTCGCCCTCCGGTCCGGTCGAGCGATAGTCGCGCAGAACGCTGATCTCGCGCCCGTCGGCCAGCACGAAGGCGGCGATGTCCGCCGCCCTGGCGTAGGCATGCTCCGACAGCCTGTCGAGTCCGGCCACCGTACGGCACTGGAAGGTGCCGAAGGCCTTGATCTCCTTCACCGGCGAGCCGAGATATTTCTCCGCCGCCGGGATCACCACATGGCGCTCCCAGATGTGCATGCGCGCCGCGAGGTCGCATGTCATCGGCAGGTCGCTCGGCGCGCCGGGATTGGGCGTGAGATCGGCCAGCGACGCCTTCACTTCCAGCGCCTCGGCATAGCCGCACGCGCCCTCGTGCCTGGCCGGAACCATGGTGAAGGACACGCCCGCCGCCTTCAGGGCCGACTGGCAGGCCTTGAGATTGTTGGAGAGCAGGCTCAGCGCCTTCTCGTCGCCCATGACGCCATAGCGCGTGAGGTCGGTCGCCGCGGACTTCGCGATCGCTTCCTGCATCGGCCGGGCAAACCGCGCCTCGCCGGAGGTGGCTTCCGCCGTGCGCAGGGTCGCAACCGCAAACCCGCCTGCGAGGGCGACAGCGAGGCCAGCCGCGCCGGCGATGATGGAGTGAGAGGTCTTCATGCGTCCGTATCTGCAATCGAGGCGCCTTCGCGCCTCCGGGCTCCCTTCCACAAGCCTTCGCAAGGTTACCGGAAGGCTAATCCCGCCCCGGCCCGGGGCGGCGGCATGGTTAATGGACAAGGCTGTTACCGCCACGAGGCACCGGCGGGAACCCTGATCTTCGGTGAAAGATCAGCCGCGCTTGAGTTCGTCCGCCAGAGAATTCGCGTGAGAGGTGATGTCGCCGGCGCCGAGGCAGACCACCATTTCGTCCCCGGTCCGGATGGACTTGCGGATTTCCATGGGGAGTTCGCCGAGGCCGGAGATTGCGCGGGCGCAACGATGCCCGTGATTGATGAGACCCTTGACGAGCGCTTCATGCGAGATGCCCTCGATGGGCTGCTCGCCCGCCGCATAGACCGGCGCGACGATGACCTCGTCCGCATCGTTGAAACAGGTGGAGAACTGTTCGAACAGGTCGCGCAACCGCGTGTAGCGATGCGGCTGGACCACGGCGATGACGCGCCGGTCGCGTCCCTGCACGTCGCGCGCGGCCTTCAGGACGGCGGCGATCTCGACCGGATGGTGGCCATAATCGTCGATGATGCGCACGCCGTTCCATTCGCCCGCCGGCGTGAACCGCCGCTTCACGCCGCCGAATTTCTGAAGCGCCGCGCGAATCTGTTCTTCCGTTCCGCCGAGTTCGCGCGCGACCGCGATCGCAGCCAGCGAGTTCTGGACATTGTGCATCCCGGCCATGGGAATCTTGAGGCCGGCCCATCGCGTCTGATCCGCCTGCCCGCGCGAACGCAGCACGAGATCGTAGGTCGATCCCGTCGCCTCCGACCGTACGTTCACGGCCCAGATGTCCGACTGCGGGTTGAAGCCATAGGTAATCCGGCGACGGTCGGGAATGCGCGAGGCCAGAGCCTGCACTTCCGGATGATCCGCGCACAGTACGGCGAAGCCGTAGAAGGGCAGGTTCTCGACGAACGTATCGAAGCCCCGGCGCAGCGCCTCCATCGAGCCGTAATGGTCCATGTGCTCGGGATCGATGTTGGTGACGATGGCCACGGTCGGACGCAGGCGGGTGAATGTGCCGTCGCTTTCGTCTGCCTCCACGACCATCCACTCGCCCTGCCCCAGCTTGGCGTTGGACGCATAGGCGTTGATGACGCCGCCATTGATGACGGTGGGATCGAGACCCACGCCGTCGAGCAGCGCCGCCACCATGGAGGTGGTGGTTGTCTTGCCGTGCGTGCCGGCTATGGCCACAGTCCATTTGAGCCGGATCAGTTCCGCCAGCATGTCCGCCCGACGTACGACGGGAATGGCCCGCGCCCGCGCCGCGTCGACCTCCGGATTGCCGCCCTTGATCGCCGTCGAGACCACCAGCGCCCCCGCGCCCTCGATGTTCTCCGCCTTGTGGCCGATCATGACCCGCGCCCCGCGCTTCGCCAGCCGCTCCGTATTGGCGCTCGCCTTCATGTCGGAGCCCGAAACCTCGTAGCCGAGGTTCAGCATCACCTCCGCGATGCCGGACATGCCGATGCCGCCGATGCCGACGAAGTGGACCGGACCGACATCAAAAGGAATTGTTCTGCGCATGTCCTGAGTGAGCGCGCGATGGACGCGGCGTCAAGTCCTTCCGGCCGGATCACTGCGCCGCCGGAGAGCACTTTCTGCCGGTGCGCCTTGGCGCCAGACTGCGCGTCAGGTTCGGTCAGCGGACGCCAATCGGAGGGGACGACCATGGATTCACGGAACAAGCCGCTGGCCGCCATTGCGGCCGCGGCGCTGGCGATGGCGCTCGGCGCCTGCGTGACGGACCCCGTTTCCGGGGCGCCCCGGACGCCGGCCGAACGCCTGGCCGCGCTACGCCCCGTTTCGCCCGCCATGCTGAAAGCGCCGTCTCCCGATGACTGGCTTCAATGGGGCCGTACCTATGACGGACAGAATTTCAGCCCGCTCAAACAGATCGACCGCGGCAATGTGAAAAACCTGGTGCCCGCCTGGCGCGCGGAGCTTGCAGCCGGACTCAGCATGCCAAGCCCCCTTGTCCATGACGGGGTGATGTTCCTGCACACTGCGCCCGACACCGTGCTGGCGCTTGACGCCACGACGGGAGAGGAGCTCTGGCGCCACGTTCATACGCCGGCGAACGGCTCCACCATGAAGATGGGCCTCGGCCTCGGCGGCGGGCGCGTCTTTGCGCCAACCTCTGACCTGCACGTGATCGCGCTCGACGCCCGCACCGGCGAAAAGGCATGGGATCACGCCATCGCGCTGAGTCCGCCGGCGACCGATCGCGCGGTCTTCAACCTGCGCAGCGCCCCGCTCGTGGCGGGGGACAAGGTGATCCAGGGCGTCACGGCCAGCGCAGGCCCCGGCGGCGGCTTCATCGTCGCCCTCGACATCAACACCGGGCGGGAGATCTGGCGCTTCCATACGCTCGCCC
>CAZTMG010000246.1:0-3184 GCA_964614815.1 uncultured Rhizobium sp. | reverse complement strand
GCAAGCGTCGGCGGCCGGCTGCCGACCTGGATGGAGTGGGAATACGCCGCCGCGCTTGGCCTCGCTGATCCGGATGATCCCGTTTCTGGCGCCTATGACGCCGAAGGGACGCCCATCGCCAACACCTGGCAGGGGATCTTCCCGCTGAGGAACGAGGCGACGGACGGCTTCAGCGGCGCTGCGCCGGTTGGCTGCTTCCCGCCGAGCCGCATCGGCCTGTACGACATGATGGGCAATGTCTGGGAATGGACCGAAACGCCCTACGCCCCCGGCTTTCACACCATCAAGGGCGGCTCATTCCTGTGCGCCGAGAACTTCTGCAAGCGCTATCGCGCCGCCGCCCGCCAGGGACAGGAGACCAACTTCTCCTCCAATCATATCGGTTTTCGCGTGGTGAAGAACATCGACTGACTCGTCGGCGGGTCCGCGCCGCCGGCGCCGCTGTCTGTCAGTTCGGCCACACCACATACTCGTCGCCTGCGACAGCCTTGTGCGCCAGCGACTTGTCGACCGCCACCGCCCCTTCCGTCGTGTACGGATAGAGCGGCGGCCGCGCGCCGGCCTGATGCTCCGCCAGCAGCGCCTTCAGCTCGTTGACCTTGTCCGGATTCTGCCCGGCCACGTTCGTCGTTTCGGTGGGATCGATGGCGAGATTGAACAGCCATGTCTTCTTCGGATTGTCGGACACCTGCAGCTTCCAGTCCCCGCGCCGCACGGCCTTGTAGTACCCGCTCTGCCAGAAGATGGCGTCGTGCGGCCTGGCTTCCGCCGCCGCCCCCCCCGTCGCGAAGGGAAGGAGGTCGACCCCGTCGATCTCAACCCCCGCAGGCAAGGCCGCGCCGGCCGCCGCCGCGAAGGTCGGCATCAGGTCGATGTGCGCCACCGGCGCCGCAACGCTGGACCGCGCCGGAATGCGGCCCGGCCAGCTGATGAACATCGGCACATGAATGCCGCCCTCGAACAGCGTCATCTTCCAGCCGCGATAGGGCTTATTGATGTCGTCCAGACCGATATAGCCCGCCCCGCCATTGTCGCTGGTGAAGGCGATGATCGTGTTGTCTGAAAGCCCCTCCGCGTCCAACGCGTCGAGAATGCGGCCCACGCTGCGGTCGATCGACCGCACCATGGCTGCATAGACGCGCAACCGCTCCGGCTGGATGTCGCCCACCGCGTCATAGTCCTCCCGGAGCGCCTGCAGCGGCGTGTGCACGCCCCAGTGCGCCAGCTTCAGGAAAAAGGGCCGGTTGCGATTTTTCCGGATCACCTTGATGGCTTCGTCGGTCCAGTAGTCGGCGAGATACCCGCCCGGCTCGAACCATGCCCCCCCATTGAACGAGGACGCATACTGCATCCGCGCCCACAGGAAGGCGTCGATCGGATCGAACGGAACCTTGGCGTTGACCACGTTGGGGTCATCCTCCGGCAGGTGCAGGCCCGAAGCCATCACCAGCGCCTCGTCGAAGCCCTGCGCATTGGGCCCGAACTCCGGCCCCGAGCCCGTATGCCACTTGCCGATGTGCACCGTGTGGTAGCCTGCATCGCGCAGCACCTCGGCGATCGTCACCTCGGACCCCGGCAAGCCCTGTTGCGTATAGGTCGGCGCCTTCCCGGCCTGCTCCCTGTTGTAGATCACGGCCGGCAATCCGGTGACCGAAGGATCATCCAGCATGGAAACGATGCCCCCCATGCCGTCCGGTGTCGGCGTGAACTCGAACCCCGTCCGCGTGGGATAGCGTCCGGTCATGATCATCGCGCGCGACGGCGCGCACGTGGCCGTCCCCGCATAGGCTTGCGTGAACACGGCCCCGCGCGCCGCCAGCCGGTCGATGTTCGGCGTCGGCACGCGCCCGCCCGCCACGCCGCCGCCGAAGGTGCTGATATCGTTGAAGCCCAGATCGTCCGCCAGGATGAAGATGATGTTGGGCTTGCGCATCCCGGGCGACGCGACGGCCTCGACCGGTCCGTCCGCCCATGGAACGGGAATGTTGGGGCCCACGGGCTGCTTTCCCGTGCTGCCGGCGATGAACAGCACGATGGCCTTGCGGTTCAGCCACGCCGCGCCCCCGCCGGCGAGAACGACGACCAGCAGCCCGATCAGGATCTTCTTCCACATGGTCTTGTCCTTTTCAGAGGCCGGCCAGCAAGGGTTCGCACCCCGTGCCCGAAAGTAGCGCGCGCACCTCCTGCCGATCCGCCGCGGACAGCGCCGCGAACGCCTCGCGGATCCATGTCAGGCACTTGGCCTGATAGGGGAAGGTCGGCTGCGTCCAGGGGCGCCCGTCGATAACCGCATCGAAGCTCGGCGCCCGCGACATCGCCGCCTGCGCATTCGCGAGAAGGAAGGGGACATAGACGCGTCCGATCTCCGCGAGCATGGGGCCGATGCTCGCGCGCACGGCCTCTCGCGAGGCCCAGTCGCCATCGACCGGCGACAGCCCGGACAGGTCCTCCATCCGGTCGATCCATCCCCGCACGCGGCGCGAGGTCCGTGTCGTGATCGCCGCCGATGTCGGCTCCACGATGGCGAGTTGCGTCAGCTGCCCATAGAGCGCAAAGTCCGCCGACGCGGGCCGCGCGCCCAGCACATAGCCATGGCGCTGCACCAGATGATCCAGAACGGACAGCAGGCGCGCATAGCTGCTCTCGATCGTTTCCGCTGTCGTCGCGTTCGACCCCACGACATGGAGCCGGTCGATCTGGCGCTTCGCGATGGCCTCGGCCGCCGGTCCGGCTTCGGCGTCCGGGATGTTCGGCATGTTCCAGAAGATCAGCAGAGGCCCGGCATTTTCCGCATCCGTCCGGTGCGCCCAGCGGAAATGGAACATGCATTTGGTCAGCCACTCGTCGGCATAGTCCTCGATCAGATAGTTGAGAAAGCCCAGCGCCGGATCGGGGGGCAGGACCGATCGCCCCTGATGCTCCCGCTCCAGCCGCCTGATGATCGGCGTTGAATCCACCGCCGCCTCGAGTCCGCCATCGGCCCTGGGAAAATAGAAGGTCGGCAGAAGCTTCACGGCCGGCTCGGGATAGCCCGCCGGGGGATTGCGATGGCTCGCCCAGTGGATCGCGTGCGGAATGCGGCGATAGCGCAGCAGCGCCAGCATCTTGCGCGTATAGGGCGATCCCGGCGCGCCCAGCAGTTCGACCGTCTGCATGGCTTCCTCCACCTGATTTTATTGTCACA
>CAZTMG010000245.1:0-3195 GCA_964614815.1 uncultured Rhizobium sp. | reverse complement strand
GGCGGCGAGTTCGTCTCCGCTGCATGACGCACTGGCGGACCTGGCCGACCAGACCGTCAATCGCGCGTTCTGAGTCCCAGACGCCGATCAGCCTCGCCAGCGTTCGCGCAGGCCGTTTTCCGCGCATGTGCGATCGACGAGGCGGACGTGGAGCATCCGCCCGCACCTGCGGCTCGCCGGCGGCTTCCCGCGCGCATCGCCCATGCCCAGCGGTTTCGGGCAAGCCTA
Organism: uncultured Rhizobium sp.; assembly: GCA_964614815.1. Lineage (GTDB taxonomy): Bacteria > Pseudomonadota > Alphaproteobacteria > Caulobacterales > Hyphomonadaceae > UBA7672. The sequence continues at coordinate 2,967 of CAZTMG010000245.1, read as the reverse complement.
AAGGATGTCCGCCCCGACGAGGCCGTTGGCGACTCCCGCCTTGCGCACGCGCCAGTGGACCCAGGTGCTGATCAGCAGCAGGGCGGCGAAGGCGATGGCGGGGACGTAGCCGCCCAGCATGGTCGCAGCGACCGCGACCACGGCGGCATTGAACGCCCAGACGGCGTGAATGCCGGCGACGTGCACATGCTTCAGGCTGGCTTTCAGCGCGATCTGGTAGACATGGTCGAGGTGGGCGGCGAACAGCTTCTTCCCATGCTTCGTGCGCCAGGCCAGCGTGAGCAGGACATCGGACAGGAAGGGCAGGAGCAGGATCGGCGGCACGAAGATCAGGTCGGGCCTGAGGCGCGCCAGCTCCAGTCCGAAACCGCCGAGCATGGCGCCGGCGAACAGGGCGCCGGCGTCGCCCGCAAACAGAAGCCCGCGCACATTCCAGACCAGGAAGCCCGCCAGTCCGCCCGCCAGCGCCGTGCAGGCGAACAGGATGTGCGGCGCGCCGACGATGGCGCCGCAGGCAGCAAGCCCCATGGCCGCGATGCACGCCATCCCCATGGCAAGACCATTGGCGCCGTCCATGAAGTTGACGGCATTGATGACCACGACAAGCCAGAATGCCGATCCGGCGACTGCAAGACCAAGAGGCAAGGCGATCGAGGCGTCAGGCCAGAAGCCCATGACGTCGGCGCGCACGCCCAGCAAGGCAGCCGCCGCCGCGACACCCATGATCCCGATCAGCTTGATGACGGCGCGCAGTTTCAGGATGTCGTCGGCCAGACCCAGCAGCAGGACGCTGATCGCGCCGATGGCGATGACGACCAGCGAAGCGTGATAACCCGAGCCGTTGATCTCCGCGTCGGTTGCGACAGCAAGGCCCGTCGAAAGGGCGATGGCGATGCCGCCCGATGTAGGCACCGGCAATGGCTGCTTCTTGCGCGCCTCGGTCGGCGAATCGACGATTCGCAGCGTGATCACCACACGGCAGAGGATCACCGAGGGCGCCGCCGCCAGCGCGAACAGGATGAGGATGCGCAGAAACTCGTCCATGGCCGGCCTCGTCCTTGCGTCAATCGTCGAGCGGAACGGGCGGCGCGCCGCGCAGAAGGGTCTGGCGCACCCAGTATTTCCTCCTGGCGTCAGCGATAACGCGGGCCGCGATCGTTGCGGACTCTTCCGAGTCGAACACGCCGAAGCAGGTCGGCCCGCTGCCGGACATGCGGGCCAGCAGGCAGCCGGGCTGCGCGGAGATCAGCTTCAGCGCGCGCGGGATTTCAGGGCAAAGCGCGAAGGCGGCGCGTTCGAGATCGTTGCGATAGGCGGCGAGCTGGGCGGCGAAGGCGTCGGGCGTCGCGCTCCAGGGCGGCTCGACCTCTCGGAAGGCGCGATTGGCGCCCATGCGGTCAAACCGGTCGAACACACGGCGCGTCTCCAGCATGACGCCGGGGTTGACCAGCACGGCCGGCAGATCGGGCGCGGCGACGTCGATCAGGCGCTCGCCCGCGCCGCGCATCACCAGCGGACGCAGGCGGACGCAGGCGGGCACGTCCGATCCGAGCTGGACAGCGATGCGTTCAAGCGCCGCCTCGCCAAACTCCACGCCCCACATCTCGTTCAGGACATGGAGCGTGGCGGCCGCATCCGCCGATCCGCCGCCGACGCCGCCGGCGACCGGCAGTTCCTTGTGCAAGGTCAGCGCGGCGCCGAGGCCGGTGCGGTCGCATGCGTCGCGCAGCGCCATGGCGGCCGCCACGACCAGATTGTTCGGCGCATTGCGCAACTGCCTTGCGGCGGGGCCTTCGACGCTCATCGACACATGGGGCGCCGGACGGGCTGAAATGCGGTCCGCCGCGCGCACGTCCGCGAACATGACGAGACTGTCCACGGGATGGAGCCCGCCCGGCCCGGGCGCGCCCACATGCAGGTAGAGATTGACCTTGGCGGGCGCCCAGGCCGTGGAGAAGTTTGCGCGGTCGGCGGACAGGCTCATGGCCGCGAAGCTAGACTGGCTCCGGGTTCGGCTGGCAAGCCCCTCGCCAGCTTGTTCTCGAGGGCGGCGCGGAGCCCGGCTTCGGGCTTGAGATCCAGCGCCGCGGACCATTCGAAGCGGGCTTCGAGCTCGCGCCCCGCCCGCCAGTACGCATCGCCCAGATGATCGAGGATTTCGGGATCCGTGGGCGACAGTTCGGCGGCGCGTTCGAGGCAGGCGATCGCCTGTTCGTACTGGCCGAGGCGGAAATACGCCCAGCCGAGGCTGTCGATGATGTAGCCCTGGTCGGGCCGGGCCTCGGCAGCACGCCGGATGAGGCCGAGGCCCTCCTGGACACGCTCGCCCCGGTCGATCCAGCCATAGCCGAGATAGTTGAGGAGTTCCGGCCGGTCAGGCTCGATCGCAAGGGCGGCCTGGAGATCGGCCTCTGCCCCTGCCCAGTCGCCGCTTTCGCCGCGCACGGCGGCGCGCGCAAAGAGCACGCGCCAGTCCGGCGCGGCTGCGGCTGTATCCTGCGTGATGACCTGGTCATACAGCTTGCGCGCGATATCGCGTCGACCGTTGATGCGGTTGAGGTCGCCCGCGCGCAGCAGGATTTCGCGGCGATCCGACAGGGCCAGCGCCTCCTCCGCAGCGGCCAGCGCCTCGGCGGGGCTTCCGGCGGCGTTGAGGAGCCAGGCTTCCTCCATCCGCGCATCGGCCGCCCAGGGCGAGGCGCCGTCCATCGCCCGCAGGGTTGCAAGGGCGGCGGCGGGACGATCCTGCCGGCTGAACGCATCGGCGAGCGCCATACGCGCCGGCGCGAGACCGGGATCGAGCTGGAGGGCCAACGCCTGACGCATGGCGGAGAGTTCGGGGCTCGACCGCACGAGGCCTGCGCCGGAGATGATATGGACGACCAGCGCGGCGCCGTCGCTGGCGCCGAGGGCCGGCCGCTCGATCGGCCTGCCCGCATCGAGGTCGGCGAGCACACGCGAAGCGCC
>CAZTMG010000244.1:0-3223 GCA_964614815.1 uncultured Rhizobium sp. | reverse complement strand
CGGCGGCATCAAGTTCTCGGGCGACTTCGCCAAGGCGCTCGCCGCCGGCGCCTCCTCGGCCATGATGGGCTCGATGCTCGCCGGCACGGAGGAAGCCCCCGGCGAGGTGTTTCTCTACGAAGGCCGCCCCTACAAGGACTATCGCGGCATGGGCTCGCTCGGCGCCATGGGCCGCGGCTCGGCCGACCGCTATTTCCAGAAGGACGTCGCTCAGCAGAAGCTCGTGCCGGAAGGCATCGAGGGGCAGGTGCCGTTCAAGGGGCCTGTCGCCCCGATCCTGCACCAGATGGCTGGCGGGCTGCGCGCGGCGATGGGCTATGTCGGCGCCCGGACGATCGAGGACCTGCACGGGAAGGCCAGCTTCATCCAGATCACTGGCGCGGGTCTTCGCGAGTCCCACGTCCACGACGTGAAGATGACCCGCGAGGCCCCCAACTATTCGTTCCAGCAGGGGTGATGGACTCGTTCTTCCCTTTTCATGGGGGGAGACGGGCTGCTGTCGCACTGGCGTCCTCCCTTCGGTCCGGCTAAGACGCCCCCATGAAGGACATCCTGTTCATCCTTGCCGCGCCATTCCAGGATGGCGGCTTCGAGTGGTACTGCAACGACTGTGCAACGCTCGAAGGCGCGCTGCTCGCCAATCCGCACTGGAACGACCGCATCGACGTCCGCCGTATCGCCTTTCCGCGCCCGCGCAAGGAGATCGTCGACCTCGTCGGCCCCGACTGGCAGGGCTGCCCCATGCTGGTGATGCCGAAGGAGCGCGCGCCGGGCGACGCCGTCATCGTCGGCGACTACGCCCTCCTGCAGGATGTGCGCGCCATCGGCCGGGCGCTCGCCCATCGCCATGGCGGCGCGGGGCCGCATCCTTGAGAAAGACCCTGGCGTGAGAGACGGCGGCAAGATCGCAGCAGCCATCGAGGTCCTCCGCGACGTGCTGGAGCGCCGCACGCCGGTGAAGGAGGCCGTGCGCGACTGGGGCAAGCGGCATCGCTTCGCCGGCGCGCGCGACCGGGCCTGGATCTCCGGCCTTGTGGTCGACGCCCTTCGCCGCAGGAACTCCATCGGAAACGCGATGGAGGCGACCGGCCCCCGCGCCCTCGCGCTCGGCGCGCTGAAGCACGCCTGGGGCTGGGACCTGCGCAGGATCGAAACCGCCCTCGAGGACGATCATGCCCCGCCGCCTCTGTCCGGCGCAGAGCGCGAATGCCTCCTCCTCGCGCCCAACCCCGCCGCCCCGCCGCATGTGCAGGGCGACTTCCCGGAATGGCTGACGCCCTACATGATCCGCGCCTTCGGGCCCGACGCCGTCGCCGAAGGCATGGCGATGGCGACCCGCGCGCCGGTCGACCTGCGCATCAACACGCTGAAGTCCGACCCGGAGAAGGCCGGGCGCGCGCTCGAAAGCGTGAAGGCGAAACCGATGCCGGAGCTGAAGAACGGCTTCCGCATCCCCGCCGCCGACAGCGTCGAACGCGGCGAAAGCGTCGAGGCCATCCCCGCCTATTCCAAGGGCTGGGTCGAAGTGCAGGACATGGGCAGCCAGATCGCCGCGGCCGTCTCCTGCGCCGCGCCGGGCGAGCAGGTGCTGGATTACTGCGCCGGCGGCGGCGGCAAGACGATCGCCATGGCCGCCATGATGGAGAACAAGGGCCAGATCTTCTCCCACGACATCGACGGCCGCCGCCTCTCCGCCCTGATCCCGCGTATCGAGCGCGCCGGCATCCGCAACGTGCAGCTGCGCCACCCGAAGGAAAACGCCGCGCTCGACGATCTCGACCTGAAGATGGACCTCGTCATGATCGACGCGCCGTGCACTGGCGTCGGCACATGGCGGCGCAAGCCCGACGCCAAATGGCGCGTGCAGCCCAGCGCCCTGCAGAAGCGCATCGCGGATCAGGCCATGATCCTCCGCATGGCGTGCAACTATGTGAAGCCGGGCGGGCGTCTCGTCTACGTCACCTGTTCCTTCCTGATGGAAGAGAACGAGGACCAGATCGCCAGCTTCCTCTCCGACCGTCCGGATTTCATCGCCGAAGACGCCGCTGAAGCCGCCATCCGCTCCGGCCAGCTCACCGACGCCGGCGCCGCCCTTGTGCGCAGATGCCGCCGCCCCGACGGCTCCGTCCGCCTCACGCCGCGCACGGCGGGCGCGGACGGCTTCTACATGGCGGTGATGCGGCGGGCGGGGTAGTCGCCAAATCCCTGTGGGCGGGCGGACGACCGGATTGACGGCGATCCTGAACCCCTTCTATTTCCGCCATGGCGAGCAGCACCCCCCCGGTCCCCGGCTATGATTCCAGCACCCACGAACGGGCGCTGATCATAGATTTCGGCAGCCAGGTCACACAGCTGATCGCCCGCCGTCTCCGCGAGATGGGGGTCTATTGCGAGGTCCACCCCTACAACCGCGCCGAAGCCGTCATCAAGGCCGGGTTCAACCCGAAGGCCATCATCTTCTCCGGCGGCCCCGACAGCGTCACCCGGGAAAGATCCCCCCGCGCCCCGCAGATCGCTTTCGATCTGGGCGTTCCGATCCTCGCCATCTGCTACGGCCAGCAGACGATGGCGGTTCAGCTTGGCGGCGAAGTGGAAGGCGGCCACGCCGCCGAATTCGGCCGCGCGGATGTCGAGATCAGGGAAGCCTCCCCCCTGTTCGACGGATTCTGGGAGGTGGGCCAGCGCTATCCCGTCTGGATGAGCCATGGCGATCGCGTCACGCGCTTGCCCGAAGGCTTCCGGGTGGTCGGCGCGTCCGAGAATGCGCCCTTCGCCATCGCGGTGGACGAGAAGCGCCGTTACTACACCACCATGTTCCACCCCGAAGTGGCGCACACGCCGGACGGCGCGAAGCTTCTCTCCAACTTCGTGAAAAAGATCGCCGGCATGAAGGGCGACTGGACGATGGCCGCCCTCCGCGCCGAACAGGTCGCCAGGATCAGGGCGCGGGTGCTCCTGGGTTTATCCGGCGGCGTCGATTCGACGGTGACAGCGAAACTGCTGCACGATGCGATCGGCGATCAGTTGACGTGCGTCTACGTCGATACCGGCCTCATGCGCGCCAACGAGGCGGACGAGGTCGTGAAACTGTTCCGCGGCCACTACAACATTCCGCTCATCCATGTGGATGCCGGTGAAACCTTCCTCCGCGGCCTCGCCGGGGTGTCCGACCCGGAGGCCAAGCGCAAGTTCATCGGCAAGACCTTCATCGACGTCTTCGAGG
>CAZTMG010000243.1:0-3384 GCA_964614815.1 uncultured Rhizobium sp. | reverse complement strand
CCCACGGGCACGAGCGGAATGTCGGCGGCGGCCTGGGAGAGCAGCACCTAGAGCGTCCTGATATTGTCTTCGAAATTGCGGATGGCGCGATCCCGCGCGACCCAGCCATAGAGGCCGAGCGTCAGCGCATTTAGCACGCGATAGGTCTTGCCCGTCACCAGCTGGCTCGGCGCGCCGTCCACATCCTGCCGGCCGACATAGGCGGCGGGATTGGTGGGCGCGGCATGGCCCCTGTCGCCCGGCAGCTTCTTGCCCGCCACCTGCGCCAGCAGGGCCGCCAGCTCGTCGGCATGCATGTGAGGGTCGGGACAGGCCCGCACCCAGTTGCGGTCGGCGAGATCGAACAGCAGCGAGCCGCGCGGCATGGCCTGCTCCAGCAGCACCGGCACCACCGGCTTGCCCGCCGCGTCCGCCAGCGCCAGTTCCTCCCGCACCTGTTTGGACTCGTTGCAGGCGTCGGAAAAGAACAGGGAAAAGATCGTTGCTTCCCTGAGCCTGTCGCGGATCTCCCCGGTCAGCGCCTGGTCGCCGCCGATCCGCGGATCGTACCAGACGGCCAGACCACGCTCCTCCAGCCTGCGGGCGATCGCGGCCACGATCTCCCGGTCGTTGCGGCCATAACTGATGAAAACATCGCAGCTCATGCGCCGCCGTCTCCGCTGCGGGGGCCGGCCCCCGCGTTAACGATCCGGTCCGCCCCGATTCCCGGCGAAACAGTCCTCCAGGACCCACGACTCATGGGCGCCGGAAACATTGCAGGCAAGCCCCGGCCTTCCTATAAGACTCGGGCAGGTTGGTTGCGGACGGGCGGTTCGCCAACCCGGTCAGGTCCGGAAGGAAGCAGCCGTAACGAGTTTAGCTCGGGTCGTGGCCAGCCTGCACCCTCGCCCCGACACGCAGCGCCGTGATGGCAGGTCGGGTGTTGCCGCCCGTTCACATGCCAGTCGATATCTCGGCGCCGGAAGAGGGCGCGGGCATGAACAACGATCCGTACAATCAGGGCTTCTCCGGCCAGTTTGGCGACCGGACGGATTTCGACTACCGGCGCGGCGAACAGGATCGCGCGCGGCTGATGGATGGCCGTCTGGGCGCGTCCGGCCCGGCAGGCGGCGGCGGGCTCTCGTCCGCAGGGCCCGCAGCGGGCGGGGCAGGGGGCGGGCTTGGCGTCGCGCTCCTCGTGCTTCTGCCGATCTTGCTTGCAATCGCGGCGTCAGTGCTGTCGATCGGCCTCTCCATCGCCGTGATGATGGTCGTTCTCCTGAACATCCTGCCCGGTCATGCGCCTGTGTCGTTCGGCGGCGCGATGCTGCTTGGCGTCATGGGCGCGCTGGGTTGCCTCATCGGAATCGTGCTCAGCGTCGCGGCGGTCATGCTGCTGCCCCAGGGCGGCGATGGCGGTCTGATGTGGCTGACCGTGCCGGTCTCCCTCGAACTCGCCGCGCTCAACGGTTCTGCGCCCCTGCTGGCGGACATCCTCGGCGATGGCCCCGGCGGCCGGACCATTCCCGTTGACCTCCCCGGCCTGCTTGCCGCCAAGGCCTTGATGTGGGGGCCGGCTGTCGTCCTGTTCGCCCGCACCTACGCCCGCAACGCCAGCTTCCGTCCTGTCCCGCGCCGCCTCCTGTTCCCCTTCGGCGCAGCGCTCGGCGCTCTGGCCTTGGCGCTCGCCTTTCCCGTCGCCGGCTGGATCGCGACGACGCTGATGCAAGGCTTCCGGCCCTTCCCGGAACGGATTGCCGGCGTCCTGCCGCCCGAAATCTCGCTCGTCATCGCCCCAGCCGTCTGGGCGCTGGGCGTTTTCCTCGCCGGCGGCGCCGTGACGGGCCTCATCCATGTCCTGCTCGCGATCGCCTACCGCAAGCCATCCAGCCGCCCCGGCCTGAGGAAGGCTGCGCTCAAATGGTCCTCCGCCTATCTGCTCGCCGGCGCGCTGACCCTGCTCGTGATGGCGTTCTGGCCGGCGGCGGACGCGCTGGTCGCGTGGTCATACGCGGCGGCGCTTCCGGATGACATCGCCTTCGCCGCCGCCGGCGGCCATGATCCCGCATTTCGCCCGCCGGGCCTGCTGGACGCAATGCCAGGCTATCTGCTGGCGGCCTTGCCGGCGATGCTGATGCTGGCCTGGATGATCCATGACTCCGGCCTGTTCCGGAAGAATCGGCGTCACGATTTCCTCATGGCCGCCATCATGGCGGTCTGGCCAATGACGATCATCGGCCCGCTCGCGGCCCTTGTCGCAACGAACCAGCTTGTCGGCATGTACGGGCTCGCCGCGCCCTGACCGGCCGGCGCGTCCCCGCTGACTCCCGCCGGCGATGCGTCGGGTTGGATTCTGCCTGCGCTCTGGTCCATATAGGCCGCATGGCCTCCAGAAAGCCCCCGAAACCGCCCGAGGACGATGTTGCGGACCCCCGCGACACGATGACAGCATCCATGTTCGGGGATGACGCGCCGCTCGGGCCGCCGTCCTATCAGGTGCTGGCCCGCAAATACCGGCCGGCCCGGTTCGAGGATCTTGTCGGCCAGGAGGCGATGGTCCGCACCCTCGCCAACGCGTTCAGGACCGGCCGTATCGCCCACGCCTTCATGCTCACCGGCGTCCGTGGCGTCGGCAAGACGACAACCGCCCGACTTCTGGCCCGCGCCCTCAATTACGAAACGAAGGACGTCCATCAGCCGTCCATGCAGCTGGATCCGCCCGGCGTGCACTGCGCCGCCATCATGGCCTCGCAGCACCCGGATGTTCTCGAACTCGACGCCGCCTCACACAACGGCGTCGAGAACATGCGCGACCTGCTCAGCGGCGCGCGCTACGCCCCCGTGAATGCGCGCTACAAGGTCTACATCATCGACGAAGTGCACATGCTCTCCACGCCGGCGTTCAACGCGCTGCTGAAGACGCTGGAAGAACCGCCGCCGCATGTGAAGTTCATCTTCGCCACCACAGAGATCCGGAAGGTGCCGGTCACCGTCCTCTCGCGCTGCCAGCGATTCAACCTGCAGCGCTTCTCGACCGAAGCGCTGGCCGATCACCTCGCCAATGTCGCGCGGAAGGAAGGCGCGAAGATTTCGGAGGAAGCCCTCGCCCTCATCGCCCGCGCCGCCGAAGGCTCGGCCCGCGACGGCCTTTCCATCCTCGACCAGGCCATCGTACAGGGCGAGGGCGGGGAGGTTTCCGTCGAGCAGGTCCGCGACATGCTGGGCCTCGCCGATCGTTCGCGCGTGCTCGACCTGATGGACCGCATCATCGCCGCCGACCACAAGGCTGCGCTTGAAGAGGCCTCGGCGCTGCTCGATCAGGGCGCGGATGCGCCGGTCCTCGTCAAGGACCTCATGGATGTGGTGGTCGAAATCTCCCGGGCGCAGGCGTTGAAGGAGGCCTAC
>CAZTMG010000242.1:0-3385 GCA_964614815.1 uncultured Rhizobium sp. | reverse complement strand
AGCTGCCCGCAGTAGAGCGGCAACGCCGTCTCGGAAAGCTGCAACCGCGCCAGCAGGGCGATATGTCGGACTTCCTGTTCGCTTAGCTTCATGCCGGAAACTCCTCTCGCGGGGCATCTCCTAATCGAAAGCGCGATGCAGGACAAGCGCTTCGGCCCGATCCGTCGGGACGGGGCGCACGGCGTTTCCCTCGCCCTTTTTGCCCGACCTCTTCGCGGCGGGCAACGGCAGATGACAGTTGCAACTGCTTCAGCTATGCTTTCCGCACCTGTCGATTCACCGTGGGAAGGAGCATGTCCTTGAGCGCGTCTTTACGGGACGAGAGAACGCGGGAGCGGTTTCCGGCGCGGATCGACGTGGCGTACGCGCGGCGCGTGATTGCGGTGGAAGCGCGCGCCGTCGCGGCGCTCCGGCGCGCAGTCGGCGCTTCGTTCGTCGAGGCGGCGGAACTGATTTTCGACCGCGGTCGCCAGGGCATCGGGCGTCTGGCGACGACGGGCGTGGGCAAGGCCGGTCTGATTGCCCAGAAAATTTGCGCCACGTTTTCCTCGACCGGCACGCCGGCGTTTTTCATGCATCCGACCGAAGCGCGCCACGGCGATCTGGGGATGTTGACATCCCGCGACGTGGTGCTGGCCCTGTCGCACTCGGGCGAGTCCGACGAGCTGTCGCAGATCCTCCCCGCGATCCGGAAGATGCGCGTGCCGTTGATCGCGATGACGGGCCGCCCACACTCCACGCTGGGGCTTGCGGCCGACTGTATCCTCGATATCGGACGTATCGAAGAGCCGTGTCCGCTGCGCATGGCGCCGAGCGCCTCGACGACGGCCATGCTGGCCTTGGGCGATGCGCTGGCCCTGAGCGTCCTGAAGGCGCGCCGCTTCACGGCGCAGGATTACGCGCGGCTGCATCCCGGCGGGGCGTTGGGGCGAAAACTGATGAAGGCTCGGGACGTGATGCGCACCGGCGAACGATTGGCGCTGGCCGGACCGGGCGAGACCGTCGGCGAGGCGCTGGCGCGGATGACCCGGGCGCGCGGCGGGGCGGTCGCGATCGTCAACGCGCGCGGAACGCTGCTGGGAGTCTTCACGGACGGCGATTTCCGCCGGCTGATGATGCGCGATCCGGGGCAGTTCCATGCACCGGTGGTGAAATTCATGACGTCGCCCTGCAAGTTCATCCGCGACGACACGCTGGTGGCAGAAGCGCAGGCCTTGATGGCCGAGAAACACATCAATGCGCTGCCGGTAGTAAAAGCCCGGGGCCGCGTGGTCGGGCTGCTCGACATTCAGGACCTGGTGGGGTTCCCCGTACTGTGAACGCAACGACCGGGATCCGTGCGGGCGGGCGCGGATGGCCCGTTCGAGAAGCGTATGCCGCCATCAAGCTGGTCCTTTTCGATGTCGATGGCGTCCTGACGGATGGCAGCATTTTCCTCGACGCACGCGGCGCGGAGACAAAGCGTTTCGATGTGCGAGACGGCTCGGGGATGGCTTTTCTCCGGCATGCCGGTCTGGAGATGGCGATTCTGAGCGGGCGGAGCAGCAAGGCGACGGAACGGCGGGCCGCGGATCTGCACATTCCGAAGACGCGCGTCTGGCAGGGCGCCAAGCACAAAGCGCCGGTCTTCGCTGAAGTTCTGAAGAGCTGCGGCGTCCGTAAGGAGGAAGTCGCCTTCATCGGAGACGACATCGTGGACTTGCCGGTCCTGGAGCAGGCTGGGATTTCCGCTTGTCCGGGGGATGCTCATCCGGCGGCCCTGGAGGCCAGCCATCTGATCTGCACGGCGCCCGGCGGTCGCGGCGCCGTCCGGCAGTTCTGCGAACACCTGATCAAACGCCGCGGAACGGGCGAATGGGAACGGATGATCCGCAGTTACCTGGGTCAGAAGGAATGAACATCCGCTCGATCGTCCGGCTGATCGGCCTCTTGGTGGCGGGATGGGCCACGGCAACGGCCTTCGAAGCCGGCGCCGCGGGGGACACCGTCGATCTGGATCAGGGTCTTTCGCCGATACCCATCATCAAATCCAACACGCTCTTCGAAGTTTCGAATGGCGAGGAGGAATGGAAGAAGGCGTGGAACCATGCCGCCACGCCGCTGGAGGAGCTGGGCGTGGAGCCGCAGCGCCTGACGGAGATGATGCAGGACGGTTTCCGCCGCGTCGCGAATTTCCGCTCCGAGTGGTACAATCGGTCGAGAACGGCCTGCGAGATGGCCCTGCTGGTGGGCGCCGAGGAAGCGTGGGCCAAGCCGGGCCAGCCGAGCGAAGTCAGCCTGGCGAATCTGCGCCTCGTCTTTTTCGTCACGCCTTCGACCTTGACCCTCTCGCAGTCCCTGCCGTCCAAGGAGCCGGTCAAGACTTCCGCCCTGCCGCCCGCCTTGCGCCAAAGCCGTTTCGTCATCACGGCCGAGGACGGGACGGTGAACCTCACCACCGGCGAAGGAAAGGCCCGCCCGCGCTTCTGGCAGCGCCTTCAGGCCCTGTTGGTGGCCCGCTTGGTCGACGAGGCGCGGACGCCGCCGTTGAAGGGCGTGCGCATGGAGATTTTCACAGCCTCCGCGGACGGCTCGCTGACCCAACCGATGGGAGATTTCCTGCGAAGGGCTCCACTGGCGCGCCTGGAACGATTCCCGTACCGGCACCTCAGAACTCACGCTGCGCGCCATGCCGGTCATCTCGCGATTCGACCCCCGCGTGGAAGGTCGTTTCGTCTCGCGAGACCCGGCCACCCAGGCGCAATCCGAGATGGAGATCAAAGCCAAGGGGATGATCTTTCAGACCAGCGTCCTAGACCACCTGCAGCCTGTGAAAGACTGCGAGGGCCGCCTGCTGGGCGTGACCAACGTGGTGCGCCGGCGGGTGATTTTTCACCGGGAAATCGGCGTGCGCATCGACGGTTCGGAATCCGCGCCGCTCATCCCGTTCCAGCAGCCCCCCAGGCCGGACCAGGAAAAACCGGCGGCGGCCAGGCGCCCGGCGAAACCGGCAGCACCCTCGACGCCGCCCTCGAGGACGCTGGTGGGTTGTGTCGGTCCCGCCATCCTGGACCTGGCGGTTCCGCCTCGAACGCTCCCGCCCGGACCGCCGGACCGCCTCGTCCCGATGGCGATGCGTTTCGAATTCCTGAACGGCGTCGAAATGCACAAATCGCCGCGCGACCCGCCGGCTCCGGGTCAACCGGCGGGCACCAGCGCCGTCCTGACCTGCAGGCACCTCTGCTTCCAATCCGCGGCCGACGCGCCGGCCACCCTGCCGGAGTATGCCGAGGCGACCGGCGGAATCCGCATCTACGGTTCCCGTCCCGCCTCCGAGGGAGCCGCTCCGGCGCCGTTTCACATCGATTGCCAGCGCATTTACTTCGACGGTGCGAGCAACGCCATT
>CAZTMG010000241.1:3099-3390 GCA_964614815.1 uncultured Rhizobium sp. | reverse complement strand
GACAAGACCACGACTGTCGAGAGGATGTAGAAAGCGATCAGCGCCACGGCCTGCCTTCCCTCTGCCTGTTCCAACAAACGCGCCCCGGACGGGGCAGGTGAAAAGTCCTGAAGACCCGACTCGCCCTTGGGCGAAGCCGCGTCTCCTTAGCGATAGCGAGCGTCCAGTTCCAGATTGCGGGCGATCTCGCGCTCCCAGCGGTCCCCGTTCTCCAGAAGCCGTTCCTTGTTGTAATAGAGTTCTTCACGCGTCTCCGTGGCGAACTCGAAATTCGGGCCTTCGACGATGGCG
>CAZTMG010000241.1:2219-3038 GCA_964614815.1 uncultured Rhizobium sp. | reverse complement strand
CGGCGCGAACCGTCCGCGCGCGGCTCCGCCTCGATGGTGATGGCTTGCGCCGGACAGATCGCCTCGCACAGCTTGCATGCGATGCAGCGCTCCTCGCCGTTGGGATAGCGGCGCAGCGCATGTTCGCCGCGGAAGCGCGGACTGAGCGGGCCCTTCTCGAACGGATAGTTCACTGTCGCCTTGCGCGTCAGGAGCTGGCGCATGGACAGGAAGAAGGCGCCGACGAAATCCGTCAGCAGGGCGCCGCGAATGGCCTGACCGATCGACATGCCTATTTCGCTCCGTCTCGATATTCGACCCAGCTGATGAGGCCGTCGCCATTGCGGTCGATGCCGGGGGGCATGGTTGCGGCCGCAAGCTCGGCCGCCTCCAGGTAGCCGCTCCTGTTCGCGTCCAGCGCGTCGAAGGCCGGCCGCGCATTCGCGTTCATGAACGTGACGTAGCCGCCCACCAGCACCACGGCGACCAGCGAGGTCGGCAGGAAGATCTTCCAGCCCAGCCGCATCAGCTGGTCATAGCGATAGCGCGGAACGATCGCCTTCACCATCGCGAACAGGAAGAAGAAGAACGTCACCTTCGCCATGAAGACGAACAGGCCGCCCAGACTGATCAGCCAGTCAGGCGCGCCGGCCGGGATCGGGATCGGAACCGGCATGTGCCATCCGCCGAAGAAGAGGATGGTCAACATCGCGCACATCAGCACGATCGAGACATATTCCCCGATCATGAACATGAGGTACGGCGAGGACGAGTATTCGACCTGGTAGCCCGCCACAAGTTCGGATTCCGCCTCCGGCAGGCCAAAGGGCGGACGGTTCG
>CAZTMG010000241.1:0-2185 GCA_964614815.1 uncultured Rhizobium sp. | reverse complement strand
CGGGAACATGACGAACAGCGTCGGGAAGGCGAAGGCGTGCCAGTTCCACACGCCGCCTTCCTGGTTGCGCACGATGTCCGACAGGTTCAGCGAGCCGACCAGCAGAAGCACGGTCACGATCACGAAGCCGATCGAAACCTCGTAGGACACCATCTGCGCCGCAGAGCGCAGTCCGCCAAGGAACGGATACTTGGAGTTGGACGCCCAGCCGCCCATGATGATGCCGTAAACGCCAAGCGAGGAAATCGCGAACAGGTACAGCACGCCCACATTGAGATCGGCCACCACCCATCCCGGCGCCACCGGGATCACCGCCCATCCAACCAGCGCCAGCGTCAGCGTGATGATCGGCGCCAGCAGGAACACCGTCTTGTTGGCGCCCGCCGGGATGACGATTTCTTTCAGCACGAACTTGATGAGATCCGCGAACGACTGGAGCAGGCCGAACGGCCCCACCACGTTCGGCCCCTTGCGCAGCTGCACCGCCGCCCAGACCTTACGGTCCATCAGCAGCAGGAAGGCGATGCACACCAGCATGGTGACGACGAGCGCAAGGATCTGCGCCACCGCCAGAAGGATGGCGATCAGCCAGTCATTGCCGCCGATTTCGAGGAGCTTCTCCATCGCCCGCCCCTACTCCGCCGCCACGGCGGGGTTCATCCCCGCCGCCAGTTCTGCGCATTCCGCCATCGTGCGCGAGGCGCGCGCGATGGGGTTGGTGAGGTGGAACGCCCGGATCGGCGACACGAAGCCCGCATTGCTCAGCTGGCCGGCCGCGCCATAGGGCGGCGGCGCGCTCGACGCGGAGCGGCCCGGCGCGAAGTCCAGCCCGAGGAAGGTCGGGTGATCCTTGCCCAGCCTCTCGCGCAGCTGCACGAGGCTGTCATACGGCAGCGTCTTGCCGACATAAGCCGACAGGGCGCGGATGATCGCCCAGTCCTCGCGCGCGTCGCCCTTCGGCGATACGGCGCGCTGGGTCCGCTGCACGCGGCCTTCGGTGTTCACATACGTGCCCGACTTCTCGGTGTAGGCTGCGCCCGGCAGGATCACATCGGCGCGGTGGGCGCCGTTGTCGCCATGCGTGCCGATATAGATGACCTTCGCGGCGCCGAGTTTCGACGCGTCGATCTCGTCCGCGCCGAGCAGCAGAACGGTCTTGATCTCGCCCGCCTGCGCGCCCGCGATGATGCCTGCGACATCCCTGCCGCCAGGCCCCGGAAGGAAGCCCATATCGAGGCCGCCCACGCGCGCCGCCGCCGTGTGCAGCACGCTGAAGCCGTTCCAGTCGTCCTTGAACGCGCCGACAGCCGCGGCCAGGGACGAGACGGCATGCAGCACGGCGGCTCCATCGTCGCGCGTGAACGCGCCCTGCCCCACGATGATGAGAGGGCGCCTGGCCTTGGCCAGTTCGTCGAACACCGGCTCGCCCGCCTTCAGCAGGCCCAGCGAATCCGGCCCGGCCCCGAGATAGCGATAGTCATAGGTCAGGTCGATGCGCTCGCCGATCAGCGACACCGGCGTATTGCGCAGCCACGCCTTGCGCAGGCGCGCGTTCAGCACGGCGGCCTCGCGGCGCGGATTGACGCCGATGAGGAGGATCGCATCCGCCTCGTCGATGCCCATGATGGTGGAGTTGAAGAGATAGCTTTCGCGCGGCAGTCTCGCGCCATCCGCGCCAAGGCCCAGCTTCGCGCCATCCTGCCGGCAGTCGATCGACTTGACGCCCAGAGAGTTCGCAAGGTCCATCGTCGCCTTCATGCTCTCGGCGTCCTGAAGGTCGCCTGCGATCACGCCGATCTGGTCAGCCGGAACCCTCAGGAAGTCGGCCGCCTGCTTCAGCGCCGCGTCCCACGTCGCGGCTTTCAGCGCGCCGTTCTCGCGCACATACGGCGTGTCGAGGCGCTGGCGGCCGAGGCCGTCCCACACGAAGCGTGTCTTGTCCGAGATCCACTCCTCGTTGATCTCGTCGTTCACGCGCGGAAGAATGCGCATCACGGTCGGGCCGCGCGCATCCACGCGGATCGCGGAGCCCAGCGCGTCCATCACGTCGATGCTCTCGGTCTTGCGCAACTCCCACGGACGCGCGTTGAAAGCATACGGACGCGAGGTCAGCGCGCCCACCGGGCACAGGTCGATCACATTCCCCGAATGCGCGCTCGTCAGCGACTGCTCGAGATACGTGGTG
>CAZTMG010000240.1:0-3427 GCA_964614815.1 uncultured Rhizobium sp. | reverse complement strand
CCCGGACAGCTCTGGTTGCTTGTATTGGCACACTAACTGCCATTTTATCGAACGGTCAATCGACAGGCGCGTCACCCGTTGCGGCGCGGGCCGCCTGACGGTATGGGCTGCCGGCTGCATCAGGCGCGAGCGCGAAGGGCGGCAGGCTATGACGTCCGGGATCGACGTTCTTGTCATCGGCGCGGGGGCCGCAGGCCTGATGTGCGCCATCGAGGCGGGACGGCGCGGACGGCGCGTGCGCGTGATCGATCATGCGGCCAGACCGGCGGAGAAGATCCGCATTTCCGGCGGCGGGCGCTGCAACTTCACCAACCTGCACGTCAGCCCCGAACAGTTCCTGTCGGAAAATCCGCATTTCTGCGTCTCCGCGCTGAAGCGGTTCACGCAGCATGATTTCATCGCACGCGTCGACGCCCGCGGAATCGCCTGGCATGAGAAGACGATGGGCCAGCTGTTCTGCGACGGTTCGGCGAGGCAGATCATCGACATGCTGTTGGACGATCTCGCGCGGGCGGGCGGCGAGCTGCGGCTCAACGTCGAGCCCGGCGCGGTGGCGCGGACGACGGACGGCTTTGTTGTCGCGACATCCGGGGGACCGTTGCAGGCGGCGTCGGTCGTGATCGCGACGGGCGGGAAGTCGATCCCGAAGATGGGGGCGACGGGCTATGCCTATGACGTGGCGCAGGGGTTCGGCCTGCCGATCGTCACGCCGCGGCCGGCGCTCGCGCCCTTCATATTCGAGGAGCCCGCGCTGGGACCGATTGCGGATCTGGCGGGCGTTTCGGTCGCCGCGCGGGCGACGTGCGGCGGGGCGAGCTTCGAGGACGGGATGCTGTTCACGCATCGCGGCCTGTCGGGCCCGGCGATCCTGCAGATCTCCTCCTACTGGCGAGAGGGCGACGCGGTGGAGATCGACCTCGCCCCGGGACGGGACGTGTTCGGGGAGTTGCGGCGCGAACGGGCGGAACGGCCCCGCCTGCAGCTCGACAACGCCCTGGCGCAGCTCATCCCGAAGCGGCTGGCCGACCAGATCGCGGCGCGGACATTCGGCGCGAGCCGCCTGGCGGATCTGGCGGATGCGAAGCTGAGGGATGTGGCGCGCCAGGTGAATGCCTGGCGCGTTGCGCCCGCGGGAACGGAGGGATGGCGCACAGCGGAAGTGACGCTGGGCGGCGTCGACACGCGCGCGCTGTCGTCGCGCACGATGGAGGCGCGGGCGGTTCCGGGGCTCTATTTCGTCGGCGAATGCGTCGATGTCACCGGCTGGCTCGGCGGTTACAACTTCCAGTGGGCGTGGAGTTCCGGCTGGGCGGCGGGGCAGGCGGCGTGAGGCGCATGCCGCCCCCGGACTCGGCCTGCTCCGAACAGGGAGAGGGACGCCGGTGATGCGATTGCGTTGGCTTCTGGCTACGCCGCCGTGCGACCGGCGCAGATAGCGGCCGCGGCGTCGATCCAGGATCTGATGCGGTCGCGGCCCGGCGGGTCGCCATCCCGAAGAATGCGCTCGCCTTCGTTCGTGGCCGCGAAAACCGCGATGGCGTCGGCAAGCGAAACGGAATCCGCGGCGGCGAGATCCTCCACCGAATGGACGCCGGCGCCGACAAGAAGCTGGGCCTGCGCGCCGGTGAGGTCTGGCACGGTGCAGGCCAGCAGGGCCTGCGCCTGCCAGTCCCTGATGACGCCGGCATTGATGTGGCTGGCCTTGATGCGCCGGGCGGCGTCTTCGGGCGCCAGCGACAGGAGATCGCCGACAGTCCTCACGCCAATGACGCCGAGACGGCTGGCGGTCCGGGGGCCGATGGAGGGCGCATCGACGATGGCGGCCTCGCGCGAGAGCCGTGCGCGGGGCCCGGCGGAGGGCCGAGCCTCGGCCGCCTTCGCAGGAGCCGGCGCCGGCTGCACCAGGTCCAGCGTGTCGTCGTCGGCCCCGGAGGCTTCCATCCTCCCCTGTTTCGGGGGCTTACGGCGCGTAGTGATACGGGGCCTGGCGCCCTTGCCTGCCTTGGTTCCCGTCTCGCGCGGCCATTGGCTGTCCAGCGTCGAGAGGGAGACCTTGAGCACTTCCTCTGCGAACAGCTTGCGGACGATGCGATCGTCGTCTCCCAGCGTTTCACGGACCTTGCCGGTCTTGCGGAATTCCTCGTACTGGGCGTTGACCAGCCTGCGATCGGCAAGGTCTTCGATCTGTCTGGACACGAAGCGCAGCGGCGTGGCGGCAACGATGCTGATCGTATCGAGCACAAGGCTCACCTTCGGCGCCTCGGCCTGCGACTCGGCAATCGCACGGTCGAGGATGCGGGAGAGGGTGATGACGGCATAGCCGATCAGGGCGGCGACGACATCCTTCATCTCCTGGTCGAGACCATCGACGGGGCGTCTGCGGCCCGTCTCGAAATCATAGTGATCGATCAGCGTTTCATAGTGCCTGTTGGCGACCATCGCGCCATTGCGCACGAGGCGCTCCAGCCAGTCCTCGCCGGCGGGAACGGGAATGTCGGGGAAGCCGAGATCCTGGGTGAGGATGAGCAGGAGTTCCGGGAAAGCCTTCGACAGCGACCATTCGACGGCTCGATGGATGGTGTTTTCCTCCTCGGTCTGGTGCGTATGGAAGGGCTGTACGGGATCGACGACATAATGGCTCATGACGCCGGCGCAGTAGGCGGCGTGTCGCCAGTCCTTCGCCTTCAGCGCGCGGACCGTGCGCCGATACCACTCCCGCGCAGCGGCGGGAGCGCCGCCCCAGTCTCCATCGCGGACGTGCAGGACGTGGTTCTTGAAATCCCTGAACACCTCGTCCGGCGCCTTCGCGCCTTCGAGATAGGCGTCGCGGCGTCTGAGGAAGGCGTCGCGCCAGTCCTTGGCCGACTCCCCCTGCAGGTGATCGAGGGCGAGCACGGCGAGGCGATGGTGGTTGCTGCGGCAAACAGAATCCAGAACCAGCCGGTAGCAGACCGACATCACGAGCCTCCCCTGGCCGTATCAGGGGAGTCGAGAGGGCTTTGGTTAGCAGGCCGTTAAGGCGCAACTTACCGCCCGTTGCGTAGACCATCGATAGGTTGGCGGCGTGACCTCCTCGCCGTCGATGCCGCCATCGCCGTTCCTGCCCGTTCGACGAAGCGCGGGGTCGGCAAAGACCTTCTCGTGGAAAGGAAACATGCATTACACGGTGCGCGCAATGGACCGTCGGACCGCCGCGGACATTTGACTGACAGACTCCCGCCGCGTCGCCTGAGATGTGATAAGCCGTGTGCGCCTGCGGAAAGACCGACCATGCGCCTGATCCTGCCTGCGATCCTTCTGGCCCTTCCCGGCTGTGACGGCGCGGATGATGAGACTGCGTGCTGCGCCATCGAATCCCTGGCGAAATGCGAGCGCGCGCCGCACGGCATCGGGGTGAGCAAGACCGAGCAGGCGGTGCTGCTCGGAC
>CAZTMG010000239.1:0-3437 GCA_964614815.1 uncultured Rhizobium sp. | reverse complement strand
TCCCGCCGTCTCCGAAGGCGCGCGGGCGAATGTCGACAACTATGTCGCCGCCTTCAGCGACCGGGAGCGCTATGGCGACATCACCGTCACCGTCGCCTCGCGCAACAGTCCCGGCATCGCGCCGGATGGCAGCGCCGACGTCGTCCTCACCTTCCGCAACATCCACAACTGGATGGCCGGGGGCTACGCCGACAAGATCTTCGCCGACGCCTTCCGCGCGCTGAAGCCGGGCGGCGTCCTCGGCGTCGAGGAGCACCGCCTGCCGTCCGCCCGCGACCAGGACTTGCGCGCAACCTCCGGCTATGTCCTCGAAAGCTATGTCGTGCAACTCGCCGAAAACGCCGGCTTCGTCTTCGAGGAATCCTCCGAGATCAACGCCAATCCGAAGGACACGGCCGATCATCCGCTTGGCGTCTGGATGCTCCCGCCCACGCTCGACAGGCCGGCGCCGGGCACGCCCGGGGCCGAAGGCCCGCCGCGTTCAGTCTTTGAGGGCGACCTGGAGGCTGCGTACCCGCTCACCCGCTCGGGGCCGCGCCCTCCGCGAGACCCACCGCACGACGCCGCGATTCCGCAAGCCGCTGGGCGCGCCGCCCGCGCCGCCTGCCGACGCGCCGCCGGGCTGATCCATACATGGCCGGCGCGGGGGGCTGACGCGCCCCGGCGCCGCACAAGGGCAGGGGTGAGCGTGATGGAAAACTGGGGTCTCGAAACCTGGCTGGCGATCGGCTCGGCCGGTCTTGCCTTCGTCTCCTTCTTCTTCAACTGGCGCATCGTCAGCCGCCAGATGAAGATGCAGTTCGAAAGCCTCAAGGCCCAGATGGACGCCGACATGCTGGCCTGGGCGCATGAGGCGTCCGATGCGCTCTCCGAAGGCGTCCTGCTCGCGCGCGGCCGAGGGGTCTGCTTCCCGGCGGACGAATTCCGCCTCCGTCGCCTGTCCGCCGCCCAGCGCCTCTCTTCCCTTGGCGATCGCGGCCGTCTGTTCTTTCCCAACCACGCGCCTGACGCCGCCGGCGAGAACCGGGAAGCCGCCTTCAAGGGCTTTCGCCCGCCCATCCTCGATTGTGTGGTGTTCGGCTATCTCCAGCTCGACCGCATGCGCGACGATGATCCCGGTCCGGATGCCGACGCGGCCGATTTCCTCGTCCGCTGTCGCCGGCTCCTGATCAGCGAGCTGCAGCAGGCGATCGATCCGCGCCGCCGCGGCCAGATGCTGTCGCGACTGTCGCAGACGCGCCGCGCCGGCGACGCTCCCGATTTCAAGGCTGCCGCCGATCTTGGCGAAAGCCTCGAGGCCCGCATCCCGGGCGTCCTCATCGAACGCCGCGACGCCGACTGGATCGCCAGTCGGCAGAAGGCCTTCCGCGCCACCGCCCGCCGTGCAAGGGGCTGAGCGCCCCGCCCGCGCTGCAGGCGGATCTTACCCTCGAAGCCTGCCCGGAAGCTGTATGAATCCGGACGGCGCGCCGGGGCGCATGGCCTCCCGCGCATCCCCTGCGGCTGTAACCGCAGAACCTGGACGGACCCCATCGGCGCCGTGACCCGCGCGCCCCCCTCCGCCCCTTGCGGCGAGGCCCGACACGCCTCCCGGATAGTTCCGGCTGGTCCGACAGCGGATGCGCGCGGATGTCAGGGGCCGACGACGCAGGTGTCGAGGCCGTCGCGTTTCACCATGGCCATCAGGGACTGGATACGCGTGTTGCGGCGGCCGGTGGCGTAGGCGCCATCGACCTTCCAGCGGTTGGGACTGGGCAGGACGGCGGCGAGGGCGGCGGCCTGTCTCGGCGTCAGGTCCTTCGCGGAGACGCCGAAGCGCTCCTGGGCGGCCTGCTCCACGCCATAGATTCCATCGCCCCATTCGGCGACGTTGAGATAGATTTCCATGATGCGCGGCTTCGACCACATCCATTCCGCCAGCACGGTGAACCAGGCCTCGGCCCCCTTGCGGATCCAGCCGCCGCCATTCCACAGGAAGACGTTCTTCACGGTCTGCTGCGAGATGGTGGACGCGCCGCGCAGGTCGCCGCCGCGTTCCGCCGCCTGCATCGCCTTCTGGATCTCCTTCAGGTCGAAACCGTGATGCGTGCAGAAATTCTGGTCTTCGGACGCGATGACCGCACGCACGAGATGGGGCGAGACATCCTTGAGGTCCACCCATTTCGAGCGGACCTCGATGCCGCGCAGGGCGGTTCCAGCCATGTTGAAGGTGGGCGGCGGACCGGTCCAGCCGATGATGAAGACGGCGAGCAGGCTCGCTGCAAGAAAGCCGCCCGCCAGGATGGACGACCACAGCGCGGAGCCGACCAGGATGCGCCGCCACAGCGGCTTTTCATGGCCATAGGCCTCGCCCTGCGCTTGAAGGCGGGCGCGCCAGCGTCCGAGCACGCCGCCGGAGGATGTCGCGCCGTCTGCCGGCCTGTCCCTCGCCGATTCAGCCTGACCGGGCTCGTCGTCCAGCATCCCATTCCTCACAGACCGCCGGATCGGGTTCAGCCGGCCGTCGCAACGTGTACTGTTCCTCGAAGGCCGGGGGAGCCAGCTCTCCCAGCGCCCAGACGGAGGCCCCGCGCACCAGCGGCGAAGCGTCGTCGAGCCTCTGGATACACATATCCGCCAGGGCCTGCGAGCCGGAATTTCCAATCGCGATCATGACGTTTCGAACAAAGCGGTCGCGCCCGATCCGCCTTATCGGAGATCCTGCGAAGACCTCGCGGAAGGCTGCGTCATCGAGGCAGGCCAGGTCGGCCAGAAGCGGGGCCGACAATTCAGCACGCGGATGAAACGAAGCCTCGCGGGCCGCGCGGGCGAACTTGTTCCACGGACAGACGGCGAGGCAGTCGTCGCATCCGTAGATGCGGTTCCCCATGGCGCGACGGAATTCGCGCGGGATCGGGCCCTTCGTTTCGATGGTGAGATAGGAGAGGCAGCGCCGCGCATCGAGCCGGTAGGGCGCGGGGAAGGCGCGGGTGGGGCAGATGTCGAGACAGGCCTGACAGGTTCCGCAGGAGTCGCTTGCGGGCGCGTCGGGCGCAAGCGCGGCGGTGGTGAGCATCACGCCGAGGAAGAGCCAGGAGCCGTAGTCGCGACTCACCAGGTTGGTGTGCTTGCCCTGCCAGCCGAGCCCGGCCCGGTGGGCGAGCGGCTTTTCCATCAGGGGCGCCGTGTCGACGAAGATCTTGACGTCATGGCCGGTCCGCGTCGCGAAGTTCGCGGCAAGCTGGCGGAGCCTGCGTTTCATCACCTCATGGTAGTCGACATTCTGGGCGTAGACGGAAATGGTTGCGTGCTCTCGCCGGGCCAGGGGGGCGAGGGGGTCGATCTTCGGTCCGTAGTTGAGGCCGACGACAAGGGCGGATTTCGCATCCGGCCACATCGCTGTGGGATGCCGGCGGCGCTGGAGCGTTTCCGCCATCCAGCCCATGTCGCCATGGAAG
>CAZTMG010000238.1:0-3441 GCA_964614815.1 uncultured Rhizobium sp. | reverse complement strand
CGCCATCATGAACCGCATCTTCCACGAGTACGCGCCTTACAAGGGCAAGATCCAGGGCCGCCACACGGGCGTGCTGATTGCCATGGAGCAGGGCGAGGCGGTCGCCTTCGCGCTCTGGAATCTCGAAGACCGTGGTCCGATGATGATCCATCCGGGCACGAAGGTTTATGGCGGCATGATCGTTGGCGAGCATAACCGCGACAACGACCTCGAAGTGAACGTCCTCAAGGGCAAGAAGCTCACCAACATGCGCGCGTCCGGTTCGGACGAGGCTGTGCGTCTCACCACGCCGCTGCAGATGACGCTTGAAAAGTCGCTCGCCTATATTGCGGATGACGAGCTTGTCGAGGTCACGCCGAAATCCATCCGCCTGCGGAAGATCCACCTTGATCCGAACGTCCGCAAGCGTCAGTCGAAGGCCAGCGCCGACGCCTGATCCGCGCCTGCCTTGACGCAGGGCGGCGCGCCTGCGAAACCTCGGGGATAGCGCTAACAATCGGGGCGATGCGTGTTCCAAAGCCGTATCTTCACGACCTGGTTCGTCCTGGCCCTCGCGGCCTGGGCGGGCCTGTTCGTGGCCACCGGCACGTACAGTGTGATTGGCGAGACATGGATCTACCCCGCCATCATGGTCCTCGGTGCCTTCGTCGCCGGGCTGACGCCTGAAGGCGGCGGCGCAGTGGCCTTCCCGGTCCTCTCGGTCTTCTTCGAGATCGACCGGCCGCTGGCGCGCGATTTCAGCCTGATGATCCAGTCGATCGGCATGACGAGCGCCTCGATCTTCATTCTCAGTCATCCGTCCACGGACCGCGCAGCCTTCCGTCCGCTCCTCTGGTTCCTGCCCATCTGCTTTGCCGGCTTCGCCGCCGGCATGCTCACCTTGCAGGCGATCCCGGTCTATATCATCCAGGCGCTCTTCCTCGCCCTGATCGCCACCTTCTCGGCGGCCTATGTCTTCAATACCCATCGCGGCGAACGCCCGCGCCTGCGCCTGGCGCAAGCGCTGGACCGCCCGCTGATCGTGGCGATCCTCTTCATCGGCGGAATGTGCGCCAGCCTGTTCGGCACGGGCGCCGACATCATCCTCTACACGCTGATGGTCTCGCGCTTCCGGATGGAAGAGAAAACCGCCACCCAGATGAGCATCATCCTGATGGCGTCCACCAGCGTCTTCGGCTTCGCCTGGCGCGCCTTTGTCGATGGCGATCTCGCCGCGTCGCAGTTCCAGGCCTGGCTGTCGGCCTGGCCCGTCGTCCTCTTCATGGCGCCATTTGGCGTCTATGTGCTGAAGCAGATCAACGTCGAGTGGATGTTGCGCTTCATCGTGCTGCTGAACATCGCGCAGCTCGTCTATTTCAACGTCAACAATCCGTCTGCGGAAAAGCTCGTGGCCTCCGGCCTCTTCTCCATTCTGCTCTTCGCCGTCTTCTGGGCGGCGCTTTCCGCCATGGCCCGCCGGCGCGCGGTCTCCGGCGATGTTGCGCAGGAAACCGGCCCGGCAGGTTGAGGCGTCACTCGACGCGGAACACCAGTGGATAGATCGCGCCCTGCTGCTCCACCGGAATGCCGCGCGCATTCACCTTCGGCAGGAACTCCGCCTTGCCCACCGCGCGGATGGCCTCGGCCCGGAATACATCATCCGTGCACTGCGCCGTGATGTTGAAGGGGCGGCCGGCGCGGTCGACATCAAACAGCACCGTGCACTCGCCCGATATGCCTCTTGCCAGCGCAATCGCCGGTACAGACGGCGCCGGCGCCCTCACCACCTGGATACTGCGCCCCGCGACCGGCGAGACGTCCACAGCCGGCGGCGCGAAGCTCGCCGTCACCAGGTCGCCGGCCTCGGGCGGTGCAAAGTCGAACACCGGCACGCTGCCTGTCGTCGAAACCGTGTCCCGGGGCAGGGGCGGCGGCTTGTCGAGCAGCACGGGCGGCAGGGGCTTGGTCACCTCCGGCTCCAGCGTCTTGGGTTCAGCCGGCACGATCGTCGAGAGTTCGCGCTGCGTGCCTTCCGTCAGCACCAGGTTGTCGACCGTGATCAGCGCATTGGCGCCCAGGAAAAGCAGATAGACGATCGGCGCGGCCAGCAAGGCCGCGAGACCGAGACGCGGCGAAGCCGCTTCGAAAGTATGGGTCATGGTGTTTCCTCGCCCCATGCGGGGCCCCTCTGGTTCCGGCGGCGTGGATCGCCGCTCTGAGGTTTACCCTAGGTCAAATTGCCCCTGCGTCAACCTCCGGGAACCCGAAGTGAGGGGCCATCCCTGGCCGGGGATGGCCCCTCCAACGCCAAAGACCGGGAGGAAACGATGGCCTGGCGTTGTTTCGGTAAAGACGGCTTACTCGGCCGAGGCGAGCTGCGTCAGCGCTTCCCGCTCGAAAGCCGGGGCAATGGCAGCGCCTTGCTGGCTCTCTGTGGCGTAGATCTGCTTGATTGCCGCCGCATACAGCGTCTCGGCGCAGGCTTCATCGGTAAACTGGCCACCATAGGCCGGCGCGCGCGAAGTGCAGGTCCGCTTCGCGGCCCGCTCGAGTTTCGCCAGAAGCAGGCTCGCGCCTTCGTCGCTGGACAGCAGGGCGGCGTCATACTGGTGTTTCAACGTCACTTCGCGCTGGCCTTCGGCCAGGGCGGCAGGGGTCATGACAAAGGCGGCCGCAACGACCGCGAGGGTGGATCTGATCATGGGACTTGTCCTTAAGAGTTAGCGCCGGGCCGTCCGGCCAGGCTGGAAACTCCTCCCGCAACGGGCCCTTCTTATCGCCGTCTGCCGGGACAACGCCCCCCAATAGGCGTTGTGGCCATCCCGGCGCGGCCGAAGCGCCATGCTGCAATGCAACAATTACCTCGCAGGCGCAGCATGGCAAGCAGGATCGCCTCATCGCCCGTTGAATTTTCCATGACAGCCGGCAATTGCCCAGCCCTTGGGCATCTGCCGCCTCCAGTCTGCGCGCCCCGCCTCAGCGGAACAGGAAACGCTGCTTCAATCCGAGGCCCTTTGGCCGCGTCACACGCAGCCGCCCCGCCTCGCGCGTCAGCCGGAACTCGGCCTGCACCCCGGACGAATAGGCCGGCCCCGCCACGTTATCGACCGCCACGAATCGCGCCGTGCCGCGACCAACCCCGAGCTCAAGGTCGACATATCCATGCGATTCGCCGGACACATAGCGCACCGCCGGATTGTCGCGCGTCACCAGCAGGGCGAGATCGCGCGCCCGCTCGCCGATCAGCCGTTCGCCCAGCGCCGACGGCGCGCTCACCGAACTCGCCGCCAGCTCCACGCCCGCCGCCCGTCCGTCAACGGAGGAAAGCGTGTTCACCCACCAGCTGTGGGTATCGCCGGTCAGCACCAGCGCGTCCTCGCGCCCCGCCGCATGCACGCGGCCTGCAATCTCTTCGGGCGCCCCGGCAAACCCGCCGGCCTTCTGGCTGTAGAGATAGTCGCC
>CAZTMG010000237.1:2973-3458 GCA_964614815.1 uncultured Rhizobium sp. | reverse complement strand
ATGGACGCTTCAGGCGTGGCCGCGGTCGCCGGCGCCAGGAGGGCGGCGTCGCCATCGCCGAACAGGGCGGCGTCACCATCGTCCGGCGGGCCAATCGCGTCATTCCCGGCGGCGCCCGGATCGGCCGGCGTCTCGTCCGGCGGGGCGTCGGAGGTATCGCCGCCATTGGTGTGGGGCATTGCAACCATTTGGGGCTGCGGGGACGCGGCGACGAACCTGTCCTGAACTGGAGTTGTTTCGATGGTGACGCGGCCCGTACCGATATCGAAGGTAGCAAGCAGCGCCGGATCACGCGTGTCGATCTTGTCGGCGAGCAGGGTCAGCAGTCGCTGGAGGAAAATCTCGTCGCGCGAGACGATCAACGCGCCGTGGCCGTCGCTGACGCCGATGGCGAGGCCGCACACGATGCGCTGCATCAGGTTGATCGCAACCAGCAGGAGGCCGAGGCCGACGCCGCCGGCGGCGATCATCTGGTAGATGCTGTT
>CAZTMG010000237.1:0-2914 GCA_964614815.1 uncultured Rhizobium sp. | reverse complement strand
CCGCGCACGATTTCCACCGTACCGACATTGTCGAGGGCGATGACCTGCGATCCCAGATGCAGCGTGCGCCCGCGGACGCGGCCAAGGCCGGCATGATGCGCCGTGGTCGCCCCTGTCCTGCCAAGCCCCGCAACCATGAACACCACTCGCGCCTGTTACATCCGCCGATCATCCCGCAGGCGGATCAAATCGCCAGCGAGCGCCTCCCCGCCCGGTCTTCGGCGCGATGATAGGACGCGTCAATACAAGCGGCTAGTTGAAGATCGGCGCGCAGTCGGTCGTTTCACCTGGCGTCTTGAAAATCCGTCACGCTGGCGAGGCCTTCGGCGTCCATCATCGCGACGAGGTCCGCCTTGATGCGCTGGACCAGCATCGGGCCGTGGAACACCAGCGCCGAATAAAGCTGGACGGCCTGGGCGCCGGCGCGGAGCTTGGCGACGAGGTCGGCGGCGGAAGCGATGCCGCCGGCGCCGATGAGATCCAGCCTGTCGCCAATGGCGGCGTGGAAGGCGGCGAGGACGCGCGTGGACTTCTCCATCAGGGGCGCACCGGAGAGACCGCCGGTTTCATCCCTGTGCTTCGAGACCAGCGTTTCGGGGCGATCGATCGTGGTGTTCGACACGATGAGGCCGGAAAGCCAGTCCTGCGCGAGGGCGACATCGGCAATATCGGCGATCGCCTTCTCGTCGAGATCAGGGGCGACTTTCAGGAAGACGGGCCGCCCTTTCACGGCGGCGCTCATCTCGTGCGCGGCTGCGCCGATGCGGCCGAGCAGCTCTTCCAGCGCGCCACGATCCTGAAGGCCACGCAGGCCGGGCGTGTTGGGCGAGGAGACATTCACCGTGATGTAGGCGCAGTAGGGCCAGACAGCTTTCACGCCGGCCACGTAATCCGCAACACGATCCTCGCTGTCCTTGTTGGCGCCGACATTGGCGCCGACGACGCCGGCCTGACGCGGCGCGGCGGAAAGGCGGCGAACGAACAGGCCGATGCCGTCATTGTTGAAGCCCATCCGGTTGATGACGGCGCTGTCCTCGCCGAGGCGGAACAGGCGCGGCCGCGGATTGCCCGCCTGCGGCCGCGGGGTGACCGTGCCGCATTCGACGAAACCGAAGCCGAACGCCAGCATCGGGGTAAAGACCTCGGCATTCTTGTCGAATCCGGCGGCGAGGCCGACCGGGTTCGGCAGGGCGAGGCCGGATTTCCTGAGCGTGACGGCGAGACGCGGATCGTCGGCCCGGGCGGGGGGCCGGGCGAGGCCGGCGCGCAGCGCGTTGATGGTGAAACGGTGCGCGCTTTCGGCCGGCAGGATGCGGACGGCGGCTGTGGCGAGATCGAGCAGGCTCACGGCGTGCGGCCCGGCTTGGATGCGGGCTCGGGACTGCGGGCGACACTGTCGGGCGCCAGGGGAACGCCGTCGGCATCGACCTCGTCCAGCGGCCAGATGGCCTTGATATGACGGCCGCGAACCTCTGCGTAGACATGGGGAAAGAAATCGCCCCCACGCGACCTTTCCCATTTCAGCTCCGGTCCGAAATCCGCGCCATCGACCGAGACCAGCACGCAACCCCTGAGCCCCCGGAAGTGCTTCGATGTGGAGAAATGGACATAGCCATCCTGCACATCGACAGGGGCCTGCATCAGGCCGCCTGCCTCCACCTCGGCCAGCTGCGCGGCTGTCAGCACCTTGTATATCATCTGCCCCATGGCTCACCTGCCCATGGGACGGCTTGTGCGCCGGAACCAGGCCAGTGGCAAGTCACCCCCTGTTCAGCCGTCTGCGGAAGGCGACGCACGACAACAACCCATGGTTGCATTTCTGGATTCGCCGCGGCATAGTCATGAAGCAACAACTTTCGGTTGAAATCACTTCGGATGATACACGCCGTTGCCGTGCTCAACCGCAACGGCGAGGCGCTGCTCGACCAGATGTTCCGCATGCGCCACGCCTTCTATGTCGAGGGGCATGGCTGGGCGGGGCTCGTCTCGAAGGATGGGCGCGAGACGGACGAGTTCGACGATGAGGGCGCGGTTTATCTTCTGAGCCTCGACCCGCTGGGCGATGTGGCGGCCTCTGTCCGCCTCAACCCCACCACTGGCCCAACCTTGCTCAGGAAGTTCGCGCACTGGGCGGACGAGCCAATCCCGGAATCGTCCGCCGTGTGGGACATCTCGCGCTGGATGGCGGCGCCGCAGCACCGGCGCGGTTCGCATCCGCGCTGGCCGTCCAACCACCAGCGCGAACTGATGCTTGGCATTCTCGAATTCTGCCTGTCGCGCAGGATGACGCGCCTGGTGACGCTGGCCGAGCACCGGCTGGCGGAGCGCATCGCCGCCTATGGATGGCCCCTTCGCCAGCTCGGACAGCCGCGCACATACGACGATGGCAAGGGCATGGCTGTGGCGGCGGAGATCACGATAGATGCGCATGTGCTGGCCCTGACACAGGCCAAGACCGGAATCTCGCAACCCGTGCTGATCGAGCTTATGCCCGAGGCGGATGCTGCGCGGGACAACGCCGCCTGAGGACGCCACGAAAAGGAAACAGCCCGGTCGCTTGACCGGGCTGCCCCTTCTGTTCCGATCGACTGACCGCGATCAGCGGCCGATCGAGATCTGGACTTCCGCGCGGCGGTTGAGCGGTTCGCGGGTGCCGTCCGGACGCGGCTCAGCCGGTTCGGACTCTCCCTTGGCGACCGTCGTGATCACCGATTCGGCGACGCCGGCGGCGAGCAGGGCCGCTTTCACGGCGTCGGCGCGACGCTGCGACAGACGGTCGTTGTAGGCCGAGCCGCCCGAGGAGTCGGTGTGCCCTTCGACCGTGGTCAGCGTGATCGTGCAGCCGCCCGTCTTGGCGCGGGCCACGGCCGCATTGATCGTGTCGCGGTTGGCCGAGGTGAGATCCGAACGATCC
>CAZTMG010000236.1:2899-3506 GCA_964614815.1 uncultured Rhizobium sp. | reverse complement strand
CATCACATAGGCGCCCGAGAGCGTCGCAGGCTTACCGCCGCCTGCGAATCGATATTCGGACGAAAGGAAGCCGAGGCGGAAGAGACCGAGGAAATTCAGGCCCATCACAATGATGATGACGCCGCCGATCTTGGACAGAAGATCCATATGCTGGCGCAGCAGGCCGCCGATCGTCGAGGCGCCTGCGCCGAGCGAGACGAAGACCGTGGCAAAACCAAGCGTGAAGACAAGCGATGTCAGAAGCACCGTGCGCCGGGCGGCGGCATTCTGCGCCTGCTCGCCCTCTCGAAACTGGTCGACGGAGATGCCCGCCATATAACACAGGTAAGGCGGCACGAGCGGCAGCACGCAAGGCGACAGGAAGGACAGGGCTCCGGCCAGAAGCGCGCTGAAAAAGGAAATATCGGCAATCGACACGTTCAACTCCGGAACCCGAACCGCGCTCTTCCTAATCCCCCGACCCCATGCTTGCCAATCACCATTGCGTAGGCTGCGACAAAGGGGCGGCATTTTGCTTGCGAAACTGCATTTTTGCGGTTGACCCGCCGTGGTCACCTGCATATGTTCCGCGCACTTCTTGAGGCGGCGCAAAAACCGCACGGGAGAG
>CAZTMG010000236.1:330-2815 GCA_964614815.1 uncultured Rhizobium sp. | reverse complement strand
ACCACTCTCCAAGTTGTCTCGACTTCCATCTCTGTCACTCCGCCGCATGTCCCGTTTCGTTACGACGCCGGCATCGGCGTTTGTCATTCGTTGGTGATGACAGTAACCAAGCAGACTCGTTCTGCAACCGGCCCACCTCCTCCCTGTTGTGCTTTGTGCCGGGCGCCGTTGCCCGGTGCATCAGAGGAGGAATACTCATGTGTAGAACCCTGGGAATAGCCCTGCTGTCGAGCGTTGTCGCGCTCTCGGCTCCCCTGCCCTTGGCCGCGACGGGATCAATATTGGCGGATCGAGAGGAATATCCGTCGATGTCAACACCTCCGACGGTCTCGGCGTGGACGCCTCCGTGGGCGGACGAGGCGGCGTCAATGCGAACGCCAATGTCGGCGGGAGCAGAGGGATCGCCGATGTCGATGCCTCGGTCGGGGGCTCGCGCGGCGTGAATGCGTCGGCGAATGTTAACGGAGGCCGTGGCCTGTCGGCAGATGTCGACGCAAGTGTTGGCGGTGAAGGCGGATTGAATGCGTCCGTCGGCGCGCAAATCGGCGGCTCCGGCTCCGGCACGGGGATCGACGTGGATGTGGGTCTCGGCCGGACGCCCGATGCCGGAAATAGCTCCGGCGGCTCCGGACCGGATGGATCCGGACCGGGCGGTCTCACCGCGCCGCAGCGCCAGGCATTGCGCGACATGTCGCCGGCCGAGCGTCAGCGCCTGCTGACCCGCTGCGGCAGCATCACAGCCTCGGGCTATGATCCGGCCCTGGTGGAACTCTGCCGCCTGCTGCGCCTCAGCGCCTCGCGCTGACCGCCTGTCGTCGCCTGGCCCGCAACCGTGGGCCAGGCACGCGCTCGACGATTGAAGAGGATCGCAGGCGGATCACATTTATTTCGAGATCACTCACATTCTAAGGATCCGCTTAGCCGTTCACCAATCACCCCTGTCCTATTCTGAGGCATGCTCAGGCTAGGGGTAGCTCATGCGCGTGATGGTAATCCTGATGATCGCGGCGGTGTTCAGCATTCTGGCGATCAAACACTCGAACAACTCGCTCGGTACCGGGCGCCTGACGGCCTCACCGGCCGAAGTGGCGACCGGCTGACCGATCAAACCCGCCAAAAATGTTGCCAATCGGCAACAGGCTTCGACCATCGCGTGCCGCGCAGGGCCGCACGGGGCCAAAGCGGAACCGCTTCTGCCGCAATCTCGTTCAAGATCGTCAGGCAGGAGCAAACACAAATGCGCTACATCTTCATCCTGTTGGTCGCCTCGGTGCTCAGCATTCTCGCGTTCAAATACGCCAACAATTCGCTTGGCGGCGGCGAGCTCATGGCGTCGCCGATGGATGTCACCGCGGCCTCGTGACCGTGTTGTCCTGATGACGCCAAGCTGCGGGCTGCCTCAGCCCAGAAGGCCGGCCAGCCAGTCGGGTGACAGACGCTCTTCAAGTTCCAAGGCCATTTCGTCCAGCGCCTCGTCGACCATGTCGCGATAGCTTTGTCCGCCCCCCTCAATGCCAAAACTCTCCAGCAACCTCCGGCGATAGGCGTCGCTTGAAAACAGGCCGTGCAGATAGGTGCCGATCACCCGGCCATCGGCGGAACCAGCGCCATCGGGGCGGCCATCAATTGCGATTGGCGCCCGGACGGTGTCCGGACCTTCGGTGACGCCGAGATGGATCTCGTAGCCCGAGAGCGGCACATCATGCTCCAGCGAGTACGCCTTGCTGTTGCGTACGGTCTTCTCTGCCGCCATGACCGTTTCCACGTCGAGCAGCGCCAGCCCCTCCACTGCGCGTGACGCGCCTTCCAGTCCGAGCGGGTCCGCAACGCTGCGGCCGAGCATCTGATAGCCGCCGCAGATGCCGATCACGCGGCCGCCTCGCCGCACATGCATCTGCAGATCCCGGTCCCAGCCCTGCGCACGGAACTCCTCGAGGTCGGCGATCGTCGATTTCGAGCCCGGCAGAATGACCAGCCCGGCATCGGCGGGCAGCCGATCACCGGCACGGACGAAGACAAGGTCAACCTCCGGCTCGGCAGCGAGCGGATCGAGGTCATCGAAATTGGCGATGCGCGACAGAACGGGGACAGCGACTTTCAGGGCACCGCCATTGCCCTTGACCAGTCGCTCGAGCACGACCGAATCCTCGGCCGGCAGGCGGCCCGCCGCTTTCAGCCAGGGGATGACACCGAAGCAGGGCCAGCCGGTAAAGGCACCGATGGCGGCAATACCCTCATCGAAGAGGCTTACATCGCCGCGGAACTTGTTAATGATGTATCCGGCGATCTGGTTGCGGTCTTCTTCCGGCAGGATGGTGTGGGTGCCGACGAGCGAGGCGATCACCCCTCCCCGGTCGATGTCGCCCACCAACACCACCGGAACTCCGGCGCGCGTGGCGAATCCCATGTTGGCGATGTCGCCGGCCCGCAGGTTGATCTCCGCCGGCGAGCCGGCCCCTTCGACGATGACGAGATCACGCCCTTC
>CAZTMG010000236.1:0-209 GCA_964614815.1 uncultured Rhizobium sp. | reverse complement strand
TTTCACTTTGCGGCTTGAGGAGCACCGGGTTCATGTGGACGGTGGACGGGGTGCGTGCCGCGAGCGCCTGGAGCCACTGCGCCCGCCCGATCTCGCCGCCATCGTCGGACACGGCCGCGTTGTTCGACATGTTCTGCGGCTTGAAGGGCGCGACCTTCAGGCCGCGGTTGGAGGCCAGCCGGCACAACCCCGCGACCAATATCGTCTTT
>CAZTMG010000235.1:0-3510 GCA_964614815.1 uncultured Rhizobium sp. | reverse complement strand
CTCGGCGCGGAGGTTCGCCTCATCGCTCCCCGCACCCTGACGCCCCCAGGCGCCGCGGAGTGGGGCGCGGAGGTCTTCACCGACATGCGCAAGGGTCTCGAGGGCTGTGACGTGGTGATGATGCTGCGTCTTCAGCAGGAGCGGATGGACGGGGCCTATCTGCCGTCCGCGCGCGAATTCTTCCATTTCTACGGACTGGACGAGGAGAAGCTCTCCCGCGCCAGGCCGGGCGCCTTCGTGATGCATCCCGGCCCGATGAACCGGGGCGTGGAGATCGAGAGCGGCGTGGCCGACCACAAGACCCGCTCCCTCATCACCGAACAGGTGGAGATGGGCGTCGCCGTGCGCATGGCCGTGCTGGAAACACTGGCGAAGAACGCTTCCGGAGCAAGACAATGAGCGGCCGGACGGTGATCTACAATGCGCGCGTGATCGACCCCGCGACGGGGCTGGACGAGGCGGGCGGCGTGCTGATCGAGAACGGCGTGATCGCCGATGTCGGCGCGGGCGTGGCCAGGAACACGGCGGCGGACGTCAAGATCGACGCCAAGGGCAAGGCGCTGGCGCCGGGCCTGATCGACCTGCGGGTACGCACCGGCGAGCCCGGCGCGGAGAACAAGGAAACGCTCCAGACAGCGGGCGATGCGGCGGCGGCAGGCGGCGTCACCACCTTCGCCGTGATGCCGGACACCGATCCGGTTATCGACAGCGTGGCGCTGGTCGACTTCATCAAGCGGCGCGCCCAGAGCGTGGCCAAGGTGAAGGTTCTGCCCACGGGCGGACTGACGCTCGGCCTCGATGGCCAGAAGATGTCCGAGATCGGCCTCATCAAGGAAGCAGGCGCGGCCTTCTTCACCAATGGCGACAAACCGGTTGAGGATGCCGGCGTCCTGCGCCGCGCGATGAGCTATGCGGCCAGCTTCGATGTGATCGTCGCCTCGCGACCGGACACCCCGGCGCTGTCGAAAAACACCGTCATGAACGCGGGCGCATTCGCGGCGCGACTGGGCCTGCGCGGCGCGCCGCCGGAAGCCGAATGGATCGCGCTGGAGCGCGACCTTATGCTGGCCGAGACAACCGGCGTACGCCTGCTGGCGGATTGCATCTCGACCGAGCGGTCGCTCGCGGCCGTGGAGCGCGCACGCAGGGCGGGGGTCAAGGTGGCCTGTTCCGTGGCCAGCTATTCGCTGTTCTTCAACGAACTCGATGTCGGCGACTATCTGACCTACTGCAAGGTGCAGCCGCCCTTCCGGAAGGAAGAAGACCGCCTGGCGCTGATCGACGGGCTGAAGCGCGGCGCGATCGACGCGGTCGTTTCGGCGCACGATCCGCAACCGACGGAGGACAAGCGCCTGCCCATCGCGGAGGCTGCCTTCGGCGCCGTGGGTCTCGAGACGCTGATGCCCGCGCTCCTGAGCATAGCCCTGCGCGAGGAGATTCCGCTGGCGATGGCGCTGAAGCCTGTGACCAGCGGTCCTGCGGACCTTATCGGCCTGCCGCAAGGCCGCCTCGCCAAGGGGGCTCCGGCGGATCTGGTGATGTTCGATCCCGCAGCTCCCTGGGCATGCGACCGGGACGAGCTGTCCTCGCGCTCCAAGAACTCGCCGTTCGACGGACGCAGGCTGGAAGGCAGGGTGCTGCGCACCTGGGTGAACGGGGCGACGGTGTTCGAGCGGGGCTGAACCTGCGCGATTGCCCTGCGGCGCGGCATGGGCGAGGGCGACGGCGGCGCGCGCAGACGCGACGAGAATGGCGCGGAGACGCATGGCAAGCCTGCCCGCGCGTTAACACGCCCCGGCCCCGGAAGAAACATTTGGCAGCGGCAGGCCGAGCCCCTAAACAGGCGGCAGGCGCGCGGGCGATGGCGGGCGCCGGCCGGGGAAGGGAACGGCGATGACGCTGCCGCAAACCGCCGAGATTGCGCTCTGCATCGGCTTCGGGTTGCTGGGCTACCTGCTCGGCTCGATTCCGTTCGGACTGGTCCTGACGAAGCTGGCCGGTCTGGGCGATATTCGCGCCATCGGCTCGGGCAATATCGGCGCGACCAACGTGCTGCGCACGGGCCGCAAGGATCTGGCGCTTGCGACCCTGCTGCTGGACGCGGGCAAGGCCGGCGCGGCCTTCTTCATCGGCTGGAGCGCGGCGGGCTATCTCGTCAACAACCATGCGCCGCTCGGCTTCCAGGTCGACCTCTGGAATACGCCCTACATGGTGGGCCTTTGCGCGGGCGCGATGGCGTTCGTCGGTCACTGCTATCCGGTCTGGCTGAAGTTCAGGGGCGGCAAGGGCGTGGCGACCTATCTGGGCCTCCTCTTCGCCGCCATGTGGCCGGTGGGCCTGGCGTTCGGCGCGATCTGGCTCGCGATGGCGGCGTTGTTCC
The DNA here is from genome assembly GCA_964614815.1 of uncultured Rhizobium sp. Classification (GTDB taxonomy): domain Bacteria; phylum Pseudomonadota; class Alphaproteobacteria; order Caulobacterales; family Hyphomonadaceae; genus UBA7672. The sequence continues at coordinate 1,130 of CAZTMG010000235.1, read as the reverse complement.
GCCTGTCGTCCTTCGCCGCCCTGGCGGCGACGGCGGCAACACCCCTGATCGCCTATTTCGTGGTTGCGAACAGTCATGCGTGGATCGTGACGGCGGCGCTCGCCATTCTCATCTACTGGCGTCATCGCGCCAACATCAGCCGCATCCTCTCGGGGACGGAGCCCAGGATCGGCGCGAAGAGAAAGGCGGCCGAAGCGCCGCCCGGAGCGAGCGGATGAAACGCCGCGCGCTCACGGGGGGAGAGCGGGCGGACTGGCTGAGGCTCTCGCGCACGCGCGGCATCGGGCCGATCACCTTCTTTCATCTGCTGGAGCGATATGGGTCGGCGGCCGCCGTTCTGGAGGACCTGCACGCTCTGGCGAGGAAGGCGGGCCGCAAGGCCGAGCTTCGGGCGCCCCCCGCCGACGCGATCCTGCGCGAGATCGAGGCGACGCAGGCGATCGGGGCGGGGCATCTCGCGGCGTGCGAGCCGGACTACCCCGCCTGCCTCGCCGCCATTGATGCGCCGCCCCCCGTGATCGCGGTGCGCGGACGACGGCATCTGCTGAACCAGCAAGCCGTCGCCATAGTCGGCGCGCGGGACGCTTCGGCGGCGGGCCGGCGCATGGCGCGGGACATCGCGCGTGATCTTGGCCAGGCTGGCTACGTCATCGTGTCGGGCATGGCGCGCGGCATCGACGGCGAGGCGCATGCCGCGGCGATGGAAACCGGCACGGTCGCGGCGGTCGCGGGCGGGATCGACCAGATTTACCCGCCGCAGCACGACCGGCTCCACGCCTTGCTGGCGGAGCGCGGTTGCCTCGTCTCCGAAAGCCCGCTTGGACATGTCGCACAGGCGCGGGACTTCCCGAAAAGGAACCGCATCATCTCCGGCTTGTCGCTGGGGACGATCGTGGTGGAGGCGGCGGAGCGCTCCGGCAGTCTCATTACGGCGCGGTTCGCGCTGGAGCAGGGGCGCGAGGTGATGGCCGTGCCGGGCTCGCCGCTCGATCCGCGTTGCAAGGGCGCGAACCGGCTTATCAAGCAGGGCGCCGCGCTGGTCGAAAGCGCGGAGGATGTGCTGCAGGCCATGGACGGCATCCAGCCCCCGGCCTTCGATGAACCGTTCTCCGACGGGTTCGATGCAAGGG
>CAZTMG010000234.1:2872-3708 GCA_964614815.1 uncultured Rhizobium sp. | reverse complement strand
CATTGACCTCCGGCACCTGCCGCAGGCGCGCGACGCCCGGGCGGCCCTGCACCGGCTCGACATAGACGACGTCGCCGACCTGGAAGAGCTGGCGCGCGTTGCGCCGCGTCCACCGGAACCCGTCGGCGGTGACCGTCAGCGTCTCGCGCTCGGCGGAGATCTGGTTGCCGGCCTCGCGACGCGGCTGCAAGCCGACGCGCGCCGTATCGGCGCCGACCTCCAGCACGATGGCGAGGCGCCAGGGCTGCACGTCCGCCAGCGCCGGCACCGCAGCCAGGGCAGGACCCCAGTCCCCTCCCCGCCAGTCGAGACGCTGGACAGGGCCGCGCCAGCCGCGCGCCTCGTCATAGCGAACAAGACCGTCGACCAGCGCACGGCGCGCCATCAGCTGCAGTTTCGGATCGAGCGTCGTGCGCACGGAGAGGCCGCCTTCATAGACCTTCTTCTCGCCGTAGCGCTCGGACAACTCGCGGCGGACCTCCTCGGCGAAGAAGCCGGCGGCCATGGCGTTCGGCGACACCTGGCGCGGGTTCACCCCGAGGGGCCGCTTTTTGGCCGCCTCGGCCTCCTCGCGCGTCACATGGCCATTCTCGGCCATGCGGTCGAGGACGTAGTTGCGCCGTTCCAGCGCGCGATCGCGGTTGCGGAACGGGTGCAACTCGCTCGGCGCCTTCGGCAAGGCCGCCAGATAGGCCGCCTCGTGCAGCTGAAGCTCGTGGACCGCCTTGTCGAAATAGTCGAGCGACGCGGCCGCGATCCCATGGCTGAGCCGCCCCGGTGTCACGGCCCCGAGATAGATCTCGTTGAGATAGAGTTCGAGGATCTTGTCCTTCGAA
>CAZTMG010000234.1:1163-2766 GCA_964614815.1 uncultured Rhizobium sp. | reverse complement strand
ATGGTGGAGCCGCCCTGCAGGCGCCGTCCCGAGCCGCTGTTGCGCACCGCCTGCACGACCGCGCGCGCCAGACCCTCCGGATCGATGCCGACATGGCGGTAGAAGTTCTTGTCCTCCGCCGAAAGGAAGGCATTGATGACGAGCTTCGGCACAGCCTGAATGGGCAGATAGAGGCGCCTCTCCTTGGCGTATTCCGCCAGAAGCGTGCCATCGCCCGCATGGACGCGCGACATCACGGGCGGCTCGTAATTGCGAAGCTGCGCATAGTCCGGCAGATCGCGCGAAAAATGCCAAATCACCGCCGCGACCGCGGCGACACCGATCAGGAACACGACCGCGCCAGCCGCGAATAGCCAGCCGAAGAATCTCAGGACAAACCGCATCTCGTCCCCTTGCCCGACCCGCCTGGATCAGGTGAACCGCCATCGCCTCGCCGCATCGCGGCCGCCTCGCCACACGCCGCGACGCAGAAGGATTCCGCCGTGGACATGGCAAACAAACTCTTGATCGTTCTGCGTATCACGAAGCAGCCATCATGGCCACCGTGCAACACGGTTAAGGTGAAATCGAGGCGCGCCGACCGGAGCCCGCGGATTGTGCCTCGAAATGTCGCTCGATTGCGCGCGCGATCGCTTCTGCTGCGGCGCGCTGCCAGGCGGACGACGTCATCAGCGCGATGTCGTCGCGGCTTGACAGGTAGCCAAGCTCCAGCAGGATCGATGGCACGTCCGGTGCTGTCAGGACACGAAATCCTGCGGATCGCTGCGGGATCCTGTGCATCCTGATGGAACCGGACATTTCGGTGACAAGACGGGCGGCGATCGCCTGCGACAGCACCCGTGTTTCGCGACGCGCCAGATCCATCAGGATATCCGCGACATCCTCCTGCGGCTCGGTCGTCTCGACGCCACCAACCACATCCGCGGCGTTTTCCTTCTGCGCGAGCCGAGCCGATTCGGCGTCGGTGGCCCGCTCGGAGCCGGTGTAGATGGTGGCCCCCCTCACCTGTCGCGCCGCCGACAGCGAATCCGCATGCAGCGAGATGAACAGCGCGGCGTTAGCCTCCCGCGCGATGCGCACGCGCTCGGCAAGCGACAGGAACCGGTCATCGGCGCGCGTCATGAGGACGCGCACCCGGCCCGCCGACTCCAAAACATCGCGCAATTGTTGCCCGATGGCAAGCACGAGGTTCTTTTCCATGACAGCGCCGGCGACGGCGCCCGGATCGATGCCGCCGTGGCCGGGATCGATCACCACCAGTGGCCGCGTTTCCGCAGGGCTGGTTGGCGCCGGGCTGAGCGGCGCGAGCGCCTGGCGGGCACGTTCCGCCGCGCCCTCCTGCACCGCGGAGTCGAAGGCGCTGCGCGAGACGGGCTCGAAGTCGATGGTCCATTCATGCAGGCCGGGGCCGCGCGGGCGCATCTGCGACGAAACCACCCGCGCCGGTTGGGCGAGGTCGAACACCATGCGCGAGCGCCCTGGCGCCACCAGCCCGGCGCGAAACCCCGCAATCAGTCCCGCCCCGCCGGCCGGGCGGCGGGCAGGCGTCGGCATCGCCTGGAAGCTGACCTCATCGAGATCGGCAACCAGCCGCAACGGGTCC
>CAZTMG010000234.1:0-1130 GCA_964614815.1 uncultured Rhizobium sp. | reverse complement strand
TGATCGTGAAGCGGGCACCCTGCCCTCGCGTCTCGAGACGCGGCTCGACGCCGAGAACAACCCCCGGTCGTCCGGGCAACTCTTGCGATGCAGCGGCCGGACGTGCGCCGTCTCTCGCCATGGCGGGCGGCCAGAAGGCGGCGATCCCGGCAGCGACGGCGCAAGCCAGCCGCCCGGCAGCACATGCGCGGCAGGCTGGTCTAAACACGGCGGCGATCATGCGCACCACGAGCATCCGCGCCAGCATGGGCATCATCGCTTCGACTTGCCAATGACCATGCGCTGTCTGTATGGGATTCGCGGGCGCGGCGCAGCGTCATTTGTCTGTCATCGTTCCGGCGAGCCTGGCCATCGTCGACGAAGCCAGATGCGACATCCCTTGCTGTTCGCATGGACCAGGGGGCGCCGCCAGCTCAAGGTCCATGAGATCGTGAGCGGCCATCCGGGAATGTCGAGACGGCGCTGTTGCGCCGCCATCTCCGGGTCGACCGCAAGCGTGTCGCAAGGCTGTCGGCCGTAATGCCGATGGCGACAGGTGCGGAACGAATGTCGAAGGCTATGGCGCAGCCGCGCCAGCCCACCCTTCGGTTGATGGCCACGGCCCTGCGCCAGAGTGCGCGGGCCAATCCGCTCCCCTCTATCCCCAGCAATCCGGCTGATATCGTTCAGCCTCGCGTCCGTCTGTCCCGCCTCGCGACAGGGCTGCTCGCCCGTCGAGACGCCGGCCTGCGGAGGCGCATCAAGGTTCAGACCCATGGCAAACAAGATGCTCATCGACGCAGGCCACCCGGAGGAAACCCGGGTCGTGGTTGTGCGCGGACAAAAGGTGGAGGAATTCGACTTTGAATCGGCCTCCCGGCGCCCGCTGAGGGGCAATATCTATCTGGCGAAGGTTACGCGGGTCGAACCGTCGCTTCAGGCCGCATTCGTGGAGTATGGCGGCAATCGGCATGGCTTCCTGGCCTTCGCCGAGATCCATCCGGACTACTACCAGATCCCCGTCGCCGACCGTCAGGCCCTGCTCGAGGAGCAGGCGCGCTATGCCGACGATGAGGACGAGGATCAGCCGCGCGAGAAGAATGGCCGTGGCCGCCGGCGCCGTCGTGGCGGCAAGGATGGCGCGAAGGAGA
>CAZTMG010000233.1:3555-3775 GCA_964614815.1 uncultured Rhizobium sp. | reverse complement strand
TCGCGCAGGAACACCTGGTGCGAGGGATGCGAGGTGTAGGTCTGGTTCTGGTCGACCCACGGCGTCGTGACGTTGGCGGCGACCTCGCCATTCTCGTTGATCGTGGCGCGGGTCATCGCCATGAAATTCGTGGGCGAACCCGGGACGTACAGCGGATCGTCCGGCATCAGCGGGATGTAGACGGTGCCGTTGCCGCCCTTGGCCACGAGGTCCAGGCCGT
>CAZTMG010000233.1:0-3541 GCA_964614815.1 uncultured Rhizobium sp. | reverse complement strand
CGAACAGCGTGAACATCGAGTTGTAGGGGGCCGAGTCGCCGATGTCCGGCGCGAAGTTCTCGAAGGTGTAGATGTAGACGGGCGAACCGGCGGCGGCGAGCACCGCGCCGTCCGGGCCGATCACGTTGGTCTGGTGGACCTGCGGCACGCCGTTGATGACGAGCTGCTCGCGCGTGGCGGTTTTGCCTTCCGCCAGCATGGCCTCGTAGACCATGATGGCCGCCGGGTTGTTGCTGGTCTGGTCGGCGATCAGGTTGGAGATGATGCGCGGATCGGCGTCGACCAGCGACCCGCCGGCCAGCGGTCCGAGCGCGGGGTTGGTGGACGGGTTGGGGCCGTAGTCGCCATCCGCAGGCAGCGGCGCGCCAGGACCGAAGGCCATCGTGTCATCGTTTTCGCGGACCCAGTTGGTCGGGGCGAGATGCTTGAAGGGCTGGCCTGAAGCGCCCCAGGTTTCGCGACCATCGAAGAGGTTGTTGTAGGATCCATCGACCGTGCGGAGTCCGTAGGGAAGAAGATGCGCCTGCGGGGCGCCGGCGCCCGTGGCGCCCGCCGCCTTCCCTGCATCCTCGACGAGAGTCTTGAGGTCCCCGCCAGCCGCATGCGCCTCAGCGATCTTGATCTGCTTCAGGATGAAGATCAGATCGTGCTTCGTAAGCTTTACCATGATGGCCCCGCCAAATTTACACTATGGCAGGGTTTAATTCTTTTTTAAGCTTCCGTTCAATTGGATTCTCCATACACTGGTCAATATTTTCAGCACTCGCCTGTGGATTGAGCGCATTAATTATAATCCGCGCGCCGGTTGTGCCATTCTGCAACAATTCAAGATATTCTTGTAATTGCAATAATTCCGGCAGAACTCTGAAATTCCAGAAAACATGCAGGCGCATGACGACTCGCCGGAGGTGCGGCGGCGACTCGCGCGAGGAACGAAAATTCCCCAGCATATTATAATAGAATATATCAAATAGCCGACAGATATATATCTGCCGACGTTATCCCTGCTTTCCGCACGCGGATGCGGGATAAATTAAAGCTTTGGCGCTACAGAGGATCGGTAGTAACGTTTGCGCCCCGAGGAACGCGTGCCCCACTAACCCCCAACGCCCGCATTGCTGCGAGTCGCCCAGCCAAATGATAAACGCCTTGTAATTACGCAGCCTTACGCCAGCCTGAGTGGTTGCTTACGCCAGCCTGATGAGATGAAAGTTCCGTCGTGAAAGTCCTGATCGTCGAAGACAATGTGAAACTCGGGGCCGCGATCCGCGAGGCGATGACGCGGAACCAGTTCGTGTGCGATCTCGCGGCCACGCTGGCCGATGCGCAGGCGCTTTCAGAGACAGCCGCCTACGATCTCATTCTCCTGGATCTCAGCCTGCCCGACGGCGATGGCCTGGATTTTCTCCGCAGGCTGCGCAGCGCCCGTGTTCACACGCCTGTAATCGTGCTCACCGCGCGCGGCGGACTCAATGACCGCATCTCCGGCCTCGATGATGGCGCGGATGACTATCTGGTAAAGCCGTTCGAGCTCAGCGAGATGATCTCGCGCGCCCGCGCCGTCCTGCGCCGGCCCGACCGCATCGCCCAGGAGGCCATCCGCATCGGCAAGCTTGTCTACGACCAGCGGACCGGCCTTGTCGCCGCCGAGGGCCATTCGACGCCCCTGCCCCGCCGCGAGAGCCAGTTGCTTGCCGCCCTCATGCGCCGGCCGGGAAAGGTCTGCACCCGCACGCACCTTGAGGACTCCATGTACGAGACGTCGGCGGAGGTGACGCCGAACGCGCTCGAAGCCAGCATCTATCGCCTGAGAACCTTCCTTGCGGCTGCCGACGCCGGCGTGGAAGTCCGGACTGTGAGGGGGGTCGGCTACGTTCTGGTGCCAGCGGAAAATGCCCAAGACTCCTAAACCGGCAGACTGGTCGCTGTCGCAGCGACTCAAGTCGCGGATCATCCTGATCTCGCTCGCCATCCTTCTGTTCGTGTCCGCCACGGTCACGGCCCACTATGGCTATGACATCCCCGAGCTGCAGCAACGCACCGTTTTCGGCCTCGCGCAGGATGTCGCCGCCGACCTGCCGCTGGACAAGACGGGCGACGCGCTGCGCGCCGAGGTCAACCGGCGCCACATCCTCTTCACCCGCTTCCCCAACGCCTATGAATGGCACGTGCTGGACGGCAATGGCGTCCTGATCGGATCGTCGCTGGAAACGCCGGTCGACAGGTCCCGCTTTCCGCCGGGCCTGCCGCCGGCCGAGTGGGATGCGCCCAGCGAACGCGGCGGCTGGGCCGCCGGCAAGACCTTCGCGATCAGGGGCGAGACGCGCCACGTCATCGCGATCGCGCATACCGATCCCGGCGGCCTGCTCGTCGGCCTCGCCATGGGCGAGGCGCTGATGCACGTCGTCCTGCCGCTGGTGCCGTTCACGATCCTGATCTGGGTGTTCGTCTCGGGCGTGGTGAAGAACACGCTCCAGCCGCTCCAGTCGCTCGCCGACCAGGCCAAGCGCGTGCAGAAGATGGAGGATATCCGGCCGCTCGATCCCAAGGGCGCGCCACAGGAAGTCGCAGAGCTCGTGAAGGCGCTCAATCTCTCGCTGGAGAAGCTGCGCGACTCGATAGAGGCGGAGAAGCGTTTCCTTCAGGATGCATCGCACGCGCTGCGCACGCCGCTGGCGATCGTGAAGGCGCGGCTCGAACTGGACGGCGAGAAGATCGACCGCAACAGCCTGATGGAGGAGGTCGACGGCCTCATCCGCATGGCGACGCAGCTGCTCGCCTCGGCCAACGCCGAGCGCCTCGTGGTCAAGGCAGACACGCGCGCCGATCTGGCCGCTCTGGCGCGGGACGTCGTCTCCAGCATGACGCCGCTGGCGATCCGCAACGGCGTCGACCTCGGCTATGACGATGACGGCCGGAAGGCGGTGGTGCGCGGCGACGTCGACGCGATCAGCCACGCGCTCAAGAACCTCATCGAGAACGCGCTCAAATACACCCCGCGCGGGCGCACCGTGACGGTGCAGGTGGCGCACGATCCGCCCTCGATCACCGTCCAGGACGAAGGCCCCGGCATTCCCGCCGGCCAGGACGAGCAGATTTTCAGCCGGCATTCGCGCGGCAAGTTCGGCGACGGCAAGGGCGCCGGCCTCGGCCTTTCGATCGTTCGGCGCATCATGATCGCGCATGGGGGCGAGGCCGTGCTTGTGCGCTCGGACCAGCCGGGCGCCGCCTTCCGCCTGACCTTCCCGACCGTCATACCCCCGCAGCCCTCCCGTACGGCGAATGACGACGCGCCGTCGGCGCCGTCGCAGCAGCGCCCGGCCTATCCGCCGGCCGCGTAGACCCCGCGCGCGATCGCCCGCGCCAGGCATCCGGCCGCCAGCTCGCCGATGCGGGCAGTCAGGAAGGGGCCGCGATCTGCGCGTTCGGCCTGCGCTGTGGACAGGCAGAAGACGATATCGCCATCGAACGGCGCCAGCGCCGGACGCACGGCGCGCGCCAGCCCGGCCATCGCCATCTTCGCGATGCGCTGCGCCTCCGG
>CAZTMG010000232.1:1643-3814 GCA_964614815.1 uncultured Rhizobium sp. | reverse complement strand
CTCATGTCCGGCCCCGCCCATTTCAGCCGCGCCCGGGGATCGGCGGTTCCATAGAGCGCCGCGATCTCGCCCGCCATTGCCAGCCAGGCCGCACGCAGCATCCGCCCCGTTTCCGGCACAGCCTCCCGCTCGACCGCACGCATCCCGCCCGATCCTGCGACTTTGGCCAGCAGGCGCACCAGCTCCGGCTCGTCCGTCAGCTGCAGGCCGGCAGCGCGATTCCAGAAATGCAGGTGGCGGATCACGTCATTGATGGTCCAGCCCTTGAACTGCGTCGCCTCCTCGAACGCCGCATCGGGCAGATCCGCCAGCAAGGCGCCCAGCGCCCGCGTCTCTGCCAGGAAATCCGCCGCCTGCTCCATGGCGCCTACAGCGTCCGCGCGATCAGGATCTTCATGATCTCGTTGGTGCCGCCATAGATGCGCTGGATGCGGCTGTCGCGGTACATGCGGCTGATCGGATACTCGTCCATGAAGCCATAGCCGCCGAACAGCTGCAGGCAGCGGTCCACGATCTTGCCTTCGAGATCCGACACCCAGTATTTCGCCATCGACGCCGTCGCCGCATCGAGCTTGCCCTTGAGGTGCTCGCCGATGCAGTGGTTCACGAACACGCGCGCCACGGTCGCTTCCGTCTTGCATTCGGCCAGCACGAACTGCGTGTTCTGGAAATCGATGATCGCCTTCCCGAACGCCTTGCGGTCCTTCACATAGTCGATGGTGAGCTTGAGCGCCCGCTCGATCGTCGCCATGCCTTGCACGGCGATGTTGAGCCGCTCCTGCGGCAGCTGGCCCATCAGCTGGAAGAAGCCCTTGCCCTCTTCCACGCCCAGGAGATTCTCCGCCGGAATCTTCACATCGTTGAAGAACAGTTCGGATGTGTCCTGCGCGGGCTGGCCCAGCTTGTTGAGATTGCGTCCGCGCTCGAACCCCTCGACCTCGTCCGTCTCAACCACCATCAGCGACGTGCCCCGCGCGCCCTGCGTCGGATCGGTCTTGGCGACCACGATGATGAAGTTCGCCGTCTGTCCGTTGGTGATGAAGGTCTTGGAGCCGTTGATGACGTATCCATTGCCGGACTTCCTCGCCGTGGTGCGGACGCCCTGCAGGTCGGATCCCGCGCCCGGCTCGGTCATCGCGATGGCCGAGATCAGCTCGCCCGAGGCCAGCCTGGGCAGCCACTTCCTCTTCTGCTCCTCCGTGCCGTAGTGGACGATGTACGGCATCACGATCGCATTGTGCAGCGAGGCGCCGAAGCCGTCGACGCCCTGCAGCCCGATCTGCTCCATCAGGATCACCTCGTGGCGGTAGTCGCCGCCCATGCCGCCATAGTCTTCCGGCGTCGACAGCCCCAGCAGGCCGGCCTGCGCCGCCTCCTCCCACATGGCCCGTTCGACGACCTTGTCCTTGCGCCATTTCTCCACGCGCTCGGGCGGGGCGTGCTGCTCGAAGAACCGCTTGCAGGCGTCCTCGAACATGCGGATGTCCTCCTCCGCCATGAAATCGGGACGATCGACATTGAGGACAGACATGATGGACTCCGGCTGCTTCCGCGCAGGTCATCCAGCACAGAGCAGCACCCCCACGCAACTGGAAGTTCTGACAGGGCTGGCAATAGCTGGAAGCACGCCCTCGTCCTTCGAGACGCCGCTGCGCGGCTCCTCAGGATGAGGGCTCTCTCAGCGTCCGTGGTGGTGGTTAAGCCCTCATCCTGAGGAGGCCGAAGGCCGTCTCGAAGGACGAGGGCGGGCTCACCAACCTCCCGGCAAACGTGCTAAAGCTGCACCACCCCCGGCGCCAGCTCCGCCGCGAACAGCGAGGCGACTTCCGCCGCCCGCACCTCCTGCGTCGCGCGCTGGTTCACATAGCCCTTGTCGGTGATCTCGCCCGCATCCAGCGAGGGCGGCGTAGCCAGCATCCTGAACCGCCCTACGCGCCGCGAGGAGCCGCCCGCCGTTGCATTGAACGCCTTCAGCTTCTCCGCCGCCTGCTGCGTGATCGCGCCGAACGCCCTGGCGACATCCCCGCCCGCCGCCTGCACGGCGGCCTGCATCCCCGCCGGCGACGGCCACAGCAGGACGCCGATGAAGGGCTTGTCCTGCCCGCAGATCACGGCGTCGAACACCAGCGGCGCGCCGGTCACGGCCGGGCGGAACCCGCCCACCATCCCCT
>CAZTMG010000232.1:0-1633 GCA_964614815.1 uncultured Rhizobium sp. | reverse complement strand
ACCGCCACGATATCCGGCCGCAGCGTGCCCACCGACACCCACGTCCCGCTGTCGAGCTTGAAATCCTCGGTCACGCGCCCGTCGAACACCAGACCCTTCTCCGGATGTTCCGGGTCCTCGAACCGCGCCGCGTCGCCGAGGCAGTAGAAGCCTTCCTCGTCGAACACCTGCGCATTCTTCTCCGGCATGTTCAGATAGCCGCGCATCACCATCGGCCCCTTGGCGCGCACTTCCAGCTTGTTCCCCACCGGCGCCAGCTTCAGCGTCATGCCCGGCAGCGGCACGCCCACCATCCCCACGCGTTCGAGAATCCAGTGCGTCATCGTCACGCCCTGCGTCTCCGTCGCGCCATACATGGTCAGCAGGGGAATGCGCATCCCGGTCGCCGCGATCGACAGGCGCTACAGCCGTTCATAGAGATCGTCCGACAGCGTCGCCCCGCCATAGATGAACGCCCGCATGCGCGAGAACACGGCGTCGCGCAGCTCCGCATCCGCCTCCATCGCCTCGGCCAGCATGCCGAACGCGATCGGCGCCGAGCCGAACGCCTGCGGCCGCACCTCCTTCAGGTTGGCGATCGTGGTCTGGAACTGGCCGGGGATCGGCCGCCCCTCGTCGATATGGAGCGTGCCGCCCAGCGACAGCACGTTGTTGAAGTTCACATTGCCGCCCGAGATATGGCTCCACGGCATCCAGTCGAGCGTCTGCATGATCTCGTCGGGATCGTCCGGCGGCAGCTCGATGGCGCCGCGCGCCGCGATCTGCGCCGTCATCTGGCCCTGGGTCTGCGGCGCAGGCTTCGGCATGCCGGTCGACCCCGAGGTGAACAGGTACTTGCCCACCGAGTCCGGCCCCAGCCAGTCCATCGCCGTGTCGACCAGCGACGTCGCCGGCGTCTCGGCCAGCGTCGCGAAGGCTTCGGAGCCGTCCGACCCGTCCGCCGAGATCACCGCAACGCCCTCCAGCGGCAACGCCGCCAGCGCCTTGCGGAACGGTTCCATCGTCTGGACGAAGATCGCCTTCGGCTTCACCGCGTTGAAGCAGTGCTTCAGCTTGGCGAAATCCGATGACATCGTGGAGTAGGCCTGCGAGATCGGCGTCGCCGGCGCGCCGATGCGCTGCGCGGCCAGCGACATCAAGGCGTGCTCGATGGAATTGCCCGACAGGATCAGCAGCGGCGCATCCGGCCCCAGCCCGCGATCGAGCAGGGCCTGCGCGAGGGAGCGCGTGATCCTCGCAGCCTCGCCATAGGTCGCCTGCCGCCACGGGCCATGATTGGGCAGGCGCTGTTTCAGCCACGGCCTGTCCGGATGCATCGCCGCCCGCTCGTCCAGAAGGTGCGGGATCGACCGCGGCTGCACGCCCAGCGGCGTGCGCGAGCGCAGGTAGATCACCCCGCCTTCGCCCCGCGTCACCTCGATATCCGGCTCCCGGTAGGGAAGCGGCCGGAAAGGCGGCAGCTTTGCCGAATCCGCAGCCATGGGTTTCCTCCAGTCAGTGTCTGTCTTGCGGACGAGTCTAGCCGCGCGCCCGCCGCGCTTCAAACCCGCCCCGCGTTTTGCCCGCACATCCTGCACGCCCCGGCCGGAAACGAATCTCACGGTTCCGACAGCCGGCCGCTGCCGCTACGGAG
>CAZTMG010000231.1:0-3846 GCA_964614815.1 uncultured Rhizobium sp. | reverse complement strand
GCGGGACTGGATCGCGCCGCTGGCGGAGGATGGCGCACGCCTGCGGCTGCAGGCGGATGCGCTGGCGCGGGGCGTCGTTCCTGCCGGCGCTTCTGGCGCAAGGGAGCGGGAGAAGCTGGAGAAGCTGGCGCGGGCGTCGGAACTCCCCTCGCGGGAGCGGCTGGCGCTGTTCACCGGGGTCCATGAGGACGCCCGCGCCTTCGCGGCCAAGGCCAACGACCTGCGCGCGCTCCATGCCGGCGGCTTCGCGGCCCGGCTCACACAGCTGGCGGCGGAAGTGGGAGCCGATCCGGCGCGGCCGGGATCGCCTGATCCGGGGCGCAGCCAGGATCCGGGCTATTGCTGGGATGTGGTGCTGGCGGAGAAGCTCGCGGCGGCGGTCGAGCGGGTGCGCAGCGTCGATGACGTCGCCGTGCCGCCGTTCGAATTCCTCGAAGGCCCGAAAGCCACGCGTGCGGCCTTCTTCGGACTGATCGGCTGGATTGCGGGGGCTGTCGGCGTCGATGTCCAGCGCGAGGCGCAGTTCGTGTTCGACGACAAGGCGTTCCTCGCCCTGTTCGCCTCCCTCGCCGTCGACCTCGGCATCGTGTTCCTGACGCTGATGGGCGTTGCGGGACGCGGCGGCGGAGCGCGCGCGCGGGCGGCGAAGGGCGAGGGCAAGCCCACGCCGCCGCGGCTGTCGGGGATACTGGATTAATCCCGCGGGAACATCGCGAACCAGGGCTGCGCTTCTTCCAGCACGCGGGCGAAGCTGGGGCGGGACATCAGGCGGGCGAGATAGCGGGCGGCGCCGGGATGGGCGTCGCCGAAGGGCGCGACCTGGTTGGCGTAGTAGAGTGCGGGGGCGGCGGCGCAGTCGGCCATGGTGAAGGTGAGACCCGTCGCCCAGCCGCCCTCGGCCATATCACGGTCGACCAGCGCCAGCGCGATCTCCAGCTCGGCGCGATAGCGGGCCACGCCGGCGGGGTCCTTCTGGTCGGCGGGGCGGATTCGATCGGCCACGATGCGCTGCATCCTGTCGTGCACGTAGAGATCGTAGAACCGGTCCGACAGGCGCACGCGCAGGGCAAGGTCGCGGTCGGCCGGAATCAGCTTCGCGGCCTCGGGATATTTCATCGCGAGGTATTCGATGATGATCGAGGATTCCGGGAGGGCCTTCTTCGCCTCCTCGTCCACCAGCACCGGGAACTTGCCAAGGGGAGTGATCCGTACAAACGCCTCGCGCGCGTCCGGGTCCTGCAGGTTGACCACCTCCTTCTCGAAGGGGATGCCCGCTTCATAGAAGGCGATTAGAGTCTTCCAGCAGTAGGACGACAGCGGGTGCATGTAGAGGCGTAATGGCATGGGTGCTCCGGTGTGGCGGTCCGTAACGATCCGGAATCTTCGCGAGCGCTGGGGCGACAGTCGCGGGCAAGATGCTCAGCTGTGTGTGTCCAGCTCCACCGCCAGCTTTCCGAACAGCTCCTCGCAGCCCGCCTTGCGGTTCCTCACGTCGCTTTCGTCGCCATAGTAGGCGCCCTGTTCGGTGTAGACGAGGCGCGTGCCGCCCTTTCCGTCGCTGTAGAGTTCGATGACGGCGAGCGAGTGGGAGAAAGGCTTGCCGTCAGCGCTCATCGTGTAGGCGCTGACGATGCGGCGGCCGGGATCGATCTCGAGATGCCAGGTGTCGTTGCCGAACATCGAGGGATGCCCGATCGGGCGGAACTTTCCATGCTCATGCCCGCCGACCCGGAAGTCGTGCGTGTATTCGGCGATCTCCCAGCCCTCGCCGGAGACGAACCAGCGATAGTGCGCCTTGGGGTCCTCGAAGGCGCGGAAGACGCGCTGGGGCGAGTGCCTGTAGGTCCGCTCGATGGTGAAGCTGCCATGGTGCGGGCGGGCGAGGATTTCGCCGGCGGCTGTGGCGGTCATGGGGAGTATCCTTTTCCTGTTGTTGTGGCGTGTCAGAATTCGGCGGCGAGATTGTCGAGCGCAGGCTCCCAGCCCTGGCGGTAGCCTTGCAGCATCTCCGGCCCGTCGATGGAGGAGACCTGCAGCGTCAACGTGAGGCGCGTTCCGGCGCCGTCCGGCGTGAAGTCCACGGTGATGAGCGAGGCGGCGCGGGCGACGCCCGCCTCGGTCACGTGCTCGGCGAAGATGATGCGCCTGTCCGGCGTGATCTCGAGATAGCGGACCACAGCGCGGAAGCGCAGGTCGTCCGGCGTTCCGCAGCGCGAGTCGTCGAGGCCGCCGACGCGGAAGTCCGCCTTGTCATAGACGATGATGACGTCCGGGGAGGGGCGGCCCCAGCGCTTGCGGGCCTCGACGTCGCCCCACGCCGAGAAGACGCGGGCGGGCGATGCACGATAGGCGCGCTCCATCACGATTGTCTCGATGTGGAGCTGGCTGGCGTCGGCGACTTTCATCCGGGCTCTCCTTCTTCTTCGCCCGCCGTCTCGTCGAGATACTCGCCCAAGCGATCGAGGCGGCGTTCCCACAGCTGGCGACGTTCCGTAATCCAGCGTTCAGCGACGGTGAGCGCCTTGGGTTCGACCCGGCAGGTGCGCACGCGACCCTCCTTCCTTGATGTCACGACCCCGCTCGCCTCCAGCACGGCGAGGTGCTGCATCACCGCGGGCAGGGAGATCGACAGGGGCTTGGCCAACTCGCTGACCGTGGCTGGGCCGCGCGACAGGCGCTGCACCATGGCGCGGCGGGTGGGGTCGCTCAGCGCGTGGAAAGTGCGGTCAAGGATGGCGGCCTGCATGCGGGCTCCAAAACTTAAGTAGATACTTAAGTATCATGCCCGCGCCGGTTTGCAAGGAGGGCGGGAGGATTTTCCTGTTCCGGGGGGCGCCGCCGAAGCCTCTGGCGTGGGCTGGGTCGGGCATGCCATCCTGCGGCGTCACACAATCGGGGATGACGGAATGTTTCGCGCCATGCTCGCGGCCGCCGCCGCGCTTTATTTCGCCGCGCCTGCAGCGGCGCAGACCGGCGACGTGCTCTCGCGCGCCGCCTGGACCTGCCGGATGACCTCGCTGGTCGGCGATCCGGGCGGCGATCTCGTCCTGCACTTCGAGCAGGATGCAGCGCTGTTTGCCTCCTTCTACATTGAGCTGCCGCAGGGACAGGACGTGGTCAGCGCCCAGTTCGACGCCACGGGAAGCTGGTCGCTCTCCGGCGACGTCATCAGCATGCAGATCGGCGCGATTGATCTGATTGGCGCCTGGTACAATGACGAGGAGCTGGACGCCGACACGAAGGCGGAGCTTCAGGATAACCTCTCCATGGAACTGTCCAGCTTCGCGGGGGAGAGCACGATCGCCTACATCGCTGATCACGCCATGGTGCTCGAAGAGCCGGACACGTCGATCAGCTGCTGGCGGACGTAGGCGCGGCTCATCCGTTCGACAGTCGCTCCGTATCCGGCGCGGCGATCAGGCGATTGACGGGATGGTGCGCGGCGGGACGTCTGGCGTCCGGGGGTGTGCGCCATGTCCAGCCGCTGGCGGGCTTCGGCGCCCCATCGGCGCCGGGCGCAACGCAACCCTCATAGCGCCGCCCGTCATGCGCTTCGAGCACGCCGAGGCCGCACGCCTCATCATGCTTCCACTCGCCGGACCAGACGAGGCCGTCTTCGGCCATGCCCATGCCATGGCCCGTGCGGACGCCATTCGCGAATTCGCCGCGATACCAGCCTTCGATCTCCGCGCCGCGCCGGAACAGCATGACGCCGTAGCCATCGGGCCTTCCATTGCGCACCTCGCCGGAATAGCTTGCGCTGCTTCCCCATGCGATCACGTCCGGATGCAAGCCGGCGGCCTCGCCGGCGCGGGCGGCGGCGGCCTGGGCGCGCCAGGCGTGCTC
>CAZTMG010000230.1:0-3862 GCA_964614815.1 uncultured Rhizobium sp. | reverse complement strand
CGACGGGATGAGGCCGGCTTCCTCCGGATCGCCGACGATGCGCGTGAGGCTCGCGCGGAGCTTGCGCAACGCCTGGTGCTCGATCTGGCGCACGCGCTCCTTCGAAACGCCGAGCTTCTGGCCGAGGGTTTCCAGCGTGACGCCCTCCTCGGCGAGACGGCGCTCGCGGATGATCATCTTCTCGCGGTCGGTGAGGCCGGCCAGCGCCCGGGCGAGCCAGGCCTTACGCACGGCGCGGTCGTGCGCCTGCATCATGGCGTCTTCCGGCTGGGGCCCGGCGTCGGGCAGCAGGTCCTGCCATTCCGCGTCGCCATCCTCGCCGATCGGGGCGTTGAGCGAGCGATCGCCGGCGGAGAGCCGCGAGACCATGTAGTCGACGTCATCGACGCCGACGCGCAGCGCTTCGGCGACGCGGGCGCGGTTTTCCGGCGAAAGGCCGCCATCGCCGGGATCGCGCAGCAGGGCGCGCAGGCGGCGGAGGTTGAAGAAGAGGGATTTCTGCGCAGCCGTGGTGCCCGTGCGGACGATCGACCAGTTGCGCAGGATGTAGTCCTGCACGCAGGAGCGGATCCACCAGGCGGCGTAGGTGGAGAAACGAAGCTCGCGTTCCGGCTCGAAGCGTGAAGCGGCGAGCATCAGGCCGACATTGCCTTCCTGCACGAGGTCCGCCATGGGCAGGCCATAGGAGCGGAAGCGGGCGGCGACGGCGACGACGAGGCGCATGTAGGCGGTGCAGAGTTCATGCAGGGCGCGCTGGTCGCCCTGTTCGCGCCAGCGGCGGGCAAGGGCGAGTTCATGATCCCGTTCGAGCAGGGGGGCCGACATGGCGCGGTTGAGGAAGCGCTTGTCGGCGGCGGCCTGTCCGGCGTCTCCCATCGCCATGGTGATCTCCCGACTGGCGCAACCTGCCGGCCGAGCGCCCGGAACCGGGCGCGGCGGACTGCGGACAGGCCTTGTCCTGACCGGAGAACACGCGGCGGAGACAAAGGTTCCGCGCCCGCGCCGAAACAGGCGGCGGGGCGCGTCACGGCGCGAGGCGGAGAGCCCGCCCAGAAGGATCAGACGGCGATGGCTTCGCGGGCGAACAGGCCGTGGAATTCGGCCTCCGCAGCCTCGTCCGCGGCGGCGACCTTGCTGGCTGCAGCGGCGGTGACTCGGGCGATCTGGAAGTCCGCCTCGTCACGCGTCAGGACGGACTCGGCGACCAGCCATTCGATCTTCCGGATCTCGAGATAGGGCTCGTTGGCCAGATTCAAGGCGCCATAGAGCGCGGCGAGCCGGTCGCGGCGGCGGCGATCGATCTCCGCGACAATGGTCTGTCCGGAGCTGTCGTCGATGATCCAGACCGGCCTGCCGCCCGCCTGCATCACCACGAAATGGGTCCGCGTGAAGGCGAACAGGGCCAGCAGCACCATGCCGGGGATCATGCAGGCCAGCATGTAGGCCTCGAACCCCAGGATCCGGCTATGGGCGGCGATGGCGATGGCCCCCATGAGCGTCAGGAGCGCGCCCAGCTGGAAGCGCGACCAGTCCCGGATCGCCGTATGCTTCCGGCCACGGGCGACCTCGAAGTAATCGAAGGTCATTTCCTCAACCGCAGGCCCGTGGCGGAAGGAATAACGAAACTCAGTCTCTCCGAACGCAAACCCTGTACGCGTCAAAACCCGTTTCTGTTCGTACTTCACCTTGAATGCCCCCCCGGCTTGCTTGCTCACAGCCGGATTTCTTTAACCGTGCCGGGAGCCAATTCGAGAAGCGAGAACCCATCAACCAACCTCGCTTCCTGCTTGAAATTTGTTCCGAATCCTGTCGGCTGTCACGTTAATGATTCGCAGGAACAGGGTCGTTTATTCGCCCTTTGCGAGAATCTTAAATCGAAGCAATGGGATGGCCTGAACGCGCGCTACCAGCACGCGATCAGCTTGTCGTCAGGCATGGCGCCGAAGCCACAATGCAGGAAGGGCCGCCCCTGCGGGCGGCCCTTCCGTTGTCTGCGAATGGGGACCGATCAGGCCGCGCGCTTGGCCAGCGACTTGGCCAGCTTCTCCACGGCGTCGGCGTGCTTGATGTTTTCAACGGCGGCGAGTTCGCGGGCCATGCGGTCCAGCGCCGATTCATAGAGCTGGCGCTCGGAATAGGACTGGTCCGGCTGGTCGCCGGCGCGGTGCAGGTCGCGGACAACCTCCGCGATCTGGATGAGGTTGCCGGAATTGATCTTGGCTTCGTATTCCTGGGCGCGGCGGGACCACATCGTCCGCTTGATGCGCGCACGGCCGCCGAGCGTCTTCAGCGCGTCGCCGACCACGCGCGCGGAGGCCAGGGGACGCATGCCCGAAGAGGCGGCTTTCGCCACCGGAACGCGGAGGATCAGCTTGTCCTGCTCGAAGGCGACAACAAACACTTCCAGCTTCATGCCGGCCACCTGCTGGGTCTCGATCCCTGTCACACGGCCGACGCCGTGGGCGGGATAGACGACATGCTGGCCAACAGTGAAGAGCCCTTCGACGGCTTTTGCCGGTTGCTTCTTCGACATGCTTCGATCACCTCAATGTACTCGCAAACAGTGTCACGAATTCAAACGCGCCCGCCCGGGGGCGTGCGGCATGCAATCGTGACCTGAAGCGTTTCTTGTTTCGCCCGTCGGCGACGGAAAGGGCTTAGCACAATTGTAAGAAATTTCAACTCGTTGCCACAGCGTGCTGCCGGCATTTTGTCCAGCTTACCCAAGGGATGGCGGCATTTCGCCTCAGCTTCCGGACCCCGGTTTGGGGGAGAAGAGCGTGGCCAGCTTGCCCTTAACCTTGGCGTAATCGTCAGCGTCGGGCGGGGGCGTCCCCTTGGTTGTGATGTTGGGCCAGATCTTCGCGTATTCCGTGTTCAGTTTCAGCCACTTGCCGTCCGGCTCATCCTCCGTGTCGGGCACGATCGCCTCGACCGGGCATTCCGGCTGGCAGACGCCGCAGTCGATGCATTCCTCCGGGTGGATGACGAGGAAATTCTCGCCCTCGTAGAAGCAGTCCACCGGGCACACCTCGACGCAGTCCATGTATTTGCAACGGATGCAGGCGTCGGTGACGATGTAGGTCATGGGGAGGCGTCTCTGGCTAGCGCCGCGATGTGTGGCCTTGCGCCGTTAAAGTCAATTGAACGGGTCTGTCAGGGCCGCTGAATGGGACCGGCCGTCGCGGCGTCGCCTGCGAACAGGGCGAGCCAGGCGACCGCCACGCCCCAGTGGATGACAACACCCGGCCAGAGCGAGCCGGAGCGGATCCGGGTCAGCGTGCAGGCGAAGCCAAGGCAGGCGACCACCATCAGGAAGCCGGGACGGGTGAATTCAGGCCGGGCGAAGGGCAGGTTCAGCCAGACCTGGAGCGGATGCCACAGGATGAAGGCGAGGAAGGATGCGATCGCCGCAATTGCGGCGCCGCGCGCCAGCCAGCTCCTGAAGGCGATCTCCTCGAGCAGGGAGGGCGCCACGAAGGCGGAAAGCCAGAGCGTGGTCATCTGGCGAGGATCGAGCGGCCTGAGCGTGAGCGCGCCGTCGCCGGCCGCCCAGGCGCCCGCCAGCAGGACGAGCAGGAAGAGGACAAGCGCTTCGAGCACGGCGGAGCGAGGCGATTGCTTCGCGGACCGGGCCGGGCGGATTGCCTCTGTCTGTCACGCCAGGGCCCTCGATGTCTCAGCGCTCCCCGAGCGCCTCATAGCACAAGGATGCCTCGGCGGGCGGTCCCCGGCGAGCCGGCAGGAAGAGAATTCGCACCAGCTTCGCCCCTGAGGGAGTGGGGAACGCCAGAATGTCCCCAGCCTCCACGGGCGTCGCAGGCCTGTCGACCCGCCGAACCTGGCCGTTGCGCTCGATCCG
>CAZTMG010000229.1:0-3872 GCA_964614815.1 uncultured Rhizobium sp. | reverse complement strand
GTCGCTGCTGCCTTATCTCGTGAAATAGGGAGGGAACGTCCCATGGAAGTCATCCTTCTCGAGCGCGTGGAAAACCTCGGCGTCATCGGCGACGTGGTGAAGGTGAAGAACGGCTTCGCCCGCAACTACCTGCTGCCGCAGCACAAGGCCCTCCTCGCCACCGAGGCCAACAAGGCCCGGTTCGAGCGCGAACGCGCCGTCATCGAGGCCCGCAACGCGAAATCCCGCGCCATGGCCGAGACCGAAGCGAGGTCGTTCGAAGGCGAAACCTACGTGCTGATCCGCCAGGCCGGCGAAACCGGACAGCTCTACGGATCGGTCGCCGCGCGCGACATCGCGGAAGCGGCCGCCGCCAGGGGTCACAAGATCGAGCGCCGCCATGTCGTGCTGAACACGCCGATCAAGACGATCGGCATGCACGAGGTGATCATCCGCCTGCACCCCGAAGTCTCATTCAAGCTGACGATCAACGTCGCCCGCTCGCCGGACGAGGCCGAGCGTCAGGCCAAGGGTGAGAACATCATCGAGTCCCTGCAGGCCGCCAGCAAGGCGCAGGCCGCCGAAGCAGCCAGGGAGATCGCTGACGCTGCCGCCGCCGCCTCCGCGGAGCGCGGCCCGGCCGAAGGCTGATCCCGCTCGAAACGCCCCAACAGGAAAGGCCCGCTCGCATGAGCGGGCCTTTTCGCATGGCGCCTGGAAGGTCGCCGCCGGCAGAACGTTACAGCGGACGGCGCGCAGCAGACGGCGTCGGCCTCTTGGTCGCGCCCGGAGCAGCGGCCAGCACGCGCGCCTGGCCGACCCAGTCGTCGCGCCGGATTCGGCCACGGAAATGCATCAGCTTGCTGTCGACCCACTCCACCTCGGCGGGGGTCCATTCGGCGACCTGCCAGAAATAATAGACGCCGATCTGATGCAGCAGGTCCCGCAGCATGGGGCCGACCCCGGCGATGCGTTCCAGATCGTCCGGCGCGCCGAAAGCGGGCTCGGTAAGCAGGTTCGCCTGATCCTCGGCCCGCAGGAACACAGTGACCGGATCGGACTCGCGATCCGGTCGATGGGGCGCGAGCGGTTGCTCGTTCTGACGCACGACCTGAAGCGAGGGCGCGGAGCGGACGTCGCCCGGATCGCGCAATCCCTCGGCGCGGGAACGCATCATGTGATGCAGGGCGGCCAGGCCGTATTCCAGTCCGGTGAGCCTGTTCTCGACCGCGACAAGGTCGTGACGGCTGTCGATCGAGCGCACCGCATTGATCACGGGTGATAGATCCGGCCCGGGCATGCTGCCCAGGGCTTCCTCCAGACTGGCCAGCCGGCGCTCGATGGATTTGAAGGCGGCCGCTTCGCGCAGCTCGGCTTGCACGTTCGCCAGAGCCGCATCGAGCATCGAAAGACGATTGAACAGCGGGCCGAAATCCTGTGGCGGCTTGTCGAGGGCCACCACGAAGGCTTCGAGATCAGCCAGCGAGGCATGCAGCGGCTGCAGGTTGGGCTGTGGGATGCCCGCGATGGCGGCCTGCAAGTCGCCGAGACGCTGCTGCACAGCTCCCAGGTCCGGCATGCGGATGTTGGCGATGGCCGCCTGAACCTCCGCGAGACGCTGCATCACGGGCGCATTGTCCAGTCCCCGCAGGGTGCCGAGCGTTGCACTGATTGCCGAGAAACGGCTGGCGATGATCTCCATGTCGCTGCGGCGCTGGGTGTCGATGCGGGCGCCGAGATCGCCAAGCTTGGGATCCAGCGCGTTGACCGAAAGGCCCACCGAAACGATGCCCGCATGCATCGGCCCGAGATCCGACCGGAGTTCGCGCATGGCCGCTTCGAGACGACTGAGGCGCTCTTCAATCGCCGGCTTCACCTGCTCGATGGCTGCGCCGACCTGGCCCACACGCGCGATCACCGGATCGAGCGAGACGGCCGCCAGGCGCGCTTCCAGAGCATCGATACGCTGGCCGATGGGCGAGAGGTCTGTTTCCGGCAGACGCAGATCGGCCACGGCCCGTCGCACCATGGCGATGTCCTGTCGGACCGGATCGAGATCGACAGGCTTCTGGCCGGACACCGCCGCGAGGATCGCCGTCGCATGCGTCGTGACATCCTCGGCCGTTGCAAGGTTGTCGAGGCGGCTGGCCTGCGCCAGCAACCTCTCGCGGCTCTGCGCCAGGGATTCATGCCGGCGGCTCAGCCACCACCACATCAGCGCAGCGCCGAGCGCCGCCGCCAGCAGCATCAGGATCGAGATCTGGAGAAGAAGGAACCACATGGCCTGACCTGTCAGTTCGGCGATGAACGTACGGACCGGATTTCGATCCGGCGATTGCGGGCCCGGCCATCGGCCGTGTCATTGTCCGCCAGCGGGCGGGCGGCGCCATGGCCCATGGCCTGCAGGCGTTCGGCCGGCACGCCGCGCGCGATGAGCGCGCTGCGAACGGCTTCGGCGCGCTCCCGGCTTAACGCGCTGTTGTCGGCAGCCTGCCCGACATTGTCGGTATGGCCCTCGATGCTGAGCGCCCCGCGGCAGGCGAGGGCGGCGCGCGCGATGGCGTCGAGCAGCGCCTTGCTGCGGACGCCGATGGCGGCGCTGCCCGTCGCGAACTCGATCCGGGCTCCGGCGAGCAATGTGGTCATCGTGCTGTCGCACGCGGCGGCTTCCGCCTCGGTCGCGGTCGGCGGCGCCGGCGCAGATTCGGACAGGACGGGATCTTGCCTGCGCGGGCGCAATATCCCGGAGGGAAGGAGCGGGTCTTCCGCCCAGGTGAAGGGGCTGGTGCTGCATGTCGCCGGGTCAGCCGAGCCGAACAGCGTGTTGGCCCGGGCCTGTCTCACGGCGTCCTCGGCCTTCCTGGCGGCTTCCTCCGAGGGGGGGCGGCCCTCCAGCACGACCCACTGGCCCGAAGCCGTCGCCGTCGCCCAAGACGCGCCTGCCTTTTCGAGCGCCGCGCGGGCTGCAGCCTGGGCGGCCCCCTGGATCTCGCCGATGGCGACCGGTCCCAGCGCAACCAGCATCAGCAGGATCAGGCCGGCCAGCGGAATAAGCCCATACGGAACAAATGGATAGCGCACAGGCGCAGCAGCCCCGCCGGGTGTGGGCCTGGGGATCGGCAAATTGCGGCGCGGGGGCGTCTCGTTCATCAACCGTCCTGCCAGACCGGCTTCTCCGGCCTTCCGACGTTATGCCCTACTCCAGCCACCCTGCCGATGGCGGTCGCGCTCAAGGCGAAATGTGCGCGGAAATTAACGCCGTGACCCTTTGTCTGGGCGTGGATTCGGCCGCTTGCAGGGCCCAGCCCCCTCCCCTATAAGCCCCGCTTCCCCGAAAGGCGGCGATCGGCGCCGCCTGTGTAGCCAGGGTGTCAGCCCCGCCAGCGGGCCGGACATCAGGGCGAAAAGGAGCATACAATGGCCAAGCCAGAAATCGTCCTCAATGTCGACGTGCGCGAACGCACCGGCCGCGGAGGCGCCCGCGAGGTTCGCCGCCAGGGCCGCGTTCCCGGCGTGCTGTACGGCGGCGACCGCGCGCCCGTTGCGATCTCGATCGACAAGAAGACCATCAAGGCCGCAGTGAATTCCGGCAAGTTCCTCGCCCATACCGTCACGCTCGAATACAAGGGCGAACGCCAGCTGGTGTTCGCACAGGACATCCAGTTCCATCCGGTGACCGATGAACCGACGCATGTCGACCTGTATCGCGTGGAGCCGGGTCAGATCATCCGCGTCGCCGTCCCGGTGCACGTGACCGGCCAAGGCGTCTCCCCGGGAATCAAGCGCGGCGGCGCGATGAACATCGTGCGCCACGAGGTCTGGCTGTATGCGCCGGCCGATGCGATCCCCGAGCACCTGGAAGCCGACGTTTCGGCCATGGAAATCGGCGATGC
>CAZTMG010000228.1:2869-3902 GCA_964614815.1 uncultured Rhizobium sp. | reverse complement strand
AGTGTTACCCATGTGTCCGGTACAATCTGTCACCTATGTCTCAGGTCGCTCACCCTTCGGGCCTCGGGTGGCAGGTGCCGGAGTGGACGTAGCCCTCTGTCTGGCTTAGCTGGCTCGCCATGACCCAAGTGAAAATCTGCGGCCTGAAGGATCCTGACCTCGTTGCCTTTGCGGCGCGGGAGGGGGCGGACTGGATCGGGTTCATGTTTCCGGTCAGTCCGCGGCAGGTGACGCTGGCGGCGGCGGAGACCTTGCTGCTGTCGGTGGGTAAGGCGGTACCGGTGGCGGTGTTGCTGGACCCGCCGGATGAGGAGGTGCGGGCGGTGGCTTCGCTCGGCTTTCCGGTACTGCAGCTGCATGGGAGCGAGACGCCGGAGCGGGTGGGCCAGATCAAGGCCATGACCGGGGCGGAGGTCTGGAAGGTGCTGGGCATCCGCTCAGCGGAAGACCTTGCGCGGGCGGGCGACTATGACGCGGCGGACCGGCTGCTGCTGGACGCCAAGCCGCCGGAGGGCGACGCACAGAAGGGCGGGCATGGGGCGGCGTTCGACTGGAGCCTGCTGAAAGGCTGGACCGCGCCGAAACCGTGGATCCTGGCGGGGGGGCTGACGCCTGAAAACGTGGCGGATGCGATCGGCCAAACTGCCGCGCCTGCCGTGGATGTGTCCTCTGGCGTGGAACGGATACGGGGGCTAAAGGACAGGGAACTGGTGCGCGCCTTCATTCGCGCGGCAAAAGGGTTTTGAACTTCATGGATCTGCGCAACACCTGGGACAAATGGCCGGATGCGAATGGCCGGTTTGGCGAATTCGGCGGGCGCTATGTTGCCGAGACGCTGATGCCTTTGGTGCTGGAGCTGGAGGCCGAGTATCGCAAGGCCAAGCAGGACCCCGCCTTTGCGGCGGAGATGCAGGACCTGTGGACGCACTATGTGGGCCGCCCGTCGCCGCTGTATTTTGCCGAGCGCCTGACCGAGCATTTCGGCGGCGCGAAAATCTATTTCAAACGCGATGAGCTGAACCACACCGGCGCC
>CAZTMG010000228.1:2156-2799 GCA_964614815.1 uncultured Rhizobium sp. | reverse complement strand
TGCGGAGACGGGCGCGGGCCAGCACGGCGTGGCGACGGCAACGATCTGCGCGCGCTTCGGCCTCGAATGCGTCGTGTTCATGGGCGAGACGGATGTCGAGCGGCAGAAGCCGAACGTGTTCCGGATGCGCCTGCTCGGCGCGAAGATCATTCCGGTCTCCTCCGGCACGGGCACGCTGAAAGACGCGATGAATGAAGCGCTGCGCGACTGGGTGACGAATGTCGACACGACGTTCTACTGCATCGGCACGGCGGCGGGGCCTCATCCGTACCCGGAGATTGTACGCGACTTCCAGTCGGTGATCGGCAAGGAGGCCCGCGCGCAGATTCTCGAGCGGGAAGGGCGGCTGCCGGACGCCGTTATGGCGTGTATCGGTGGCGGCTCGAACGCCATCGGCCTGTTCCATCCGTTCATTGATGACGAAGGCGTGCGCCTGATCGGTGTCGAGGCGGCGGGCCACGGCATCGAGACCGGGCAGCATGCGGCGGCGCTGAACGGCGGCCGGCCGGGCATCCTGCACGGGAACCGGACCTATCTCCTGCAGACCGATGACGGCCAGATCATCGACGCGCATTCGATTTCGGCGGGTCTCGACTATCCGGGCATCGGGCCGGAACATGCCTGGCTGCATGATACCGGGCGG
>CAZTMG010000228.1:0-2091 GCA_964614815.1 uncultured Rhizobium sp. | reverse complement strand
GGCATCATTCCGGCGCTGGAGCCTGCGCACGCGATCGCCCGCCTTGGCGAAGTGGCGAAAGAGCTCGGTAGGGACGGCCTGATGATCCTCAACATGTGCGGCCGGGGCGACAAGGACGTGTTCTCTGTCGCCAAGGCCCTGGGAGTAGAGATGTGACCAAACTCATCCTTGTCCGGATTACCTGCCCGTCGCGCCGCGTGGCCGAGGATATTGCCGATGCGGCGCTGGAAGAGCGGCTTGCGGCCTGCGCAAACCTCGAAGGGCCGGTCTCGTCCACCTATCGCTGGAAGAGCGTGATCGAACAGTCCTTCGAGTTTATCCTCTGGCTCAAGGCGCCGGAGACGAACTGGGCGAAGATCGAGGCGCTGGTCGACCGGGTGCATCCATATGATGTGCCGGCGATTGTCGCCATGCCGCTGAGCCATGTGAGCGGCGCCTATGCCGCCTGGGCCCTCGAGAATACGGATACCTGAGATGGGCCGCACACGGATTGAAGCGGCCTTTGCCACGGCGCGCGGCGAAAACCGCGCCGTACTGGTCGCCTACCTGATGGCCGGCGACCCGGACCTCGAGGCGAGCTATGCGGCGCTCTGCGCGCTGCGCGATAACGGGGCCGACATCATCGAACTTGGCGCGCCGTTCACCGATCCGATGGCGGACGGGGCGGCAATCCAGAAGGCGGGCCTCAGGGCGCTGGCGAACGGCACGAAGCTGACCGATGTGATCGCACTCGCGGCGCGCTTCCGGAAGGATGATGAGACGACGCCGCTGATCATGATGGGATATGCCAACCCGGTTCACGCGATGGGGTATGAGGCGTTCGCGGGTGCGGCGGCGAATGCGGGCATCGACGGCTCGATCATCGTCGATCTGCCGCCCGAGGAAGATGCGCCGCTTCGGGCGATATACACGCAATACGGGCTTTCGGTGATCCGTCTTGCAACCCCGACGACGGACGAGGCCCGCGCCGCGAAGGTCTCCGAAGGGGCGTCGGGCTTTATTTATTTCGTCGCCGTAACGGGTGTCACCGGGGCCGGAAGCGCCGATCCTGCAGCAATTGCTGGGCAGGTGGCGATGGTTAAAAGAGTGTCGGGATTGCCGGTTTGTGTCGGTTTCGGTGTAAAAAGTGGTGCACAGGCCGCGGAAATGGCTAAAATCGCCGACGGGGTGGTCGTTGGTTCGGCTTTTGTGGAAAAGGCGGGCGATGCACATGCAACTGGCCGGTTCGAGGCAGCGGGGCCCGCGATGGGCGCCCTGGCGCGTGAACTGCGGGTTGCCATCGAATCAGTCCGCAAAGCCTGACACTGCCGCAAATTCGGGAGTTTTTAGCGTATGAACTGGATCAACAAGGTCACGCCGCCCGGCCTGAAGACCATGATGCTGAAGAAGGACACGCCAGATGATCTCTGGGTGAAGTGTCCGGTCTCCGGCGAACTGATCTACAAGCCGGACCTTGATGCGACCTGGAATGTCACGCCGGCGGGCGCGCACCTGCGCATTTCGCCGCGGGTCCGTTTTCGCCTCCTGTTTGATGACGAGCGCTGGGAACCGGTATCGCTTCCGCCCGTGCCGCTCGACCCGCTGAAGTTCAAAGACGACAAGCCCTATCCGGCTCGCCTCAAGGCGGCGAAGGCGAAGGTGGCTGCGCGCGACGTGAAGGAAGCCGAAGAGGGCGGCGCGCCGCTCTTGCAGGAAGACTGCATGGTGGCGGCCTATGGCAAGATCGGCGGCGTTCCGGCGGTCGTGCTGGTGCAGGATTTCGATTTCATGGGCGGCTCGCTCGGCATGGCGGCAGGCGAAGCTTTCATCACGGCGGCGCAGCTGGCGCTGGCGCGCAAGTCGGCCTTCGTCGTGTGCACCGCCTCCGGCGGCGCGCGGATGCAGGAGGGCACGCTGAGCCTGATGCAGATGCCGCGCACGACGCTGGCGATCAATGACCTGGCCGATGCGAAACTGCCCTATGTGGTGGTGCTGACGGACCCGACTTCGGGCGGCGTGTCGGCGTCCTATGCGATGCTGGGCGACGTGCACATTGCAGAGCCCGGCGCGATGATCGCCTTCTCCGGTCCGCGCGTGATCGAGCAGACGATC
>CAZTMG010000227.1:3704-3953 GCA_964614815.1 uncultured Rhizobium sp. | reverse complement strand
GGGCCGCGCGCGTGACGGCAAGCGCAGGGCCTTCGTCGTCGCGCGCGATGTGCTGGACAGCATCGTCGCCGCGGCGAAGGCGAACGGGTTCTCGCCCGACGTCATCGTCCCGGATCATGCACTCCTGCCGGAACCGCCGGGCGATGAGGCCGTGATTGCAACCGCCGCCGAATGCGCCGTGCGACTGCGAGACGCCGGTTTCGGCTGTTCGCCGGACCTGCTGCCCGTACTGCTGGGAGACAGGCCGCG
>CAZTMG010000227.1:0-3676 GCA_964614815.1 uncultured Rhizobium sp. | reverse complement strand
CGGTCGCCAAGGCAGGCTTCGCCGATCTCCCCACGTTTGACGCCTCACCTGGCGCCGCTGCGTCTTCACAGCGGTCCATGCTTCCGCCGATCGCCATGGGGGCGATGGCTGCGGCGCTCGCGATCCATGCCGCCCTGCCATGGATTGACGTGGCGCGTCTCGATTCCGCCACGGCCGCCCTTCGCCGGGAGACGGAACAGGCAGCCCGGTCGGCCCTGCCGGACGCAAAGCGCATTGTGAACCCGCTGGCCCAGCTGCGCGAGGCGAACCTGCCAGCCGCATCCGCCGCAAACGGGCTGGAGCAGGCAGCAACCCTGATCGAGGGTCTCTCCCGTTCGCCCGGCGTGTCCATTGCGCGGCTGGAGATCGTGGACGGCGTCGCGCGTGTTCATGTCGGCGTATCCAGCACGTCATTGCTGCAGCCCCTGCGCGATCATGCGGCCGCCAGCGGCTACCGACTGGTCGAAACGCCCGGTCCCAGCCAGCCCAACAGCATTCCCGTCGACCTTCGGCTCACGTCCGCATCATGAAGCTACCCCCCTGGCTCCCCGTCTCGCCATTGCGCCTGTCTCGACGCGAGCAGATCCTGATCGGCGTTGCGCTGGTCGCCGGATTTGCAATGGCGGCCCTTTATCTCGTGCGCTTTCCGGGCGAAGCTGCGGCACGCAGCGCGGCAAACCGCAACCTTCTGGCTGCACGCGAGCTGGCCGAGGCCCGCACGCTCGCCGCCAGCAGCGTGACGACCTCGACAACCGGTGCGGCCTTGCTCGAACGCCTGCAGGCCCTGGCTGCGACCCATGGCGTCGCCATCCTCGGCTCCCGCGCATCGGATGGCGTCCTTGTGCTGCAGATCATGTCGCCGGATTCACGGCAGGCCCTTGCCTGGGCCGCGGACGCTTCCGCAACGGCCGCCCCGCTTCGCTCGCTGTCGATCGCGCCAGGCGACGACGCCCAGCTGGCGATCGAGGCCGCGTTTGCAGGCGCATCGTGATGATCGCCCGCGCCCTCACGGTTGCCGTCGCCTTCCTTGTCGCGATCATTGCGCTGTGTCCCCTTCGCGTGGCGTGGAGCCTGTCCCTGCAGGGCGCCGGGCTGTCGGCTGCATCGGTCGACGGCACGGTCTGGGTTGGCCGCGTCTCAGGCCTGGTCTGGCGCGGGCAAACGCTGGGCAGTTTCGACACGTCGCTCTCCCCTGCTGATCTCCTGCCCCAGCCGGCCATCCGCCTTGCTAACGGATCTGGTCCGCTCAGGGCTGCGCGCGTGCGCGCCCCGGGCGGCGTGCTGGAGATCGCCGACGCCGACATCCGACTTCCCCTGACGGCGGTTGCGCCGGTCCTGGACGCCGGCGACATCGTGCGCATTTCGGGGGCCTCGCTCGTGATGCGCGGCCGGACATGCGTCTCGGCCTCGGGCCGCCTCGACGCGCCAGCCATCCCCGCTCTCGGTCTTCCGGCGATCACGGGAACCCTCGGCTGCGAGGGCGGCGTCCTCCTGGCCCGCCTCGCCTCCAAAGCGGGCGCGGCTGTGCTCGCAATCGACAATCTGTCCGCCCCCTCGCTGGGCTGGCGTTCGGCCCCTGCCTCCCTCGCCGCCGTCTTTGCAACCCTGGGCATCCACCCTTCTGCGCCATCAGGGACCGCAGCCGCACGGCACATGGGCGACTGACCCCGCTCACAGCTGGCCCCACCCATGGTTTTGTGGGGAATTTCGCTGGACCGGGCAGATCCGCCCCGCAGTCGCAAGGTTGGCTTGCCTTTAGGATTCCGGGTGCTATACCCCCCCGTCCCGCGGAGAGGTGCCGGAGTGGTCGATCGGGACGGTCTCGAAAACCGTTGTACCTTCACGGGTACCGTGAGTTCGAATCTCACCCTCTCCGCCAGGCAGACCTAGGCCTCCCGACCAGTTCCGGAAATCGTCGCGAATAGCCCGCTTTTTGGCGGCGCTTCGGCGCAAGCCGCCGTCTCTCCGCTCCTCAAATGTCCCGCACATCGGCCGATTGCGGGCCCTCGTCTCTCCTGGCAGCGGCACCGTCAGATAAATTGGCCAGGGTTTCACTGGGCTTCTGACGAGCTGACGACACTCGCGCCACTGCCCTGCTCCAGGCAGATTCCGAGCGTGCGCGCAGAATGCGCATGGCGCGACGGCTGAGCAGATGCCGCTGAATGTCGAACGTGTTGTAGATCGCCGCGTGCGTCTCCAGAAATCGCTGCGCCGAGACACGGCTCTTGAAGCCCTGCATCTTTCGCTCACGCCTTCGGATGATGAGATGGGAATTTTCAGCACGGTTATTGTCGCGCAATCGACCACGATGGTGACGATCACCGAGGCCAAGTCGCTCGAGCGCCGGACCGTAGGAGCGAAGCCCGTCGGCAAAAATCCGCTGCGGCTCCACGCTTTGATTCTTCAACAGCCGGCGCAACAATCGAGCAGCTGCTCCCGTATCGCGCCGCTTCTGCACGACCACGTCCATCACCTCGCCTTCGTCATCGATCGCACGCCAGACCCACACGCGCTCGCCTGCAATGGTCGAGACGAGTTCATCAAGACGCCAGCGCAACGATGGTGGAAGCTTGCGACGGTGAAGATTGGCGACGATCCTCGGGACGAACTTCATCGTCACGCGCGGATCGTCTCGTAGCTCACATCGACGCCGCGATGCGCCATCATCTCCTCGACGTCGCGCAAGCTGAGCGTGAAGCGGAAGTACAGCCAGACCGCATGCTGGATCACGGCTGCGGGTAAACGGTTCGCTTGCAAGAGATTCGCGCCATTGGTGTGTCTCCAAAGGCCGATATTCTCAGCCTACAGACAGACTGGTTAGTGTTCGTCTGACACCACCCGCGACACGCAGCGCGCTATCTATCTGCAATGTCGGGAATTCTAGCCTGGTGGGCGGTACCCGTGGTGGCCAGCGTTTGTCCAAGAGAATCAAAAGACTAAAAAGCGGCTGAGCCGCCGTTTCGAAGATGCAGTTTCCGAAATCCATGTTGGGAAATACGCAGCCCTTCGTTGCACCCTCAACGAAGTCGGCCCAATCGACGGACTATTCGCGGCCTTCGACCTGACAGGAGCGCAGCTCCATGTCTGAAGTCACGCAAACCCCGACCCGCCGAGCGCCTCCTCTATCGGTCCGCTTCACTTCTGCGGAACTGGAACGCATCGACATCGAGCGCCAAAGCTTGCGCCGTAGTACCTATATAAAGAGCAAGGTTTTGGGCGGCGGCGCGCTCAAGTCGGCTGTTGCCGACCGTCCCTCGCTGGCCCGCGCGCTGGCCCTCCTGGGTCAATCGCGCTTTGCCAGCAACCTCAACCAAATGGCGCATCTGGGCCACATAGGAGCCCTAACATTTACGCCTGAAGAGCAAGCCGAGCTCGCTGCCGCTCTGAGTCATGTCGCCGAAATCCGCGCACTTCTCTTGAACGCCCTTGGCAAGAAAACGGGAGAAGCCCCGTGATTCTCAAGGGCTCCGCGCGCGCCTTCGGTGGCAACCTCGCTACGCACCTTCTGAGGGAGGATCAGAACGACCACGTTTCGGTTCACGAGCTGCGGGGGTTCGTGGCCGAAAATCTCCACGGCGCATTCGCGGAAGCCGAAGCCATCAGTAAGGGCACAAAGTGCAAGTGAGGCGCCCCCGGTTTGGTCCCTCGTTTGAAAGGAGAGTCTTTCAGAAGGGAA
>CAZTMG010000226.1:0-4018 GCA_964614815.1 uncultured Rhizobium sp. | reverse complement strand
CCCTCGTGTTCGGACAGCGAGCCGGGACCGGTCGAATACTTGAAGCCGGCGACCGACGCGATGTCGCGGCCGAGCACGCCCCAGAGGTTCGGCCCCTGCAGCGTTGCGCCGCCCTGCTCGAAGGTGTGGCACTGGACGCATTTCTTGTGCTGCTCTTCGCCCTTGGCGATGTCCGCGGCGGCGAGCAGCGCGCCGTAGTCGACAGGGCCCTTCACATCCGCGGCGTCGCTCGCCGGACCTGACTCGACAGGGATGTAATAGCCGGCGAACTCATGTTTTTCGTGGTGGAACAAGGCATGCGAGGCTTCGTTGAGACCGATCATGGCCAGCGCCGTGCCCAGCACGCAGAATGCGATCTTGTTGAAGCCGAGATCACTCATGGCTTGGCCCTGCTCCAGTCCCTGTAGGTGCGGGTGAAATAGGGAGATTCGAGCCCGCGCGCGCGAGGCTTTCTGACATTTCGGCGGCGGCGCGGCAACCGGCCCCGAACCGGCGAAATGACGCACGGCCGCGCGCCCCGGGCGACGCCTAACCCCCTATTTCCGTTGCCATGTTCCGCCGGGGCGGGGCATAGAGGCGACCATGAGCAAGATAGCCTTCCAGGGGGAGCTGGGCGCCAACTCCCACATTGCCTGCCGCGAGGTTCACCCCGACCTCGATCCCCTGCCGTGCGCAACATTCGAGGATGTCTTTCACGCCGCGGCCACGGGCGAGGCGAAGCTCGCCATGATCCCTGTGGAAAACTCGATCGCCGGGCGCGTGGCGGATATCCACCACCTGCTGCCGACCTCGCCGCTCCAGATCATCGGCGAACACTTCATGCCGATCCGTTTCCAGCTGATGGGCGTCAAGGGCGCGAGGCTGGAGGACATCAAGGCCGCCCACAGCCATGTCATGGGTCTGGGCCAGTGCCGGAACTTCCTCAGGTCGCGCGGCATCGCGGCAAAGACCAGCTCCGACACGGCAGGCGCCGCGCGCGAGGTGCGCGATCTTGGCGATCCGACGCAGGCGGCTATCGCCCCGCGCCTGGCCGCCGAGGTCTATGGCCTCGATATCCTTGCGGAAAACATCGAGGATGCGGCTCACAACACGACGCGTTTCGTGATCATGAGCCGCGACGCCGTCGTGCCGGACCGCACGGCGGGCGCGTCCTGGGTCACAGCCTTCGTCTTCCGCGTCCGCAACGTGCCCTCGGCGCTCTACAAGGCGATGGGCGGCTTTGCCACCAACGGGGTCAACATGACCAAGCTGGAGAGCTACCAGATTGGCGGATCCTTCGCGGCGACGCAGTTCTACGCCGAGGTCGAGGGCCATCCCGACGATCCCCCCCTGCAACGCGCGCTTGAGGAGCTGGGCTTCTTCTCCACCCAGGTCCGCCATCTCGGCGTCTTCCCGGCCAACCCGTTCCGCACCCGCGCGACCACGCCGTCATAGCCGCCTGCGCCGCACTGCGCCTTGCCGCGGCCATTCCGGCGTCACATTTGCCAGCTGATCTCGTCCTGGCCGGGCGGCATCGCCTGTATTCGAAGCTTGCGCGACCCTGGGTTTCCTTCGGGAGTTCAGGATCGGGAAGTATTGGTTCCGTATTCGGGGGTTGTGGCGAAGTTTTCGACACGATCCCGACATAAATCCTAATGTTTCCGAGAGTTGGGAGCACTTGGTGTTGCTGTGGCGCCACCTGCTGAATTTTAATCCTGAACTACGGCGGAACGCGGATGGCGGTATTCCTATTTAGACTTCATACCGCCCCAACGCTGGGTGGATAGCTCGCTCGCGGCGGAAGCCTTTCCAGAGGTCTGGGGGTGAAGACGCGGGCGGACGTTGAACCAGGAGCGGGTCTTACTGTCGGGAACCACGCAGTCCCTTCGGAACCTGCTCCAGCACACACTGGAGTCTTCCCCATGAAACTGAAACTTGCCCTTGCCGCCGCCTCCGTGCTTGTCGCGCCGGCCTTCATGACCGCCAACGCCCAGCAATCGGGCGTCTACGTCTCCGGCGGCTACACCCATTTCGACGGTGACGGCGGCGCCGAACTCGGCGGCATCACGGGCCGCGTGGGCGTCAATCTCTCGCCGAACTTCGCCATCGAGGGCGAAGGCACGTTCGGCGTGAAGGACGATTCCGGCACCGAGCTTGACAGCGAAATCGGTGCGTTCGTGGTCGGCAAACTGCCTGTCAACCCGTCTTTCGACCTGTTCGCCCGCGTGGGCGCGGCCCGCATCGAAACGTCCCCGGGTGGTTCGGAAGACGGCCTTGCCTATGGCGCCGGCGCGCAGTGGAACCTCACCGCGGTCGACGGCATCCGCGGCGACTGGACCCGCCACGACTACGATGCCGGCGACGTGGATGCGTTCTCGCTGTCCTACGTGCGCCGCTTCTAGGCCAGGCGCTTCCCGGCTCCCTTCCTGGAGCCGGTCCTGATACGACGCGCCCCCGCGAGCCATCGCGGGGGCGTTTCGTTTTGGGCTCGGGCTGTGCAAGGATGAGAGAGGGGGAGGCGTCCCGTGGCGGAAATCAGGATTCAGCCGATCGCTCCGACGAGCGAAGGGTTCATCGACCAGGCCTTTGCACTCTACCGCGACGCCATCGAGCGGACCGAGCAGCGCCCGGAGGCGGAGTTCCGCGCGCTCGCGAAACGCCCGGACTACCGCTTCCTTGGCGCGTTCGACGCAGACACGCTGGTCGGCGTTTCGGTCACGATGATGCCGCCGGATGCAGACATGTGGCTGTTCGAATACGTCGCCGTCAGCCCCCACATGCGCGGCCACGGCATCGGCGCCAATCTTCTGATGGCGACCCGTCACATCGCCGGCCCCCAGCGCATGGGCCTGATCGAGGTGGACGCCGACCGGGGCGGCGAGGCGCAGCGCCGCCGCCTCGCCTTCTATGCGCGGCATGGCTGCCTGCGTCTGGCCGGACTCGACTACATCCTTCCTCTCGACGCCTTCGGATCGCCGCCGCCGATGTGGCTGCTCGCCCTGCCGCCGCGGGACATCAGGTCGATCTCCGTGATGGCCGTCGAGAACTGGCTCCGCCGCATCTACGCGCAGGCCTATGGCAAGGGGCTCGACGATCCGCGCCTGGCGCGGATGATCGACCCTCTGCCGGACGTGGTGGAGCTGGAGGCGATCAGCCCCGGTCCAGCCACGCCTTGATGACGTGATGGGCCACCGCGAAGCGGGGCGGGGCGTAGGCGTCGGGGTGTGCGCCGGCCATCATCGCCGCGGCTTCCTCGCGGGTGAACCAGCGCGCGGCTTCCAGTTCGCTGGCGTCCACGGTGATGTCGTCGGCGTCGGCCTCGAGAATCAGGCCGATCATCAGCGAATGCGAAAACGGCCAGGGCTGGCAGAAGAGATAGTCCGCGCGCGCCGTGCAGCGGACGCCCGCCTCCTCCAGCATCTCGCGCGCCGCCGCCTGCTCGATCGTTTCGCCCGGCTCGACAAAGCCCGCGAGGCACGACCAGAAGCCCGGCCGCCACGCCTTCTGCCGCCCCAGCAGGCATTTTCCGCCGCGCACGGCCAGCATGATCGCCACGGGATCGACGCGCGGGAAATGCTCCATCCCGCAGTCGCCGCATGTTCGCTTCCAGCCCGCCTCAGCGATCTTCGTGCGGTCGCCGCAACTGGCGCAGAAGCCGTTCTTCCTGTGCCATTCGAACAGGCACCGCGCCGTCGTCGCCGCGCCGCCCTCGAACGGCGAGAAGCCCGGCGCCGCCGCCCGGAAATCCTCGAATACGCCGAGGCCGGCGATGGGCGAGGCGTCGAGCCGGAAGGATGAAGGCATTTCCAGCGCAAACACGGGCGAGCCCCTGTCTGTCTCGCCAAGGAAGAGGCGCGTCGCCCCGGAGCCCAGCATCGCCGCCTGCGCGCCCAGCCACAGGATCGGCCGCCCCGGTCCCAGCCGCGCGCCAATGGCGGATGGCGCGGCGGGCGGGGCCGGGCCTTCGACCAGCGGCATCCCCTCGCGCATCACGAGGATCTGCACATTGTCCGCCGCGAATGCCCTGTCGAGCCAGGCA
>CAZTMG010000225.1:1711-4048 GCA_964614815.1 uncultured Rhizobium sp. | reverse complement strand
CCTCGAGGTCGAACAGGCGCATGATCCGCGCGAGGCGCTGAAGCAGTTCACCGTCTGCCGCATCATTTCCGCCGCGCAGCACCCGAACGCCGACAGGCTGCAGGTCTGCCAGGTCGAAACTGTTGACGGCGTGAAGGAGATCGTCTGCGGTGGCCTCAACGCCCGCCCCGGCCTCGTCACGGCGTATGCGCCCATCGGCGCCTACATCCCCGGTTCCGGCATCACGCTGGCTCCCAGGCCTGTGCGGGGCGTCGTTTCCAACGGCATGCTGTGCTCGGGCGGCGAGATGCAGACGGACGAAGACCCGTTCCGCCTGCGCATCACGCGATTCGCCGACTGGCGGCCGCGGGCGCAGGCGCTGGGGCTTTCCGACGAGCAGGCGATCGCCGATGGCGGCATCATCGAGCTGCCGGACGACCTGAAGGTCGGCGCGCCGGTCGCCGACGCGCTCGCGCTCGACATCGTCGTCGATTTCGAAGTGACGCCGAACCGACCCGACTGGCTGGGCGTGGTCGGCGTCGCGCGCGATCTTGCGGCGAAGGGCCTCGGCAAGTTCAGCGCACCCCGCGTCGAGCCCGTGCCCGGCAGGTTCAAATCCCCGACCAATGTCCGGATCGAGGCGCCAGACGCCTGCCCCGTCTTCGCGGGCCGCCTCATCCGCGGCGTGAGGAACGGCCCGTCGCCGGACTGGATGCAGAAGCGCCTCAAGGCCATCGGCATCAACCCGAAGAACATGCTGGTTGACGTCACCAACTACATCTCGATCGACCGCTGCCGCCCCCTCCACGCCTATGATGCAAGGAAGCTCAAGGGCGACATCCGCGCACGGATGGGCGCGCCGGAAGACTCCTTCCTCGCCCTCGACGGCAAGACCTATTCGAACCTCTCCGACATGTGCGTCATCGCGGACGACAGCGGCGCCATCGGGCTCGGCGGCGTGATGGGCGGCGAGAGCACGGGCTGCTCGATCGACACCACCGACGTCTTCATCGAAAGCGCCTGGTTCGATCCCAACCGGACGGCTCGCACCGGCCGCGCCACCGGCATCCTCTCCGACGCCCGCTTCCGCTTCGAACGCGGCGTCGATCCTCACTCCTGCGTCGACGGCATCGAACTCGCCACGCGCCTCATTCTCGAAACCTGCGGCGGCGAAGCCTCCGAGGTCATCGTCGCCGGCAAGGTTCCGGACGGCCCCGCCCCGGTCGCCTTCAAGCCGCGCGACATGAAGCGCCTCACCGGCCTCGACATGCCGGCCACGCGCATGGAGCAGATCCTGCGTTCGCTCGGCTTCGAGCCCGTCGCGCCTCCCCCGGCGCAGCACGACTCCGACGCCGCCTGGGCGATCAAGGTTCCTTCCTGGCGCCCTGACGTCGAAGGTTCGGCCGACATCGTCGAGGAGCTGATCCGCATCGAGGGGTATGACAGGCTGCCCGATGAAAGACTGCCAGCGCCGACAACTCTCGGCGTGGTGGTGACGCCGCTGCAGAACAGGGTGCGGATCGCTCGCCGCGTTCTGGCCGCGCGCGGCTTCCTCGAAACCGTCACATGGTCCTTCATGCACCGCGAAAAGGCCGCCCTGATGATCGGCGGCGCCGACCGGCTTCAGGACACGCTCACCATCGACAATCCGATCGCCGCGGATCTCGACTACATGCGGCCGTCCATGCTGGCGAACCTCGCGCGGGGCGCGCAGCGCAACGCGGATCATGGCGCCGAGGATGTCCGCCTGTTCGAGGCCGGTCCCGTCTATCCGGGCGACCAGCCGGGCGACCAGCGCATGCAGGTCGCCGCCGTGGTGAAAGCCGCCCGGATGCGCGACTGGCAAGGGGCGCCGGCTCCCTACAATGCCTTCTCCGCCAAGGCCGACCTCTACGCCCTGCTCGCCGCGCTCGAGCAGAACCCGGACAAGTTCCAGATTGGCGCTCCCGATGCGCCCTACTGGCATCCCGGCCGCGCCGGCGCGCTGCGCCTTGGACCCAGGCAGGCGGTCGCCGCCTTCGGCGAGCTGCATCCCGCCTTCCTGAAGCAGTTGCGCGTCGATGGCCCTGTCATCGCCATCGAGCTCACGCTCGACGCCCTGCCCCTGGCAAAGCCGAAGCCCACAAAGACCCGCCCTGTCCTGGCGCGGGCCGACCAGACGCCGATCCGGCGCGATTTCGCCTTCGTGGTGGAGGAAAGGATCCCCGCCGGCGACATCGTCCGCGCCGCCCTCAAGGCTGATTCCCGGCTGATCGCCGCCGCCCGCGTCTTCGACGTCTATCGCGGCGCCGCGATCGGCGAAGGCAGGAAATCGGTGGCGATCGAGGTCACGCTGCAGCCGCGCGGCCGGGCCATGAC
>CAZTMG010000225.1:0-1697 GCA_964614815.1 uncultured Rhizobium sp. | reverse complement strand
ATCGAGGCGGTCTGCCAGTCGATCGTCCGCGCCGTCGCCAAGGCCGCCGGCGCCAGCCTGCGCGGCTGACCCGGCAGGCGCGCCGGCGCAGGACGCCTTACGCGGCGTCCCGCAATTCCGACTTCACCTTCTCCGCCAGCTGGCGCAACGTGAAGGGCTTGGGCAGGAACGTGATCGCACGGTCATCCTCCAGCGTCCGGGCGAGATCCCGCTCGGCATAGCCGGAGATGAACATCACGCGCGTCTTCTGCAGCCACGGCCGCGCTTCCTTGAGCAGGGACGGTCCGTCCATGCCCGGCATGACGACATCGGAGATGAGAAGGTCGATCGAGCCGGCATGCTCCTTGATGATCTGCAGCGCCATCTCCCCGTCGCTCGCCTCGATCACCGAATAGCCGCACGACTGCAGGAGCTGCGCCGCAATGCCGCGCACGCCGTCCTCGTCCTCCACCAGCAGGATGCTGCCGCGGCCCGAAAGATCGCCGCCGCCCCGGGGCGCGGCGGGTTGCTCGACCGGGGCCGGCGGATTCTCCAGCACGGAGGACTCGGCTGGCGCCTCCTCCGCATCCCCCGTCCAGGCCGGCAGGAAGATCTTGAACGTCGTTCCGCGCCCCACTTTCGAGACGGGATAGATGAAGCCGCCCAGCTGCTTGACGATCCCGTAGCAGGTGGCGAGGCCGAGACCCGTGCCCTTGCCCTCCGCCTTGGTCGTGAAGAAGGGCTCGAAGATCTTCTCGAGTATCTCCGGCGGAATCCCGCCGCCATCGTCCACCACCTCGATCAGCGCATACTCGCCATCCGTGATGTGCGTGAAGCCGTCCTTGCGCGCGGCGACAGCGTCCGACCGCGAGGTGCGGATCAGGAGACGCCCGCCGCCGCTCTTCTCGATCATGGCGTCGCGCGCATTGGTGCAGAGGTTGGTGACCACCGTTTCCAGCTGCCCCTTGTCCGCACGGACGCGAGGCAGGTCGCGGCCATGAACGATGTCCAGCTTGATGCGCTCGTCGATGATGTCGCGCAGCAGGGTGTAGTAGTCCGACAGCGCGTCGGTCACGTCGAACACTTCCGGGCGGAACACCTGCTGGCGCGTGAAGGCCAGCATGGTGCGGATAAGCTGCGCCCCGCGCGCCGCGAATTCGTTGATCGCCTTCAGCTCGAAGAAGGTCGGATCGCCCGGAGGATGCCGGATCTCGAGCTTGTTCACGTTGAGGATGATGCCGGCCAGCATGTTGTTGAACTCGTGCGCCAGCCCGCCCGCCATGTTGCCCAGCGCCTGCAGCTTCTCGCCCTGCGCCAGCCGCTTCTCAAGCTCGCGCTTTTCGGTGGTGTCGATGACGTAGGCGGCGGCCGGGCGGCCCTGCCGGTCCAGCGTCACGAACACGTCGGCCGAGCGGTCCTTCGATCCGGCCAGCTTGAACGTCCGGGCGCCGTCGAGCGCGCGGGTGAGCTCCTCCGCCAGCG
Source organism: uncultured Rhizobium sp. (assembly GCA_964614815.1). GTDB lineage: Bacteria > Pseudomonadota > Alphaproteobacteria > Caulobacterales > Hyphomonadaceae > UBA7672. The sequence goes on along the minus strand of CAZTMG010000225.1, from coordinate 236 downwards.
CGGCCGTTCCCCGGTCAGCGACGAACAGGTCGGCGAAGCGTTTGCCCGGCAGCGCCCGGCCGCCCGTCATTTCCATCAGCGCGCGGTTCGCATCCAGCATCACCGCGCTTTCGACGCCCTCGCCATCGAGGCGCACCACGCCGAAAGGCGCATCCGCGAACATCGTGTCGTCGGCGCGGCCAGCCGCCGGCGCGGCGGTCCAGGCGCTCCACGGCTTCTGCCAGGGCCTCGATGCG
>CAZTMG010000224.1:2599-4055 GCA_964614815.1 uncultured Rhizobium sp. | reverse complement strand
TGTCTGCCGATCTGGGCGCAGGAGCCGACCGTGGTCCAGGTGTCGACCATCGTGCCTTCGCCAACGTATGCGCCGATGTTGATAAAGGACGGCATCAGCACCGCGTCCTTCGCGACATAGGCGCCGCGGCGCACGACGGCGCCGGGCACGGCGCGGAAGCCGGCGGCGGCGAATTGCGTGTCGGACCAGCCTTCGAACTTGGTGGGGACCTTGTCCCAGTAGGGACCGGGCTGCTGGCCATCGACGCCCATCGCGCGGTTGGGATTGAGGCGGAAGGAGAGAAGCACGGCCTTCTTGAGCCACTGCTTCACGGTCCACTGTCCGGAAGCGGACTTCTCGGCGACACGGAGGGCTCCGCTGTCGAGCCGGGAGAGGGCGTCTTCGACAGCCTTGCGGACCGGACCTTGCGTTGCGGCGGAGAGCGCGGCGCGATCCTCCCACGCGGCGTCGATCGTCTTTTCGAGTTCGGCGGTCATCGGCGTCTCCCTGTCGTGCCGGGCGGATTAGCGCGGGACGGGCGGGGGGGCAAAGGGATTCGAACGCAACAATCCGCCCGCTTCGCGGTTGGCCTCTTCCGTCATGCTTCGCATGACGCCTTCCCCACGCTTCGCGTGAGGCGGGACGTCTCCGCTGGCTATTCCGCCTGCGGCGGGCCGAAGGCGCTTTCGAAGAACTCGTAGACCAGCTTGCCTTCCTCGGGCGGGGCGGTCTCGACGAATTTCTCAGGGCGGTAGCGGCGCGCCTCGCAGTTCTGGTTGCCGAGGATCGCGAACTGGGCGCGTGAGGTGCAGAAGACGGTCGAGGCGTTCTTGAGGCGGCGGATACCGGCGTCGGTCGCCATCTCCGCGAAGACGTAGTGCGGGGCGGTGATAAGGCTTTCATCGACCGCGCGGACACAGAGATTGGCGTCGATCAGCCACCAGCCGCGTGATTCCAGACCATCGGGGCGCGAGCGGGCCATGGCGGCGAGAATGCGGTTGCCGGTGCGGTTGCACAGCTCCATGCCGACCTGGCGGGCGCGGCGGTTGGCGACGTCCTCCAGAATGTCGATCAGCTCGGCCTGCGTGGTGGTGGGCGGGAGCCTGTTTTCGGCGAGGAAGGCGTTGATTGCGGCGCGGCTCTCGCGGCCGAGATAGCCGTCGACCGCGTCCTGGAAGATGCCGGCGTCGCTGAGAAGGCGCTGGATGCCGGCGTTCTGCGGAGACTGGCCGGCCTTGTCGTAGAGCTCCGTTTCCTTGAACGTGGTCGAGCCGCCGCTCCCCTCGATGCGGATGGCGGTGAAGCTGCGCGTTTCCATGCCCATGGAGCTGCAGGAGGAGGGGTTCTCGACGGCGAACGAGCCGTTGGTGTCCACGCAGAGGGGCGCCTGTCCGCTCCAGTCGCGCTGGCCGCCGCGATGGGCCTTGGACGAACGGCCGAACACGAAATAGACGCCAGGCTTGAGCGGGCCGGGCAG
>CAZTMG010000224.1:1765-2583 GCA_964614815.1 uncultured Rhizobium sp. | reverse complement strand
GCCTTCGACAATGACATCCTCGCCGTCGGGGCGGCCGGTCGCGGCCTCGATGACATAACTGGTGCGGTTGCAGAGCTCCCAGCCTGCCTTGCCGCCGCCCTGGGCGGAGGTGGGGATCGCGAGCGCCGCGGCGAGCCCGGCGATGGCGAACAGGCGGAGCAGCCGGCTAGGCCCGCGGTTTGCCGTTGTGGACCAGCGTTCCAGCGCCATGCTCGGTGAACAGCTCCATCAGAAGGGCATGGCGCTGCCGCCCATCCATGATGACGGCGGCGCCGACTCCCTTTTCCACCGCCTGAATGGCGGTTTCAAGCTTGGGAATCATCCCTCCCCTGGCGGTTCCGTCTGCGATAAGGCGACGCGCGTCTTCGACCGACAGCCTGTCGATCAGCTTGCCGTCCCTGTCGAGAACGCCCGTGATATCGGTGAGAAACAGCACGCGTTCGGCTTTCAGCGCCCCGGCGATGGCACCGGCGGCCGTGTCGGCATTGATGTTGAAGCTGTTGCCGTCCGGCCCGATGCCAACGGGGGCGACCACGGGGATGAAGTCGTCGTCGGCCTGGGCGGCCAATGCTTGCAGGACCGAAATGTCCACCTTGTCGGGTTCGCCGACGAAGCCGAGATCGACGACGCGCTCGATGTTCGAATCAGGATCGCGGCGGGTGCGCTGGAGCTTGACGGCCGAAACGAGGTTGGCGTCGATGCCGGACAGGCCGACGGCCTTCACCTTGGTGACGCGGTCGGGGTCGGCCCCGTCGATCTGGAAGGCGGCGTTTCCGGCGGCGTTGATGGCGCGGACAATGGACTTGTTGATGGCGCCG
>CAZTMG010000224.1:0-1755 GCA_964614815.1 uncultured Rhizobium sp. | reverse complement strand
CCACGATCTGTTTGTTGATCGAACCGGAGAGCACCATTTCGACGATCTCCATCGAGGCGGCGTCAGTGACGCGCAGTCCGTCCTCGAAGGTAGAGGCGATGCCCAGCTTCTCCAGCATGCGGCCGATCTGCGGGCCGCCGCCGTGGACGACGACCGGGTTGATGCCGAGAAGCTTGAGCAGGACGACATCGCGGGCGAACTGCTCGGCCAGCGCCTGGTTCTCCATCGCGTGGCCGCCATACTTGATGACGATGGTCTGCCTGTCGTAGCGCTGGATGTAGGGCAGCGCCTCCGACAGGATGCGCGCCGTGAAGAACGCCCCTTCATTGGGGTCAGCGATCTGGGCAGGTATCTTCGTCATGCGCGCCCTTTAGCGGGTTTCGGGCGCGTGTAGAAGAGGCTCGCTGCCCGTCAGTTCTTCAGGCGGTAGCCTGTCCGGAACATCCAGCTGACCACGGCGAGGAGGATCACGATGAAGAGTCCCGTGACGCCGAGGCTGAGCATCACATTGTCGCCCTCGAGGCCGAAGAAGGCCCAGCGATAGCCGGCGATGAGATGGACGACCGGGTTGAGCTGGGCCACGCCCTGCCAGGCCTCGGGCAGCATGTCGATGGTGTAGAACGCGCCGCCGAGGAAGGTCAGCGGCGTGACGATCAGCATGGGGATGAAGTTCAGCTGTTCGAAGCTCTGCGCCCAGATGCCGATGATGAAGCCGAACAGGCTGAATGCAAATGACACGAGGATGAGGAACGCGACCATCTCCACCGGATGCAGGATTTGCACGGGGACGAAGAGGTAGGCCGTCGCGAGGATCACCAGACCGAGGATTACCGACTTTGTGGCGGCGGCGCCGACGAAGGCGATGACAATCTCCAGGTAGGAGACGGGCGCCGAGAGCAACTCGTAGATCGTGCCGGTGAACTTTGGGAAGTAGATTCCAAAGCTTGCGTTGAAGATCGAGTTTGTGAAGATCGACAGCATGATGAGGCCCGGCACGAGGAAGGAGCCGTATTCGAGGCCCGGCGCGACCGGCGCCATGCGGCTGCCGATAGCGGAGCCGAAGACCACGAAATAGAGCGCCGTGGTGATGACGGGGGTGGCGAGGCTTTCGCCGATCGTGCGGAAGAAGCGCACCATCTGGAAGCGGTACATGGCCCAGATGCTGTGCCGGTTGAAGGCCAGCGGCGAACTGCCGGGGGCGGCGGACTTGAGAGCGATCGAGGCTTCGGTCATGGCGGCATCCTCAGGCGTCCTTGCGACGCAGGACGGCCAGCGCCTGGTCGAACAGGGTCTGGTCGCGCGTCATGTGGTGGGCGAGATCGAACCAGGGCGCGGCGGCGCGCTGGATCGAGGCGATGTCCTGGAAGGCGGCGACGAGATTCGAGCCCTCCATCGCCCATTCGGTGACATGAACGCCATCCTGCTCGCGACGGAATGTGACCTCCTTCGCGGCGGGATGGTGCAAGTCGTGATAGCTGAGGGCTGCGAGCGCGCCGGGTTTCAACACGCGGGCCAGTTCCTCCAGCCACGCCGTCTGCAGGGGCGCGGACAGATGCGTGAGCACCGAGAAACCGTAGGCGAAGTCAACGCTGGCGGGCGCTAGGTCGAGCGGCGGCCTGAGACCGCAGACCTGATAGTCGCCATCGAGATGCCTGCGCGACCAGCCGATCGTGTAGGCGTCGATGTCGCGGCCGATAATCCTCGCGGGCGTGTAGGCGGGCATGTGGCGTGCGATGCGGCCGCAGCCGCAGCCCC
>CAZTMG010000223.1:1176-4137 GCA_964614815.1 uncultured Rhizobium sp. | reverse complement strand
TGCCCCGCCAGTATGCGATGTATCTGAGCCGACAGCTCACCAAGTGCTCCTACCCGCAGATCGGCAGGCTGTTTGGCGACCGTGATCACACAACAGTTCTCTTCGCGTATCGCAAGATCGCCGCGTTGGTCGCCTCCAGCGAAGCGGCCGCGGAGGAGCTGCGACAGCTGGAGCAGCGCATCCTTGCCGACCCCCGCAACGCGCGCTGAAGGGGCGTTCCCGCCATCCGGCCGCGAAAATCGGGGGAGGGGGTGTGAATAGGTCCCGAAAGGCCCGCAACAGCCCTTCCAGATGGCCGCCAAATAGCTAATCTTCCGGCCCGCCCTCATCCGGCGGGCCGATCTATTTCGGCGCGCCGCCGGCGACCCGGCGTCGCGCCCCCTGACAGGAATTGGGCGACCATGAAGCTGACCATCGACCGCAATGCGCTGATGCGGGCGCTGTCCCACGTCCAGGCCGTGGTCGAGCGGCGCAACACCATCCCGATCCTGTCCAACATCCTGCTGCAGGCCGAGGGCGGCCGGCTGAGCCTGACCGCCACCGACCTCGACATCGAGGCCACGGATGCGGCCGAGGCCAAGGTGAAGAAGGCGGGCGCCATCACGGCGCCGGCGCAGACGCTGTTCGATGTCGTGCGCAAGCTGCCGGAAGGCTCCGAGGTCGCGCTCGACCTGTCAGAAGGCCGCCTCGCCATCTCCGCCGGGCGGTCCAAGTTCGCGCTGCCGACCCTGCCTGCGTCGGACTTCCAGACCATGGCGAAGGAAGAGACGCCGGTGAAGTTCGAGATCGCGGCGGCCGAGCTGCGCCGCCTGATCGACCGCACGCGCTTTGCGATCTCGACCGAAGAGACGCGCTACTACCTGAACGGCATCTACCTGCACTATGCCAAGGCCGGGAAGGGCGGTGCGCTGCGCGCCGTCTCCACCGACGGCCACAGGCTCGCCCTCGCCGAAACGGAGGCGCCCAGGGGCGCGGCGGCGCTCAAGGGCGTCATCGTGCCGCGCAAGGCCGTGGGCGAGGTGCGCCGTCTTCTCGACGACGCCCCCGAGATCGTGGCTGTGGAGGTCTCCGACGCCAAGATCGTCTTCCGGATCGGCGAGGCCGTGCTGACGTCCAAGCTGATCGACGGGTCCTTCCCTGACTACCAGCGCGTCATCCCGAAGGAGAATGGCCGTATCCTCACGGTCGACACCAGGCTCTTCAAGGACGCGGTCGATCGCGTCGCGACGGTGTCGGCCGAACGTTCGCGCTCGGTGAAGCTGTCGCTGTCGCCAGGCAGGATCACGCTGGCTGTCTCGCACTCGGAATCCGGCCAGGGCGTCGAGGATGTCGAGGCCGACTATTCCAGCGAGCCCTTCGAGATCGGCTTCAATGCGAAATACCTGCTCGACGTCGCCGGCCAGATCGGCAGCGACGAGATGCGCATCGAGTTCAACGACGCAGCCTCGCCCGCCCGCGTGCTCGACGCGAAGGACGAAGGCGCGCAATACGTGCTGATGCCGCTGCGCGTGTGACCGGGCGCCTGAAGGAACGTGTTGCGATAGTCCGCGTCGGCCCGCCAATGTCTGAACGTGCTGGCTGGCGTGTGTGGCCGACATGAATGTCTCGCTCGACCACCGCCGGCCGCCTGTCAGGCTCACCCGCATGGGCCTGCGCAATTTCCGCAACTATGCGGAGCTCGACCTCAGGCTCGATGGGCGGCATGTCTGCCTCTATGGGGCGAATGGCTCGGGCAAGACCAACCTGCTCGAGGCCGTCTCGATGCTGTCGCCTGGCCGCGGCTTGCGCGGGGCGGAGTTCGCGGAGCTGATCCGCCAGACGCCGGAGGGCGAGGCGGCGCGCGGCTGGGCGCTTTCGGCCGGCGTGCGTGATGGCGATATCGACCGCCGCGTGTCGCTGGCGCTCGACATCGACGAGCAGGGCAAGTCCCGGCGCCTGGCGCGGCTCGACGGCGTCGAGACGGCGCAGACGGACCTGGGCGAGCTGATGCGCGTGATCTGGCTGACGCCGGCGATGGATCGCGTCTTTGCTGGCCCCGCGGGCGACCGCCGCCGCCTTCTCGACCGGCAGGTGCTGGCGCATTTCCCCAGCCACGCCGCCGTTTCCGCCGCCTATGAGAAGGCCATGCGGCAGCGCAACGCGCTGCTGGAGCAGGACAGGTGCGATCCTGTCTGGCTGGACGCCATCGAGGTCGGCATGGCCTCGGCCGGGGCGGCCATCGCGCTCCACCGCGTCGACGCGGTGAGGGTGATGCAGGAAGCCATCCTCGCCCGCCCCGAAGGCGCCTTTCCGAAAGCGCTGATCGACCTCGACGGGGAGTTCGAGCTGAAGGCCGCCAATGGCGTCGCACTGACCGACATCGAGCAGGAAATCGTCGTCCGGCTGCGCGACAACCGCGCCCGCGACCGCGCGGCCGGACGCACAACGGAGGGGGTCCACAGGACCGATCTGCGCGTCATCCACGCGCCCAAGGGGCTGCCCGCCGAGCAGTGCTCCACAGGCGAGCAGAAAGCCTTGTTAATAGGCCTGATTTTGGCTAATGCGCAGGCGCTTTTCGAGCGTGATTTTGCCCCCTCTCCCCTGCTATTATTGGACGAGGCGGCGGCCCATCTCGATTCGGATCGGCGCGCCGCATTGTACGACGAACTGGCCGCGCTCGGCGGTCAGTCCTGGCTCACAGGAACGGACCGCTCCCTGTTCGATGCGTTCGGCGACCGCGCCCAGCGATTCGAAGTGTCGGAGGGCGTGGTGCGCGAGGCGTGAGCCGCAAAGAGGGTTTGATGACGGACGTTTCTGAGAACGGCGGCGAGCCGAAGAAGAATTCCTACGGCGCAGAATCGATCAAGGTGCTGCGCGGGCTCGACGCCGTGCGCAAGCGGCCCGGGATGTATATCGGCGACACCGATGACGGATCCGGCCTGCACCACATGACCTGTGAAGGCGTCGGCACCGGGATCGGCG
>CAZTMG010000223.1:0-1092 GCA_964614815.1 uncultured Rhizobium sp. | reverse complement strand
CGCGGCATCCCGGTCGACATCCACCCGGAGGAGGGCGGCTCGGCGGCCGAGGTCGTGATGACCCAGCTGCATGCGGGCGGCAAGTTCGCCAACACCGAGGAGCAGGGCTCCTACAAGGTTTCGGGCGGTCTGCATGGCGTCGGGGTGTCTGTCGTGAACGCGCTCTCCGAAACGCTCGATCTCAAGATCTACCGCGATGGCAAGCAGCATGAGATGCGCTTCAGGCTGGGCGAGGCCGAAGCGCCGCTGAAAGTCACGGGAGAGGCGCCGCGGAAGCCGGACGGCGCGTTCGCGACCGGCACGATTGTGCGCTTCCTCCCGAGTCCGGCGATATTCTCCCGGACCGAGTTCAGCCGCGACACGCTCGAGCATCGCCTGCGCGAGCTGGCCTTCCTGAACTCGGGCGTGAAGATCGTGCTGCAGGATCTGCGCGGCCCCGAGCCGTGGGAAACGGTGATGCAGTATGAGGGCGGCGTCGAAGCCTTCGTCCGGCACATCGACCGGCAGCGCAACGCGCTCATCCCGCGGCCGATCAACGTGCGCGCGGACCGGGACGGCATCATCGTCGAGGCGTCGCTGCAGTGGAATGACGGCTATTACGAGAACGTTTTCTGCTTCACCAACAATATCCCTCAGCGCGATGGCGGCACCCACCTGGCCGGGTTCCGCGCCGCGTTGACGCGCGTCATCAACAAGTATGCCGCCGAGAGCGGCGCGGCGAAGAAGGAGAAGGTCGACATTTCGGGAGATGACGCCCGCGAGGGTCTCACCTGCGTGCTGTCGGTGAAGGTGCCGGACCCGAAATTCTCCAGCCAGACCAAGGACAAGCTGGTGTCCTCCGAGGTCCGGCCTGTCGTCGAGAGCCTGATGACGGAAGCGCTTGGCGCGTGGTTCGAGGAGAACCCGGCGCCGGCCAGGGCCGTGGTGCAGAAGATCATCGAGGCCGCCGCTGCGCGCGAGGCCGCCCGCAAGGCGCGCGAGCTGACGCGCCGCAAGTCCGCGCTCGACGTCACCTCGCTTCCCGGCAAGCTCGCCGACTGCCAGGAGAAGGATCCGGCGAAGTCCGAACTCTTCATCGTCGAGGGCGACTCG
>CAZTMG010000222.1:0-4138 GCA_964614815.1 uncultured Rhizobium sp. | reverse complement strand
GTAAAGCACGCGGCCGGTCGCCGGCGAGATCGGCAGGAAGGGGGAATAGGTCTCGCGGCGCTGGTCACCCAGCGTCGGCAACATCACCGCCATGATTTCGTCGTACGCCTCGGCGGCGCGCAGAAGCATCGCATCGAAGCGGCCGGTCCTGTAGAGGTCGGTCGCCGATGCGAATTCGTACTGGAAGCCGAAACTGTCGAGGAAGGCCCGCAGGCGTGCATTCATGTGCGCGCCATAGCTCTCGTGCGTGCCGAAAGGGTCCGGCACGGAGGTCAGCGGCTTCTGCAGGTATGCCTGGAGCCGCTCCGGGTTGGGAACGGTGTCCGGAACCTTGCGCATGCCGTCCATGTCATCCGAGACGCAGATCAGGCGCGTCCTGTACTGGCCTTCCGTCAGCGCCTCGAACGCGCGACGGACCATGGTGGTCCTGACCACTTCGCCGAAGGTGCCGATATGCGGCAGGCCAGAAGGGCCATAGCCCGTCTCGAAGACCACGGGCGCATCCTTCGGCCGGCCCGCCTTTTCCAGCTTCTCGATGCGCGCCTTCAGGTCACGGGCCTGCTCGAACGGCCATGCTTTGGCGGTTTGCGCAAGATCGGCGACGGACATGGGGCGACTCCTGGATGCTCCGCCTATGCGGCGCGGCCAGCAGGTCAAGCGAAGGCTATCGGCGGCGATCGGGCGCGAGGCTTTCCGGCCCGGCGAGATAGACGTTCTCGCGTCCGACCACGCCGGCCAGGAACCCCTGCGGAAAAAGGGAGGCAAACGCCGGATCGAGGACGTTCAGTCCCCCTGCCAGCGCCCCATAGGCCGGCATCACCAGCCGCTCGCCGTCCATGACGAAGCACCGGGCGCGGACCGAACGGCCGTCCCGCCCCATCACCCGGGCGCAGGGATGGAGATGGCCCGCCACCTCGCCCGGCGCCGGTCCAACGGTCGGGACGTGGCGAAAGGTCAGCGGTCCGATGGTCAGCTCGAACGCCGCATGGCCGCCAAGGTCCGCTGGCGGGGCAGGGTCGTGGTTGCCTTCGATCCAGACCCATTCGCGGGCGTCCGTCAGCCGGCGCACCCGCGCCACGTCATCCGCCGCCATGCGCGGGCGGGCGCCGCGATCATGAAAGCTGTCGCCGAGCGAAATCACCCGGCGCGGCTCAAGGGCTTCAACCAGTCTCTCCACTCGCCGAAGCGTCGCGCGCGTGTCGTAGGGCGGCAGCATCTGGCCGCGCGCCGCATAGGAGGATGCCTTTTCGAGGTGAAGATCGGAGAGGACGAGAAGGCGCTGGTCCGCCCACCACAGCCCGCCGCATGTCAGGGCGCGCAGCGCCGCGCCGGTAAGCCGGATGTCCAGACCCGGCGCGACTGCCGTATACGTAAGCGTCGATTGCATGGGCGAACCGTGTCGGGCGTTGGCCGCAAGGTCAACCGGACACGAGGTGTTCATGGTTCGGGGGACTGTCCTTCCGGGTGGATGTGATACAGTTCCTGGCCGGCTGCTTCGCGGATAGGGCCCGGATGCGCCGGAGGGAGACGCGCCCATGAAGGAACTAGCTCTGGCGCTGGCGTGCTCGACCGGTGCAGCGGTCATCCTCTCGGCCTGCAGCACCACGCCCGCCGTGGTCCGTTACACAGCCATGATGACCCCCGCGGAGATAAGGGAGGAGGGTCTGGAGTGCCGTAAGGACAAACCGCCAGACACCAACATCCCGCGCTCCATATGTGCGTCCAGGGAAGCCTGGGCGGCTTTTGACGAGCGCCGCCGCAGGGAAACCGAGGACATCCTGGCGGAAGGGCGCAAGAACGCCAACGTCGGACGATTCAACCGGGACTAGACGCCAGAGCCATTGCATCGCGGACGAGGTCATCCTGCGCCTCACGCAGGATGGCTTCGGCGGCGTCGCCCGAGAACACCGGCTCCTTGCCGATCTCCAGCATGACGGGAACCGCGAAGGGCGAGATGCCGTCCAGCGCCGCATGCACGATCTTGCCCCGGATGCGCTTCAGCGCCCCGGCCAGCCGGCGCACATCCAGCAGGCCTTCGCCGGCATCCTGCCGCGCCGCCTGCAACAGGATGTGATCCGGTTCATGGCTGCGCAGAACGTCGTGGATGAGATCGGTGGAAAAGGTGATCTGCCGGCCTGTCTTTTCGGATTTCGGCGCGCGCCGTTCGATCAGGCCGGCGATCAGCGCATTGTTGCGGAAGGTCCGCTTCATCAGCGCGCTTTCCTCCAGCCAGGCGTCGAGATCGTCTCCGAGCATGTCTTCATGGAACAGCCAGTCCATGTCCTCGCCGCGCATGTCCGCGCCCGCCCAGACCGAGAGGGCGTATTCGGACGCCACGAAGCCCTGCGGCCTGAGGCCTGATCGCTCCAGCCGCCGCGTCAGCAGCATGCCGAGCGTCTGGTGCGCCAGCCGCCCTTCGAACGGATAGCAGACAAGATAGTGGCGGCCGCCGCGTGGAAAGGTTTCAACGAGAAGCTGGTCGACCGCCGGGATGATGGACTTGCGCGCCTGCACCTCGATCCACTCGCGCACCTGCGCTGGCAGCGTCCGCCAGGCGTCGCGATCGTGCAGGATGTGGCGGACGCGATCGGCAAGGAATGTCGTCAGCGGAAACTTGCCGCCGGCGTAGGCGGGTATCTTCGGGCTTGGATCATGGGTCCTCGTCGCCAGCGCATCGGTATCGGACATGCCCTCGAAACGCAGGATCTCGCCGGCGAACAGGAATGTGTCGCCGGGCGTCAGCATCTCGAGGAAACCTTCCTCCATCTCGCCCAGCTTGCGGCCCGGGCGCATCAGGCGTCTTTCCGGGTCTCCCCCCCTCACGAAACTGACCATGCGGACCGGAATCATCGGCTCTTCCACGATGACGCCGATGTTCATGCGATGCCGGCGCCGCACATCGTCATTGCGCGCGCGCCAGACGCCATCGGGAAAGCGCACGATGCGGCGGAAACGGTCATAGGTTCGCAAGGCATAGCCGCCCGTCGCCACGAGATCGACGACGCGCTCCCACGTTTCCCAGTCGAGGTCCCTGTAAGGCGCCGCCGCGCGGACTTCCTCATGGAGCTGGACGGCGTCGAACCCGTCGCCGCAGGCGCGTCCCATGATGTGCTGGGCGAGCACGTCCAGCGCGCCGCGGCGCGGCCCCTGCCCGTCCAGCTCGCCTGCCTCCACGGCGTCGACGGCGGCGCGGCATTCAAGGACCTCGAACCTGTTCGACGGCGCCAACAGCGCGCGGCTCGGCTCGTCCATCCGGTGATTGGAGCGGCCGATACGCTGGATCAGGCGGGACGCCCCCTTGGGCGCGCCCATCTGTACGACGAGATCGACATCGCCCCAGTCGATGCCAAGATCGAGCGTCGAGGTGCAGACCACCGCCTTCAGCTTTCCCTCCGCCATCGCGCTCTCGACGCGGCTGCGCTGCTCACTGTCGAGCGAGCCGTGATGAAGCGCGATGGGCAGGCCATCCTCGTTGACCCGCCACAGCTCCTGGAAGGTCATCTCGGCCTGGCTGCGCGTGTTGACGAAGACGAGGGACATCCTCGCATCCCGGATCGCGCGATAGACCTCCCGGATGTTGTGCCGTCCGGAGTGGCCCGACCACGGAATGCGCGCTTCGGAGTCGAGCACATCGATGCGGGCCCTGGCGCCGCCCGGGGAACGGATGATCGGCGTGTCCGGCCCCAGCCAGCGCGCCAGCGCATCGGGATCGCGCACGGTGGCGGAGAGGCCGACATGGCGCGCGTCCGGCGCCCACCTGCGGATGGCGGCAAGCCCCAGCGCCAGCATGTCGCCCCGCTTGCTGTGCGCGATCGCGTGGATCTCGTCGACGATGACGGCCCGCAGGTCGCCGAAGAAGCGCCCGGCGTGCTCGGACGCGATCAGCAGCGCCAGCTGCTCCGGCGTGGTGAGCAGGATGTCCGGCGGCTTCGCCCGCTGTCGCTGCCGGCGGGACTGGGGCGTGTCCCCCGTGCGCGTCTCCAGCGTGACATCAAGCTGCATCTCCGCGACCGGGCGGGCGAGGTTGCGGGCGACGTCCGCCGCCAGCGCCTTCAGCGGGGAAACGTAGAGCGTATGAAGCGTGGGATGGACGCGCGGCGGCGCCTCCGCCAGCTCGATCAGGCTGGGCAGGAAGCCG
>CAZTMG010000221.1:0-4180 GCA_964614815.1 uncultured Rhizobium sp. | reverse complement strand
TATTCTTCCGCGGACTATCAGCTGCGCTGCTACCGCGCGCCGCGCTGGCCTCTTCGCGCGCCGTCGCCAGGGTGCGATCCGCGGCGCCCGAGGCGCGGATCAGGTGAATGGCATGAGCGAGGTCGCCCTCATGCTGGTCGCGCGCGCCCATCACGCGGGTCCAGAACTTGCGGTCCTCGGCGTCGCCCGTCTCGCGGGCATAGATCACCGGCAGGGTCAGCTTGCCTTCCCGGAAATCATCCCCGACGGACTTGCCGATCACGGCCGTCAGCCCGCCATAGTCCAGCAGGTCGTCCACGATCTGGAAGGCGCGGCCCAGCCTGCGGCCATATTCGCCCATTGCATCGGCGACAGCTTCGTCATCCGTCGCCGTATAGGCCCCCGCGCGTGCGGCGGCCTCGAACAGCGCGGCGGTCTTGGCCTCGACGATGGCCATGTATTCATCGATCGCCAGCTCCGGCTTGCCCAGCGCCGCCAGCTGGCGCACCTCGCCTTCCGCGATCACGCATGCCGCGCGGCTGAGGATGTCCAGAATGCGCAGGTCCCGCGTTTCGGTCATCAGGGTGAAGGAGCGCGCGAACAGGAAGTCGCCGACAAGGATGGAGGCCGACGCCCCCCACACATTCTTGGCGGCGGCCTTGCCTCGGCGCAGGTCGGAATCGTCCACCACATCGTCGTGCAGCAGGGTGGCCGTGTGAATGAACTCGACGGCGGCCGCCAGCTTGCACGCCGCCTCATTGCCTGTCCCGCCCACGGCCCGCGCCGCCGCCAGCGTCAGCACGGGGCGCAGCCGCTTGCCTCCCGCCGCGATCAGGTAGCCCGACAGGTCTGGAATGGTGGCGACCGGGCTTGCCGCGCGCTCGGACAGGAGACGCTCGACCTGTTCCAGCTCCGGCCGCAGCAGGTCTGTCAGCCGGTCCATGGCGGTGGCCGGCGGCGCCTCATGTTTCTGGGCTTCGGCGTGCAGGGCCAAGTGCTATCCCTTGCGTTCTCCCAATTCTTCTCTCGGGAGTCTTCTGCGGCGGGTCTGATATAGGATATTTCCGCCGTGAGAAGCCGGTCAAGGAACAGGAGTTCCGCCGAGCCGCCCGGCGTGGCAAGTTGTCGCGAGAATGATCGAGGTCCTGCGCACAAACAACGCTGTACGGCTCGACTACGCGGTCGTGCTGCTGAATCGCGCCGGCTGTCATCCTTTCGTGGCCGACCGGTTCATGGCTTCCGCCGAGGGCGGCATTTCCGCCTTCGAACGCCGGATTCTTGTTCCCGACGCGCATGCCGACCGTGCGAAGGAGGTGCTCAGAGACCTCGACGTCCCGCCTCCGGACCCGGAGGCTGATTGGGACGACGGCCCGGCGTGAGCACAGACAGCATCACGCATGACCGTTTTCTCGATGGCGCCGTCACGGTGGTCCAGCCCGCGCGCGGCTATCGCGCCGGCATGGATGCCGTGCTCCTTGCGGCTTCCCTCGCAGCGAAAGACGGGGAATCGCTTGCGGAGGCAGGCTGCGGATCGGGCGCGGCGGCGCTGTGCGCGGCGCACAGGCTGGCCGGGTGCGCCTTCACCGGTTTCGAGCGCGACGCCGAGGCGCTGGCGCGGGCAGGACAGGGCATCGGGGCGAACGGCATGGCCACGCGCGTTTCGGTTCGCGCCCACGATGTCGCCGAACGCCCGGCCGATCTCGAAAACCGGTTCGACCAGAGCTTCTGCAATCCGCCTTTCTTCGATCCGGCCGCCGTGCGCGCGCCCGCGCCGGGGAAGGAAGCCGCCTACCTCGCCCAGACCCCGCTCAGGGCCTGGATCCTGTTTCTCCACCACATCACGAAGCCCGGCGGCCACATCACGCTGATACACCGCGCCGCCGCGCTGGCCGAGCTTCTGGAGTTGCTGGCCCCTCGCACGGGCGAAATCGAGATCTTGCCGATCCGCCCGGCCGTCGGGGCGCCGGCAGGGCGGATTCTGGTGCGCGGGCGAAAGGGGCTGCGACGGGGCTCCGTGACACTATATGATGGTCTGGCTCTCCATGATGCGGCGGGCGGTCCGGCCTCGCGCCGGGCCTCAGACGTGCTGCGTGGCGGCGGGCTGGAGTGGAGATGAGACTATGGGCGGGGTGATCCTGCTGTTCATCGTTGCAGTGCTGGTCACGATCCTGATCCAGCCCGCCCTGCATGCCCGCCGGCGCCGCAATGATCCGCCCCCGCCGCCCGCCAACGACACCCGGACACATGAGGTCGTCGTCCCGCAGCTCGACGACCTTTCCCGGAAAAAACCCGGCGACGACGCCAGGGGCTGGTGACAGTCGGCATCACGGCCCCGGGCTCGTCTCGCCCGAACTCGATCTTCCGGGAAACGTCATGCGCTGCGGCGCTGCGACAAAGTGGCCTGCATGGCTGCGCCGGATCGACGACGCGCTTAAGTGGTTGTCAACGCGTCGGGTCAAGGGTCCCAGGGCATGCAGGTTCTCATCCAGGGCATATCGCTGGTCGTGGCATTCGCCATTCTTGCCGTGCTTGCGGTGCGCCCGAATGGCGGCCGTCGCTAGGCCTGAGTCAAATCCCTAGCTTACGAGCGTCTTCATGTTTCCGCGAACCTGCTCGGTGGCGTTCGCCGCCGCCGACATCGCGCCCGCCATGACGCCGACCCCCTTGTCAATGGAGGTGACCGCGTTCGCCGCGTGCTGCATGGTCGAGGAGATTTCCGACGTCGCCGATGATTGCTGCTGAACGGCCGCCGCGACCGTTCCGATGCTGTCGGTGATGGTGGTGACCGCGCCCTGGATGGATTTCAGCGCCTTGACCACCTCCGCCGACACCGTCTGCACCCCATGGATTTCCGTCGATATGGTCTTGGTGGCGGACGACACCTGCGCCGCCAGCTGCTTCACTTCCGCCGCCACCACGGCGAAGCCGCGTCCCGCCTCGCCCGCGCGCGCCGACTCGATGGTGGCGTTGAGCGCCAGCAGGTTGATCTGCGAGGCGATGTCGTCGATCAGCTCGACTATGCCCGACATCTGGTCGGCCGTCTTCGTCAGCGCCGCGGTGGAGGCATCGGCCGACTGCGTCAGGCGATGGGCTTCCTCCGCCGAGTTGCGCGAGGCGTTCACGCCGGTCGAGATCTCTCTGATCGAGGCGTTGAGCTGCTCGGTCGCCGCCGCCACGCCCTGGATCGTCTCCGACGCCTGCGTCGCCGCCCCGGCGACCTCGTTGGCCTGTTGCGAAACGCTGACGATGTTGTCGCCGATCGCCGAGAGATCCTGCTCGATCGCGGCTGACAGCCTTTCGTTGCGCAGGCGCTTTTCGACGGCGGCCGTGATGTCGGTTGCGAACTTCACCACCTTCATCGGCCGGCCGTTGGCGTCGAGCACGGGGTTGTAGCTGGCCTGGATCCACACCGTCTTTCCGCCTGCACCGACGCGCCTGTATTCTCCGGACCGGAATTCGCCACGCCGCAGGGCCTGCCAGAACAGCTGATAGTCCTTTCCGGCCGCCTCTGCGGGGTCCATGAACATGCGGTGGTGCTGGCCCCGGATCTCATCCAGCCGGTAGCCCATCCCTTTCAGGAAATTCTCGTTGGCGTCGAGGATCACGCCATCCAGGGTGAATTCGATGATCGCCTGCGATCGGTCGAGCGCGGCCAGCATGCCGGCATTGAGCCGGGTCGTCGTCACATCGTCACACTGCAGCAGGCTGCCGACATGGTTTCGCTGGGCGTCGAACACCGCGCTGACGTTCAAGGCGAACTTCATCTCGCCGATGGTGATGTCGGTCCTGAAGGGCAGGCGGGTCGGATCGGCCAGGATCTGGCGCTGGTGCGCCGGGTTCTTGTGGAAGACGTCAATGCACGTGCCGACGATGGCGTCGGGATCGAAGCCGGGCCAGACCGTACGGAAGGCGGCCGCATTGTCGCGCAGCAGTTTTCGCGTCGCTTCGTTCACGTGAAGGATCCTGAGGTCGCGGTCGACCGTCATCATGGCGCCGGTTGAGCTTTCGAAGGCAGAGGCCTTGAAGGCGACATCGAGATCGCGGCCGTGGCTGGCGGGCGGGCGCGGACGGAGGGCTGCAATCATGGCGGGCGTCCTTGCTTGCTTTTAGCACAAAATGACGCAGCCGGATTAACCCCGGGTTTAAATTTTAGCTACCAGCAAGTATCAAGGTGCTGCGGATGACAGGCGGCGCCTGGGCG
>CAZTMG010000220.1:0-4191 GCA_964614815.1 uncultured Rhizobium sp. | reverse complement strand
TCATCGCCTGCATGGGCCCAGTCTCGCACCGCCCGCGCAGGCGTGGGACGCAGGCAACCGGACCTGTCTGAATCGAACCGCGTAGCGCGTTGA
This sequence comes from uncultured Rhizobium sp., assembly GCA_964614815.1. Classification (GTDB taxonomy): domain Bacteria; phylum Pseudomonadota; class Alphaproteobacteria; order Caulobacterales; family Hyphomonadaceae; genus UBA7672. Next base: position 4,098 of record CAZTMG010000220.1, on the reverse strand, counting down.
AATTGTTCAACACCGTTCCGAAAATGCGTGGCCAGAATCCGACAGGTTCGGCGTCGGTCAGGCGCATGCCTCCGGCGGCGCGCCGTCGCCGCCATTGAGGGGACGCTGCATCAGGAGCGTGTCGCACCAGCGGTTGAACTTGAAGCCTGAGCCCCTGATGCGGCCGCATTCGCGGAAACCCATGGCGCTGTGCAGGCGTGCGGAGGCGAGATTGTGGACGGCGTCGCCGATGACGGCGATAATCTGGCGGAAGCCGGAGGCTTCGCAGCGCGCGATGAGTTCGCCCAGAAGCAGCGTGCCGACGCCCCGACCCTGGGCTTCGGGGGCGATGTAGACCGAGTCCTCCACGGTGAAGCGATAGGCCGGACGCTGGCGGAAGCGGCTGGCGCAAGCATAGCCAAGGACATGACCGTCGACATGGGCGACGATATAGGGAAAGCAGCCGGCGGCGATGGCGTCAAAGCGCCGGGTCATCTCATCGAGCGAAGGCGGGTCGTACTCGTAGCTGGCTGTTCCGTTGAGGACGGCGTGGGCGTAGATCGCGGCGATGGCTGGCAGGTCCGCGGGCGTCGCCGCGCGGATGCGGAGGCCGTCCCTCATGCAACGCGCCTTCCATCGGCATCGATGAGGAGCGTGCCGTCTTCCTTGTGGAAGGGTCCTTTGGGCCATGTGGCGAGGAGGTCGAGGACGAGGGCGCTGTCGGGGCGGCAGAGCTTGACGCCTTTCGGGGTGGCGACCAGCGGCCGGTTCACGAGGACGGGATGTTCGACCATCGCGTCGATCAGCCGGTCATCGCTGATGGCGGGGTCAAGCAGGCCGAGGTCGGCGGCGGGCGATTTGGTTTCGCGCAGGGCCTGGCGCGCCGTGAGGCCCGCGGCGGCGAACAGGGCCAGGAGTTGCGGCCGCGTCCAGCCCTCTCTCAGGTAGTCGATGACAATGGGCGCATAGCCGGCCGCCTCGATGATGGCGAGAACGTTGCGGGACGTGCCGCAATCCGGGTTGTGATGAATGACGACGGGGAAATGGGTCATGGCGATTGTCTCCCGAACAGCCAGCCCCCCGCCAGCCAGCCAAGAACCGCGCCGGACGCCTGCGCGGCGATGAAGCCCGGCGCATCGGCCGGACGAATGCCGGCGAAGGTGTCGGACATGGCGCGGGCGATCGTGATGGCGGGGTTGGCGAATGAGGTGGAGGAGGTCCACCAGTATCCCGCGGCGATCACCAGCGCGACGATGGCGGGAACGTCGCCGGGGCGATGGCGCATGGCGCCGAGAATGGCGAAGACGAGGGCGAAGGTGGCGGCGGCTTCCCCGATGAGGCGGCCCGGGCCCGAGCGGTCGGCCATGGCTTCCTGCAGGAGCGGCAGGCCGAACATGGCGTGGGCCAGGATTGCGCCGAGGCCGCAGCCGATGATCTGGAGCGGGATGTAGAGCGCGGCGTTGGCGGGGGGCGTGTCGCCGCGCAGGAGCATCACCAGCGTCACGGCCGGATTGAAGTGCGCGCCGGACACCGGTCCGAGCGTTCCGACCAGCACATAGAGAATGGCGGCGGTCGCCAGCGTGTTGCCGAGAAGGGCGACGCCGTCATTGCCGCCGGAAAGCTGCACGGCAAGGATTCCCGAACCGATGACTGTAGCGGCAAGCAGGCCTGATCCGAGAAGTTCGGCGAACAATCTTCGGGGAAGGTCGTGAGGCATCGGCGGGTCGTCCAGTCGGCTGCCGCCTGTTTCCCTAAACGGCGGTCATGACACTTTTGTATCAGGGCGCGCGGGGTGGAACAGGGAGCGGACGGTTGGACAAGCCGTGGCGCGGGACGATCCTGACGCGTCAGGTCGCGCGTTCGACCATCAGTTTCTTGATCTCCGCGATGGCCTTGGCGGGGTTAAGGCCTTTCGGGCAGACCTGCGCGCAGTTCATGATGGTGTGGCAGCGGTAGAGCTTGAAGGGGTCTTCCAGATCGTCGAGGCGCTCGCCTGCGGCCTCGTCGCGGCTGTCGATGATCCAGCGATAGGCCTGCAGCAGGGCGGCCGGGCCAAGGAACTTGTCGCCATTCCACCAGTAGCTGGGGCAGGCGGTGGAGCAGGACGCGCACATGATGCATTCGTAGAGGCCGTCCAGCTTCCTGCGGTCTTCCTCGGTCTGCTTCCATTCCTTCTGGGGCTCGGGCGTCTGCGTCTTCAGATAGGGCTGCACATAGGCGTGCTGGGCGTAGAAATTGGTGAGGTCGGGCACAAGATCCTTCACCACGGGCTGGTGCGGCAGCGGCGAGATGGTGATGTCGCCGGAGAATTCCCAGCCCTTGGTGCAGGCGATGGTGTTGTTGCCGCCGATGTTCATCGCGCACGAGCCGCACACCCCCTCGCGGCAGGAGCGGCGGAAGGTCAGCGTCGGGTCGATCTCGTTCTTGATGTAGATGAGCACGTCGAGAACCATCGGCCCGACCTTGCTCATGTCGACCTGGTAGTAGTCCCAGCGCGGATTGCCGCCGGTCTCCGGGTCGTAGCGGTAGATCTTGAAGGTGCGCAGCTTCTTGGGATTGGCCGGCTTGGGCCAGCGCTTGCCAGCCTTGATCTTCGAATTGCGCGGCAGCGTGAGTTCGACCATGAGCCGGAAGCATCCCAGTGCGTTGATTTGCGGCGCATTCTAGCGACGCATTGAGAGATTCCTAGTGCCGCGCGAAAGCTGTTTCGCGCCGTGTCGCCGCGATGCAGGCCAGGGGGCTGCGACGCGTTGGCGCATACGCGGCAGGCATGCGGACCAGCGGTCCGGCGTGGTCGCCCTGTCCTGGGAAGGCGTGTCAGGCCCTGGCGGCGAAATGGTCCCGCAGGCCGCGGAGCCAAGCCTTCAGCCTTGCCAGAAGCGGACGGCGCAGGCCATGGGCGGCGCGCGCGGCGGACGGCCGGTCGGGATGCAGCATCTCGGTGACGCCCCCGCGTATGAGCCCCTCGGCGAGACGCAGGGCGCCATAGGCGACGCCGGCCTCGACTTCCTCGAGATAGATCGGCACGGGCGACCAGAAGGTGATGACGTCGCCATCGCCCAGCCGCAAGCGGGAAAAGCCCTCATCCGGCAGGCGCGGCTCGGTGAAGGCGAAGGCGATGAGCTTCGACCCCTCGATGACCGGCCGGGGATTATGGGAGAACTGCACCGTCTCGCCGGCCGCCACGCGGATCGGCTGGAGGTGAACGAGCTTCGCGAACTGGCGCACCGTGTTGGCGGCAAGGTTGAGGCGGGCGAGATCAGGCCTGGCCTCGCCCGTCTGCGGCACGGCGAGCGCGAACTCCATGCGGCCGTTGGGGTTCGACTCGGACTTCCGGCGCAGGCTGGAGCCGAAGGTGCAGACATAGGCGAAGCGGCGTTCGCCCTCCGGGGGGACGACCAGCACGTCGACCGGCGGGCCCGGCTCCTTCGAGCGGCCGGCCCAGCCTTCGGCGTCCGAAAAGGCGATGTGCGACTCGCCGAGCTTGCGCGCGAGATGGAGCTGGACTTCCTCGCGAAGCCTGTCGGCCGTCTGGGCCAGATTGCCTTGGCGACCCCAGATATCCTGCATGACACCGAGATGGATGCTCGCCGCGCGGGCGGTCAACCGCGCGGCCAGTCTCCGACGCAGGGGCAAGGAAAGCGCGGGAAGTTGAACCGGTCGTGAATCGAGCCGTCCGGCGATTGTTGCGCAAGGGGAATCGTGCGGCGTCCCGCATGTGGCCTGCCTGCAAGCCTGATCGGGACGCATCCGTGAGCCGGATGACTCCTCTAATACACCCGCGGCTTCGGCTTGATGTACTCGACGTCGCTGGTCATCGTGTAGGCGTGGACCGGGCGGTAGTCGATCCTGACGGAACCCTTGTCGTCGACCCAGGCGAGCGTGTGCTTCATCCAGTTGACGTCGTCGCGCTCGGGGAAGTCCTCCCGCGCATGGGCGCCGCGGCTCTCCTGACGGTTGGCGGCGGAGTTCACCGTGGCGGCGGCCTGCAGGATCAGGTTCTCGAACTCCAGCGTCTCGATGAGATCCGTGTTCCAGATCAGGCCGCGGTCCTGGACCGAGATATCGGGGATTCCGGCGATGACCTCGGCGATGCGCCTGACCCCCGACTGCAGCGTC
>CAZTMG010000219.1:0-4303 GCA_964614815.1 uncultured Rhizobium sp. | reverse complement strand
TCGTTCGCGATGTCCGCGTCCGTGATGACGGAAACGGCGGCCGGCACGTCGCTCACCGACTGCTCGATCCGTGTGGCCGTGACGGTCACCTGGTTGCGCTGCGGGTCGTCCGCGCTCGCGGCCACAGGCGCTTCGGGCGCGGACTGGGCGAAGACGGGCGCTACGCCAAGCGCGAGCGTCACCGTGGAAAAGACCGTGCCGGCCATGAGTCGGATACGCATGTTTAGTCCTCTTTGGAGACGTGAATGAATTGCATTTGCATCAGTGGGCCGGGGCGATCCCGTTGATCGGCCGGAGCTGACCCTGCGCCGGCAGGGTGAAGCGCTAGGGCTGAACCTCGAGGGTGAGGGAAGTGGTGTAGGACCGTATGGGCGTCGCTGCGCCCGCGGGCGCTTCGGCGGACATGCGCGTCCAGATCAGATAGACGCCCGGCCTGTCGAAGTTCAGCGTCACGCGGCCATCGGCGGCGGAGACATGCCTCACGCGGTAGGGCGGCTCATCGTAGCTGCCGCCCTCGCGCCAGACCTCGACCGCCTGTCCGGCCACGGGGCGGCCGTTGAGCAGCACGCGCAAGGAAAAACCGGTGTCGAGATAGACGTCGTTGGGGTGCCGGTCGGGCTTCAGCTCCAGCGCCCCGATGCGGGCCTCGACCGGCGCATGCGTCGGCGCGCCGCGCGTCACATAGACATCGGCGACGGTGGCTGTCTGGCTCTGCCGCGTCTGCGCGCCGGGTGGAATCTCGCGTCCCGGTGCAAACGGCTGCCACACGCCGTCAACCAGCACCTGCGGTCCCACGCGGCCCAGCCGCTCGCCGGTGGAAAGGCGGTAGGTGCCGTTGGCCTTGGTCTCGGCCTCGAGCACGGTGAGCTGGGTGAACTCGCCCCTGGTCTTGAACGTGGATGCGGCGCCATCCGGACCGATGACCGTCCACGCCTCGGATTTCACGCCGACGGCCGGGTTGGAAAAATCCTCCGTGAAGGACGACTGCACGGTCACGAGATCGCCCGTCGCGGTCGTGAACCAGTTCGGGCGCAGGTAGGATGTGTCCGCCCTGGCCGCCCCGGCGAGGCCCACGGCCAGGCCCAGCAGGGCCAGCGCCGGCAAGGCGGACCAGACAAGGGCAGAGGATGAGCGGTTCATGGTGTCGCCTGAAGTCCTGCGAATAGGTCGCATTAACATATCAATATGCTCTTGCAAGTCATTTGCAAGAATAATATCGGCTGTACTGGACATGCGTGGAAAGGCAATCCGATGAAGGTCACCGGTAAATGGCGTTGGGCGCTGGTTGTGGCGGCCCTGGCCCTTCAGGCCTGTGCGACCCGGCCCGCTGGCGATGGATCGCCGACCGCCATGATGAGCGCGGCGGAGCGCGTCCGCTTCGAGCAGGACCGCAAGGCCATCCTGGCGCAGCAGGGCGACTATCGCGTCCGCTTCGACTTCACAGAGACCGTGGGCTTCGTGAAGGACTACAAGGTCCGCGAGCCCGACCGCTCGGGCGGCTATGAGGTCGTGCGCGTGATCGAGGATCGCGGCGACTTCATCAGTCTCCAGCACATCCTTGTCATCGAGTCGGGAGAGGAGAAGTTCCCGATCAAGCACTGGCGCCAGGACTGGCGCTATGAGCCGGCCAGCGTGCTGGTCTTCATCGGCGGCAACGCCTGGGAGAACCGTGTGATCCCTCCCGCCGAGCGGGAAGGGAAATGGTCGCAGACCGTCTACCAGGTGGAGGATTCGCCGCGCTATGGCGCGCTGGGCGCATGGACGCACGAGAACGGCGTCTCGGCCTGGACGCCGAAGGCCGAGCTGCGTCCCTTGCCGCGCCGCGAGTCGACGACGCGCAAGGACTATTTCGCCGTGCTCGCAGTGAACCGCCACGCGCTCACCTGGGATGGCTGGGTGCACGAGCAGGACAATTCCAAGCTCGCCATGATCGACGGCAAGCCGCAGATCATCGCGCGCGAACAGGGCGTCAACACCTATCGCCCCAACACGCAGTTCGACGCCAGCGTTGCGCTCGACTACTGGGCCGCGACGAAAGACTTCTGGGCCGCCGTCCGCAAGGAATGGGATGCGTTCGAAGTTCCCGGCACAAGCTTCGGCCTCACCATCCAGGGCGAGCCCGAGCCGCTCTACCAGCCCCTGCTCGAACTCGCCGACGACATCGAGGACGGCAAGATCACGACGGCGGATGCGATCCCAAAGGCGCGCGAGATCATCGCCCGCTTCACCACGCACGACATCGGCACGCTGGAACAACGCCTTGCGAAGGCGGCCGCCGACAGCGCCACGAAGACGGCGTCAGCCGCGCGCTGAGCGTCCGGAAGCAAGTGCGACGTCCTCGGCGCGGCGGCTGCGGATCGTGAGCTGTCCGCCCCCTACAGCAGGTGCTGCTCCGACTCGTCGCGGTGCTTCTTGAGATATTTCATGAACGGCGTGCCGCCGGTGCCGACGTCGGTATCGTTGCCGGCCGAGTCCTTCGACTGCTTGGCGATGTAGCTCGCGGCGTATTCGAGGTGGCGGGTGCGGAAACGGGCGAGGCTGCGGATGCAGGTGTTGTAGGCCTCGCGCAGGCTGCCGTCGCCCGAAGCCTGCACGAAAGGCCGCAGGTTGCTCATCGTCCGCACACGGTCGACGAAGGCGCGGTGCGCTGGCGGGCGGTAGATGTGAAGCTCGTCCAGGAAGGCGCGCAGCGGACCGGCGGCGGGCCCCCCGCCCAGCAGCGCATCCATCGCGGGCACGATCGTCGACTGCGAGCCGGTCTGGCCGCGGAAGGACTGGGGGCGTCCGCCGGTCTCGGCCACGCCTTCATAGATCAGCCCCTCGCCCAGCGCCGGATTGTCCTTCCAGCCATGGATGTAGGGGCGCACGCGGTGGAAATAGATGTAGGGGTCGCAACGCTCCGGCATGCGGTCGAAGATGGCGTTCACGTCGTCCCAGACGTGATTGCAGCGAACGAGCGAGCCTTCGACAGCCCTGGCGTCGCCATTGGTCACGGCCTCGATGATCGCCGGTATTTCCGCCAGCATCTCGCCCGCGCGCGCCTCGATGGCGACATGCACCAGCACGAACCACGCCTCGTCCTGTCCGGCGAGGAAGTTCTGGATCATCCAGATGTTGTCGAGGCTGATCGGGCCGTTGCGGTCGAGCCTGTCCCAGTTGTCGAGCACGTATGCGGAATAGGGCAGAAGCGGCTGCTGGCCGAGGCGTCTCGCCAGCGCCCATATCGGAACGGCCAGGGGCGCGGGGAGCGACTTCGGAGCGACCGGCTCGCCCCAGACATAGGCCTGCACCAGGAAGGAATAGCGGACCATGGCGGCGCGCAGCTGCGGGTCGCTGGCCTCGGCGCAGAACGCCTTGAGGTCCAGCACGGGCAGGGAGTCGAGATGCTTCCGGATGCGCCCGGTCAGCAGGGTCCGGGGCAGGTCGCGCGCCGCTTCTTCCGGGGCGGCGAGATCGGCGGGAAGCACGACATCGGCCGCATTGTAGGGGCAAAGAAAACCCCGCTCCGGGCTCATGTCGTGGTCGGATAGCCTCAGGTTTTGTTGCATTTGCGGCGTTCCCTGCCTGTTGTGACTGCTTTCTGGCAGAAAATACCCGCACGGCCAGGGGGTAAAGGATGCAATTCGCCTGGTTATCCACAGCGGGGCAGGGCGCCGCAGGGGGAGCGATGGTTACCTTCGCAGGACTGTCACAATCGCCCCCTAAAGGACTCGCGAACAACGGGCGCCGGGCATTCCATGGCCAGTCAGACGGTCTCCAGCTTCGCCGGCAAGGCCAGCAAGACCGCGACGATTCCGCCGCCCTTGCGGGACGCCGCCAGGAGAGGGCGATGAGCCGGATGGACCCGATGCCCTCCCTGCACATCGCCACGCCGCCGCAAACGGGGGCTTCGGCCCCGGCCGCCGCGCCAAAGGTCGTCGCCCGCAAGGTCTCCGTCTTCTATGGGGCCAAGCAGGCCCTGTTCGATGTCTCGCTCGACATGCCGGAGCGGTCCGTCACCGCCCTGATCGGTCCGTCCGGATGCGGCAAATCCACCTTCCTGCGCGCGATCAACCGGATGAACGACACCATCCCCAATTGCCGCGTCGCCGGCGAGATCCTGATCGATGGCCAGGACATCAATGACCGGTCGATCGACCCGGTCCTTCTGCGCGCCCAGGTCGGGATGGTGTTCCAGAAGCCGAATCCCTTCCCCAAGTCGATCTTCGAGAATGTCGCCTACGGGGTGCGCCTGCACGGCCTCGCCGCCTCGCATTCCGAGATGCAGGAGATCGTCGAGACATCGCTGCGCAAGGCCGGCCTG
>CAZTMG010000218.1:0-4322 GCA_964614815.1 uncultured Rhizobium sp. | reverse complement strand
GACAGCCTCGCCGACCGCCGCATGCTGGCCTCGGATGTCGACTTCCTCGCGTACTGAGGATCCGGCGGCTGGACGAAAACAGGCGTGCGGGCGCCCGCCGGCGCCCGCATGTCTGTTTCTTTGAATAATGTTTCACGATCGTGCCCTTGGACATGATGTGGGCGCTTGACGGTAAGGACGTCGGGACCGCAAGAGTCAGCGCGGCGCGCAGCCGAAGCCGGCTGGGCCAAGCATAGGATGGCGTGGGAGAGACATGCTATCCGCATACCCGGCCAAAGGCGTCCAGGCCGAATCAGATGACGGCGGCAAATCCCACCCCGGCCTAAGCCGCGTCCATTTTCAGGAGAGTGGCGCACCCGACACGATTCGAACGTGTGACCTTTGCCTTCGGAGGGCAACACTCTATCCAGCTGAGCTACGGGTGCGTTCCGGCCCCCTCATGGATCAGGAGGGACGACAAGGCAAGGATTGGCGGGCAGGGGCCGACCCTGCCGTGGCGCCGCCTCTTCCGGACAGGTCCTCAGGTCCCGATCTTCGCCCAGGCCTTCAGTTTCGCGATCTCTTCCAGCCAGGGCGCGGCGCTGGAGTCGGAGGGCATGCGCCAGTCGCCGCGCGGGGAGAGGGCCCCGCCGGAGGTGACCTTCGGGCCGTTGGGAACCGCCGAGCGCTTGAACTGGCTGGTCTCGAAGAAGCGCTTCGTGAACACCTCCAGCCATTTCACGATGACCGGAAGCTCGTAGGCCACGCGGTCGCGGGTCGCGGTATGGGCCGGCCAGTCGCCCCGGCCGGCGTCGCCCCAGGCCGCCTGCGCCAGGAAGGCGATGCGCGCCGGATTTGCGCCCCAGCGGATCGTATGGTTGAGGAAGAAGTCGTGCAGGTTATAGGGCCCGATCGCGCCCTCGGTTGACTGGATCTTTCCGTCCTCGCCCGCCGGGACCAACTCGGGCGAGATCTCCTGCTCCAGGATCGCGCGCATCACATCGGCTGCGCCTTCCGTATAGTGCCCGCTCGCCGCGCTCCAGCGGATCAGGTGCTGGATCAGCGTCTTGGCCACGGCGCCGTTGACATTGTAGTGGCTCATGTGATCGCCGACGCCGTAGGTGCACCAGCCGAGCGCCAGCTCGGACAGGTCGCCCGTGCCGATCACCATCCCGCCTTCCTTGTTTGCGAGGCGGAAGAGATAGTCGGTGCGCAGGCCCGCCTGCACGTTCTCGAACGTGATGTCGTAGACCCGCTTGCCCTTGGCGAAGGGATGGCCGAGATCGGCCAGCATCTGGCTGGCCATCGGCCTGATGTCGATCTCTCGGGCGTCGACGCCCAGCTCCTTCATCAGCGCATGCGCCCTGGACTTTGTGCCCTCTGTCGTCGCAAAGCCCGGCATGGTGACGCCGATGATGTCGGTGCGCCGGGCGCCCATCAGGTCGAACGCCCGCACGGTCGCCAGCAGCGCCTGCGTCGAATCGAGCCCGCCCGACACCCCGATCACGGCCTTTCTGACGCCCGAGGATTCCAGGCGCCGTCGCAACCCCTGGACCTGGATCGAATAGGCCTCGTAGCAGTCCTGATCGAGCAGCGCCTCATCGTCCGGCACGAAGGGGAAGCGGTCGATCTGCCGCTGCAACGGCAGCTTCGCATCCCGTTCCGGCGCCACCGTGAAGGCGATGCGGCGGAAGGCGAGGCGGTCCGCATGGTTGCGCGCCGCGTCGCGGAATGTGCCGTTGCGGATGCGGTCCTGCACGATCCGCATCACGTCCATGTCCGCGGTCAGGAGCGTCGACTGGTCGGCAAAGCGATCTGACTCAGCAATCTTCGATCCCAGTTCGTAGACGGCCAGCTGTCCGTCCCACGCCATGTCCGTCGTGCTCTCTCCATAGCCTGCCGCCGAATAGATGTAGCCGCACTGGGCGCGCGCCGATTGCGACAGGCACAGCATGTCCCGTTCGGCCGCCTTGCCGATGGTGATGTTGGAAGCCGAGAGATTGGCGATGATGTTCGCTCCGGCCAGCGCCGCATAGGTCGAAGGCGGGATCGGCGCCCACATGTCCTCGCAGATCTCCACGGCAAGCGTGAAGTCGGGAATATCCGTCGCCTCGAAGATCAGGTCGATTCCGAAGGGAGCGGCGTCGCCCGCAAGCCGGATCGTGCGCGTCGTCGCGTCGTGTGACGCGGCGAACTGGCGTTTCTCGTAGAATTCGCGATAGTTCGGCAGGTAGGTCTTTGGCACGACGCCTAGAATCTGGCCGCGATGGATCACCACTGCGCAGCCATGCACGGCCGGTCCCGCCTGGATCGGCGCGCCGATCACCACCACCGGCGCCAGCGACCGGCTCGCCTTCTTCACCGCGGCGATCGCCTCGCGCACGGCGGCGAGCAGGGTGGATTGCAGGTGCAGGTCATCGAGCGTGTAACCGCTCATGCCGAGTTCTGGAAACACGACAAGCGCCGCGCCGGCCTTGTCGGCCTTGCGCATCAGGTCGATGGTCTCGCGGGCGTTGGCGGCCGGATCGGCCAGGCGCACGCGCGGGCTGGCGGCCGCCACCCGCACGAAACCGTGCGCATAGATGTTGTTGAATTCCGCCATCACGTCTGCGCCTGCTGCCGGGCAGATACTGATTTCGTCAGCCTGCCTCAAGGGACAGGCTACACACGCAAAGGTAATTATCCGACAACGAAATCACGGGTTCCGGACGGTCACGCGCCCCGGCCCGCGTTCGGAAGGACGGATCGTTAATGGATGTTGACGCGGTCGTCGTGGGCGCCGGGGCGGTCGGCCTCGCCATTGCCGCCAGTCTGGCCCGGAACGGGACGGACGTGCTCGTCCTGGATTCGGCGCCCGCGATTGGAACTGGCGTTTCCGCCCGCAATTCCGGCGTGATCCATGCCGGCCTGTACTATCCGACGGGCAGTCTGAAGCACAGGCTCTGCATCGCCGGCCGCCTCGCGCTCTACGCCTACCTCCAGCAGCGCAACATCGCCCACCGCAGGACAGGCAAGCTCATCGTGGCCGCAACCGGCGCCGAGGTTGCGACGATCGAAGCCATCCACGCCACAGGCCAGGCGAACGGCGTCGAGAACCTCGTCCTTCTCGCCGCCGCCGAGGCCAGGGCGATGGAGCCCGCGCTGCGCTGCGCCGCCGCGCTCTGGTCGCCCGAGACGGGCATCGTCGACGTCTACGGCTATATGCTCGCCCTGCGGGGGGAGATCGAGGATCATGGCGGCGCCATCGCCCTGCAGGCCCCGGTTACGCGCGTCGAACAGCAGGCGGGCGGCGGTTTTCGCGTTCATACGCCAGAGGCCGCGATCGCCTGTCGGCGTCTCGTCAACAGCGCCGGTCTCCATGCCCAACGTGTCGCTAGCCGCATCGAGGGCCTGTCGCCGTCACACGTTCCGGAACTCGCCCTCGCCAAAGGCAGCTATTTCGGTTGCACCGCGAAACCCGCCTTCTCGCGCCTGATCTATCCTGCCCCCGTCGAGGGCGGCCTGGGCGTTCATCTGACGCTCGATCTCGGCGGTCGCATGAGATTCGGTCCCGATGTGGAATGGCTTGCGGCCAGCGATCCCTGCGACGTGGACTACGCCGTCGATCCCCGGCGCGCCGATGCGTTCTACGGCGTCATCCGCCGCTATTGGCCGGGGCTGCCCGATGGCGCGCTCTCGCCTGACTATGCCGGCTGTCGCCCCAAGCTGTCCGGGCCGGGCGAGCCCGCCGCCGATTTCCGCATGGACGGCCCGGAGAGGCACGGCATCCCGGGGCTCGTGAACCTGTTCGGCATTGAAAGCCCCGGCCTCACCTCCTCGCTCGCCATCGCGGACGAGGTGCGTCTACGCCTGGAGTAGGTTCCTGAAGTAGGCGATGGTCTCCCTGAGGCCGTCCTCGAGCTGGACCCGGGGCTCCCAGCCGAGCACCGACTTGGCGCGGGTGATGTCGGGGCGCCGCTGCTTGGGGTCGTCGGCGGGCAGGGGCAGGCGAACCAGTTTCGATTTAGAGCCGGTGAGGCGCAGCACCGTCTCGGCCAGCTGGATCATGGTGAACTCGCCGGGATTGCCGACATTGATCGGGCCGGTGACGTCATCGGGGGAGTCCATCAGCCGGATCATCCCCTCGATCAGGTCGTCGACATAGCAGAAGGAGCGTGTCTGCGAGCCGTCGCCATAGATGGTGATGTCCTCGCCCTTGAGGGCCTGCACGATGAAGTTGGAGACCACCCGTCCGTCATTCGGGTGCATGCGCGGGCCGTAGGTGTTGAAGATCCGCAGCACCTTGATGCGCAGCTTGTGCTGGCGGTGATAGTCGAAGAACAGCGTCTCGGCGCAGCGCTTGC
>CAZTMG010000217.1:0-4376 GCA_964614815.1 uncultured Rhizobium sp. | reverse complement strand
CTTCGCCTTCATCACATGGACGTTCCGGCGAGCGGATGTCCCGCCTGCAGGCGGCCCCGGTCTTTTTGCAGCTGGCCTCTGGTGCGGCGGACGGCCACACCCATTTCCGATCAGCGTCCATCCGGCGGCGCGCGGGCTGGGATCGACCGAAAAGGGGACAGTGCATGCAAGCCTATATTCTTCTCGACCGCTCGGGTTCGATGGGGTCGCTTTGGGCGGAAGCACTTTCCTCCGTCAACGCCTTCGCAAGGGAGCTCGACAACAGACAGGACGGCCCGGCCGTCGACAGCCACATCACGCTCGCCGTGTTCGACGGCCAGGAAACGCTGAAGTTCGACGTGCTGCGGCGCAGGCAGCCTGCCCTGCACTGGAAGCCTGTCACCGACAAGGAAGCGAGCCCGCGCGGCATGACGCCCCTGCTGGACGCTATGGCGTGTCTCATCGCGCTGGCCGAGGCGGACAATCCCGACAGGGCCGTACTGGTCATCATGACGGACGGGCATGAGAATGCGTCGCGCGAGGTGACAGCCGACGGGGTCAGGGCGGGTCTGGACCGCGTGAAGGCGAAGGGCTGGGAGGTCGTCTTCCTCGGCGCCAACTTCGACAACATTTCAGATGCGTCGGCTGTTGGCGTGCAGGGCGGCAAGCAGATGGCGATGTCGATCGGCACGATGAACGAGTCGATGAAACGGCTTGCGAGAAAATCCCGTTTGTATGCGGCCTCGGCCCCGGATGCCGCGCCGATCGTCTTTGACGCGGACGACCGCGCAGCCGCCAAGGAGGCCGACGTCAAGAACAAGTCTTGACGCTACTGACTCCTGACATCCGCGACAGGACCCGGACTGGCGAGCGGACGACCGCTCGCCGTTTTCGCTCGCCGGACAGCCGTGGTCAGTGCCGGAAGTGGCGCATGCCTGTGAAGACCATGGCGAGATCGGCGTCATCGGCGGCCCTTATGACCTCGTCGTCACGCACCGAGCCTCCCGGCTGGATGACGGCAGTGGCTCCCGCCTGGGCGGCTTGCAGAAGCCCGTCCGGGAAGGGGAAGAAGGCGTCGGAGGCGCAGACGGAGCCGATGGTCTGCGGATCGGTCTGGCCGATAGCGTGGGCGGCGTCCTCCGCCTTGCGGCGGGCGATCCGGGCCGAATCGACGCGGCTCATCTGGCCGGCGCCGATGCCGACCGTGGCGCCGTTCTTCGCATAGATGATGGCGTTTGACTTGGTGTGCTTGCAGACGCGGAAGGCGAACAGCATGTCCGCAATTTCCTGCGGCGACGGCTTGCGGCGTGTCACGACCTTCAGGTCGGCTTCGCAGATGCGTCCGACATCACGGTCCTGCACCAGCAGTCCGCCGGCGACCGAGCGCACCATAACGCCGGGCCGGGCCGGGTCCGGCAGGCCGTCGGTCAGCAGGAGGCGCAGGTTCTTCTTCCGGGCGAAGACGGCGAGCGCCGCCTCGTCGGCGCCGGGGGCGATGACCACCTCGGTGAAGATCTCGGTGATCGCCTCGGCCGTGGGACCATCGAGCGGCACATTGACGGCGATGATGCCGCCGAAGGCCGAGGTGGAATCGCAGGCCAGCGCGCGGCGGTAGGCTTCGGCCACGGTGGCGCCGGTGGCGACGCCGCACGGGTTGGCGTGCTTGATGATGGCGACGGCGGGGGACACGCCCGGATCGAATTCGGCGACGAGTTCGAAGGCTGCGTCCGTGTCGTTGATATTGTTGTAGCTGAGCTCCTTGCCCTGTATCTGGCGCGCGGTGAGCACGCCGGCGCGCCTTTCGGGACCGGCATAGACGGCGGCCTTCTGGTGCGGGTTCTCGCCATAGCGCAGGGGCTGCTTGAGACGTCCGCCGAAGGCGCGCCAGTCGCCGGCATCCTCGTTCAGCTGTTTCCAGCACCATTCGCTGATCGCAGCGTCGTAGGCGGCGGTGCGGGCGTAGGTTTTGGCGGCGAGGCGGCGACGGAGATCGAGCGTCACCCCGCCCTGCTCCATCCCGGCGATTGCGGCGTCGACATCCGCGCCATCAGTGCAGACTGTCACGAAGTCGGCGTTCTTGGCGGCGGCGCGCAGCATGGCGGGCCCGCCAATGTCGATGTTTTCGATGCAGTCGTCGAATCCGGCGCCTGACTGAACCGCGGCCTCGAACGGATAGAGGTTGATCCAGACGAGATCTATCGGTTCGATGCCGTGGTCGCCTGCATCCTTCGTGTGCGTGGCCAGGTCGCGGCGGAAAAGCAGGCCGCCATGCACTTTCGGATGCAGCGTCTTCACCCGGCCGTCCATCATTTCCGGAAAGCCCGTGAGATCGGAGACGTCCCGCACGGCAAGACCGGCCTCCTTCAGCGCCTTCGACGTGCCGCCGGTGGAAACAAGATCGGCGCCCAGCGCCGCCAGCTTCCTCGCCCGCTCGACCAGACCTGTCTTGTCGGACACCGAGATCAGCGCACGCCTGACGGCGATCCGGTCAGGCACGGTCTTCGGGGCGGCTTTGGGGGGCGACATGCGGGCTCCAAGCTTGGCTTGGCGCCCGATAGCATCACCCCGCCTGTCTTTGAACCTTCAACCTTGCCGCATTTCGGACGACATGCCAGAGGCGAATCAGGCTCCCTTGCGGCCGATCATCGCGAAGGTCTGCCAGTCGAGCCGGGCGCCAAACGCCTGCCAGTCGTTTTCGAGTCCCGTCGCCTCGACCAGACTCCACAGCCGGCGGATCCGGGCGGGCGCCCCGCTGACCAGGAAAAGGACGACGCTACGGTCCGCCGACAGTTCGCTGGCTTCCAGCGCCACCCCGCTCCCTTCGATGGCCTGAAGGGTTCGACGGACAAGCCTGTCCTGCGATTCCGCATCGCAACCCGGTTCGCAGCTGAAGACCAGAACGCGCATGTCCATGCCATTGAGATGGCGTCGGCGCGCGCCGGGTCAATAGCCCGTGCGGGCCTGCCTTGCCGTTCAGTGGAGATTGACCGCCGGTTCGCCCCAGGGGTCTTCGGCGAACAGTTCGGGAGCGAGCGCCTGCATCATCGAGAGCGAGACCTGCGGGTCGCGGCGCGCCGCGTAGGAGACGATGGCGTCGAGTCTTGCCTGCACCTCGGCAATGGGGGGCGAGCCGGTGTTGACGACTTCGAGGACCCCGTCGACGGGCGTGCCCTTCACCTGTTCGCGACTGTAGAAGACGGTTTCGGTGAGCTTCTCACCGGGGCGCGGCCCCGTGATCCGGATCAGGATGTCCTGGCCGGGGGTCAGCCCCTTCATGCGGATCATCCTTTCGGCAAGGTCGATCACACGCACCGGCTCGCCCATGTCGAGGACGTACAGGGCCGCTTCGGGCGAGGCGGAACTGGCCGACAGCGCCGCCGCCTGGAGCACGAGGGCGGAAGCCTCCTCAACGCTCATGAAATAGCGCATCATGTCGGGGTGGGTGACAGTGACGGGACCGCCCTCCGCGATCTGCCGCTCGAACAGCGGCGCGACCGACCCCTTCGAGCCGAGCACGTTGCCGAAGCGGACAAGAGAGAATCGCGTGCCCGGCGCGGTGGGCGCGAAAGCCTGGATGAAGAGTTCGGCCGCGCGCTTGGTGGCGCCCATCACGTTCTGCGGGTTTACCGCCTTGTCCGTCGAGATGAAGGTGAAAGCCTTGACGCCCAGCGCGGCCGCAATGGTGGCGCAGCGGCGCGCGCCCAGTACATTGGTAAGGATAGCCTCGTTCGGGTTTTGCTCCATAAGAGGCACATGCTTGAGCGCAGCGGCGTGGATCACGAGATCGGGCTGCGCCTCGCGCATCGCCTGTTCGAGGCGGATCTCGTCGCGCACGTCGCCAATCACCATGCGGCGCATGACGTTCGGATAGGCGCGCGAGAGTTCCTGGTCGATCTCGAAGACGTTGAACTCGGACGAGTCGTATATGGTGAGCTCGGACGGGCCGAGGGCGGCGCACTGGCGCGCCAGCTCGCCCCCGATCGTGCCGCCGCCGCCCGTGATGAAGACGCGCGCGCCCGACACCAGGCCCGCGACCGGCGCCATGTCGAGGCGACGTTCGGGGCGGGCCAGGAGATCGGCCGGGCGGATCGGTTCGAGCAGCGCCTTCCCACCGATGCGCAGCAGGGTCGCCTTGCGGGCGGAGGCGACCGAGAGGGCCGCATCCATGGTGCGGCGGTCTTCCGGCGGGGCGGCGATGGCGATCCAGGGCAACTCCCCGAAGCGGGCCGTGTAGTGATCGAACAGGGTGGCCAGCTGGTCGATGCCGCCCATCACCTGCACGCCTTCGATGTCGCGGCCATAGTGCTCGCCTGAGGTCTCGACGATGCCGATGGCGCGGATCGGCGGGCCGGAGGGCGCCTTGCGGGCGGCCCGCAGCGCCTCGGCAGCGTGGCCGG
>CAZTMG010000216.1:2826-4394 GCA_964614815.1 uncultured Rhizobium sp. | reverse complement strand
TGGCCCGCGCCGCCCCCTGGTCCAGCCCGGCGCCGGCGCCGACCCTCGACCCGGCGGAGGCCCTGGTCGCCCATGTGAAGCTCAACAAGGAACAGGGCGCCGCCGCCACGATGCTCCGCCTCGCCGTCAACCGCGGACTCGTCGCGAGCGGCCTCAAGGCCAACTACAAGAGCGAGCTGTACTGAGGACGCAGCCCGAACCTCTCCCCATAGCCTTGCGCGGCAGCCTGTTGGCAGGTCAGTCCTGCCCCGGATAACGCGCAAACGCCGGCGACGCTTGCGCCGCCTCCAGCCAGCCGATCCGCTCCGCCACCTGCACCTGCGCCTCCGGCGCCGCAATCGCATCGGGATCATCCAGCGTCGCGCTCTGCACGTCGATCACGCCGTCGAAGATCACATCGTTGGTGTAGAACAGCCCCGTCCCGCAGTCCGCGCAGAAATGCCGCCGCCCGTGCTCGGATGACGCGCGCACTTTCGGCGCGCCTTTCGTCACGCGCACCTCGCTGAGCCCGAAAATCGCCCACGCCACCATCGGCGCGCCTGCGCTGCGCCGGCAATCCGTACAATGACAGATCGAGTGCCGGCTCGGCTGTCCCGTCGCCTCGTACCGCACCGCTCCGCAATGACATCCACCCGTCAGCATGCGCGTCTCCTCTGTTGCGGAGAGAAGTATGTCACCGCATCCGCACATGCCCAATTACCCGCAAGGTCAATGCTGACATTGCGCTGGCAGCAACCTACGCCAGGCGTGCTACTTCTCGTACTTGAAACTTACCCGCAGCTTTGTGCGGAAGGCCTCGATCGTTCCGTTCTCGCCGAGCGCAATGTCCTGCGCCACGACTTCAGCGATGCGCAGGTCGCGCAGGCTGGACGCCGCCGTGGACAGCGCTTCGCGCGCCGCATCCTCCCAGCTCTTGCCGCTCGTGCCGATGACTTCGGTAACGCGGTAGACACTCATGTAAGGCCTCCTCTTCGCGACCGCGATGAGGAGACGCCTTCAGGGCATCAGCGTCAACGCTACGCGAGCGTCAGGCGCGGATTCCCGCCTACTCCGCCGCCGCCATGCGCGGCGCCGGCGCGGGGCTCGGCGCATTCCATTTCGACATCAGCGCCGCGAGCTTCTTCTCCGCCGCCTCGACGGCGCGCTCCTTCACATGGCCATAGCCACGGATCTCGTCCGGAATCGACGCGATCTCGACCGCCAGTGCATGGTTTTCCGGAGTGAGCCCGGCCGACAGCTTCTCCAGCAGTTCAAGGTACTCATCGCGCAGCCGGCGCTCCATCCTGCGTTCTTCGGTCCGCCCGAAGACATCGAATGGCCCGCCCCGGAGAAACTTCAGTTTGCTCAGCAGCCTGAAGACCGTCATCATCCACGGTCCGAATGGCCGCTTGATCAGCTCGCCCTTGTGATTCTTTTTCGAGATCATGGGCGGCGCGAGCAGGAAGGTCAGCTTCGTCCCCTTGCCGAACGTGTCCTCGATCGCCTGCCTGTACTCCGGTCGCGCGTAAAGGCGCGCGACTTCGTACTCGTCCTTGTAGGCCATCAGCTTGGCCAGATAGGTCGCCGCG
>CAZTMG010000216.1:0-2662 GCA_964614815.1 uncultured Rhizobium sp. | reverse complement strand
CCGCCGCCTGGACGATGTCGGGGTTGGCGGCCGCGATCCGGCCAAGATCGAACGCCGCCGCGTTCTCCTTGACCTTCACCTTGTTCAGCCGGTTGGCTTCCTTGATCGCCGCCTCGCTGACAGGGATCAGGCCGTTCTGCCACGCCATCCCCAGCATGATCATGTTGGTGTAGATTGCATCGCCAAAATGGTGCTCGGCCAGCGCCTCGGCATTCGTCGCCGCAAACGATTTCGCGCGCGAGCGGACACGCGCCGACAGCAGGTCCGGATCGAACCGCACATTGCGGTTCTCGATGATCTCCTTTGTCGGCGTCACATCATGGTTGGCGACCACGGCCGTCCGCGCCTTGTCGAACATCACCAGCGCCTCGCCCGACGACGCCACCACGAGATCGCAGGCGATGATCACGTCCGCGGAAGCCGGCGGCGTCTTGCCCGCCTTGATGTCGTCAGGATCGAGCGCGAATCGCACATGGGAGAGAACCGGTCCGCCCTTCTGCGCCAGTCCCGTCATGTCCAGCGTCTGCGAGGCCTTGCCGTCGATGTGGGCCGCCATGGCGAGCACCGCAGCCACCGTCGTCACGCCCGTGCCGCCGACGCCCGTGAACACCACGTTCCACGCCTCATGGCCCAGCTCCGGCAGGGACGGCTCCGGAAGGCCCGTCAGGTCGAAGGTCGGCGCGCTCCGCTCGGCATCCGACTTCCGGTCTCCGCCCGTCACCGTCACGAAGCTCGGGCAGAATCCTTCAAGACACGAGTAGTCCGTGTTGCAGGTGGACTGGTTGATCTGCCGCTTTCGCCCGTATTCCGTTTCGACCGGCTCCACGGACAGGCAGTTGGACTTCACCGAACAGTCGCCACAGCCCTCGCAGACCGCCTGGTTGATGAACACGCGCCTGGTCGGCGCTTCCATCTTCCCGCGCTTGATCCGCCGCCGCTTCTCCGTCGCGCACACCTGGTCATAGATCAGCACGGAGACGCCCGGCGTGTTGCGCAGTTCGATCTGGACTTCTTCCAGCTTCCTGCGGTCGAAGATGCGCGTGCCTTCCGGCAGGTCGCTCACGCTGGCATAGCGGGTCGGATCGTCCGCGACGATCACGATGGTCTTGACGCCCTCGGCCTCCACCTGCCGCGCGATCTGCGGCACGGTCTGGCCCGACTCCACCTGCTGGCCGCCGGTCATCGCCACGGCGTCGTTGTAGAGGATCTTGTACGTCGCATTCACCTTGCCCGAGATCGCTGCGCGTATCGCCAGCGAGCCGGAATGCGAATATGTCCCGTCGCCCAGGTTTACGAACACGTGCGGTTCGGTCGTGAACGGCATCTGGCCGATCCATGGCGCGCCTTCGCCGCCCATCTGCGTATGCATGTCGGTGCGTCGCTCCGGCGTGAACGTCGCCATGTAGTGGCAGCCGATCCCCGCCAGCGCGCGTGATCCTTCCGGCAGCGTCGTCGACGTGTTGTGGGGACAGCCCGAGCAGAAGTGCGGCTTGCGCGTGTTGATCTGGTTCATGCCCGCGACAGCCTGCTGCGCGCCCTTCACCTTGGCGAAATAGGCATCCGCCCTCGCCCGGTGCGGGCCATCCGGCAGGCGCCCGACCAGCGCCATCGCGATGTCCGCCGTCGACAGGGAGGCGATATCCGACAGCAGACGCGCGCCGTCGCGATCGTGCTTGCCTTCGATGACCGGGCGTTCGCCATCGGGCAGGTGATAGAGGATGTCCTTCAGCTGCGGCTCGATCAGCGCCCGCTTGTGCTCGACCACCAGAATGCGCTCGAAGCCGCGGCAGAATTTCGTGATCGCCGTCGGCTCCAGCGGCCATGGCATCGCCACCTTGAAGATCGAGACGCCAAGCTCCGCCGCCTGTTCCGGCGCAAGGCCCATCGCCGCCAGCGCCTCGAACACGTCGCGCGCGGCCTGCCCCGCCACGATCACGCCCAGTTTCTTCTGCTTCCCGGTCAGCAACGGGCGGTCCAGGCCGTTGGCCCGCACGAACGCCTGCGCCGCCGGAATCTTGAACTGGCGCAGGCGCGCCTCCTTCCCCAGCGGGGTGTCGCCCAGGCGCAGGCCCAGCCCGCCCTCGGGGATCACGAAGTCCGACGGCCGCACGGTTGCATGGCGATCCAGTCCCACTTCCACGACGGCGCCGCTGTCCATTGTGTCCGCCAGACAGATCATGGACACCCACAGCCCCGAATAGCGCGACAGGTCGAACCCGATCAGGCCGTAGTCCAGCACGTCCTGGATCGACGCCGGCGCCAGCACCGGCATTTCGGCATCGACCATCGCGAACTCGGATTGCGAGGCCAGCGTCGAGGATTTCGAGTTCGGATCATCCCCGCACAGCGCCAGCACGCCGCCCCTGGGGTCCGTTCCGGCCATGTTGGCGTGCTTGAACACGTCGCCCGTGCGGTCCACCCCCGGCGCCTTGCCGTACCAGATGCCGAACACGCCATCGAACTTCGCGCCGGGGAAGATGTGCGTCTGCTGCGAGCCCCACACCGCCGTCGCCCCGAGATCCTCGTTGAGGCCCTCCCACAGCTTCACGTCGTGGCTCTCGATCAGCTTGCCGGCGGCGCGCAGCTGCTGGTCGTAGCCGCCCAGGGGGGATCCCCGATACCCGGAGATGAAGCCTGCCGTATTCAGGCCGTGTTTGCGGTC
>CAZTMG010000215.1:0-4408 GCA_964614815.1 uncultured Rhizobium sp. | reverse complement strand
TGCGCCCGAGACCGCCCCGCGTGCGCCGCCCAGCGCCCCGCATCGCTCGCCTGAGCGCGACAGCGCCCCCGCTAGCGCCATGCACAGCACCAGCGCCCTGTCCGCCTTGTGGGGAAGCGATTCCGCACTGGACCAGTGAAAGCCCGGTGACGGGTCGCACCAGAACAGGAACGTTCGCGCCGTTTCCAGCTCGGTTTCGCGCACGAACAGGTGTTCCTCGCGTGCGGACCTGCGCCAGTCGACACGATCGATGCTGTCCTCCTGCGTATGCCGGCGATACTGCCAGAAGTTCTCGCCCATGCCCGAGCGGCGTCGTCCGGCCGAGCCGAGATGCGCCGCGCTCGCTGCGCGCGCCTGCGTTGTCAGTGTGCCAAGGTCGCCCGCGAGAGCCGCGGCTTCCGCCTTGAGTTGGGATAGGGGCGCCTGGGGCAAGCGGTAAATCCTGTGGCGTTAGGCGGCCTTGGCGGCCAGTTCCTGGATCAGCGCCGAAAGCGATCCCCCCTGTCCTGTCGGATCGTAGGCCAAGGCCATGCGATGGCCGAGCGCGGGCTCCGCCAGCGCCTGGATATCGTCGAGCGACGGCGCAAGACGCCCGCGCAGCAGCGCCCGCGAGCGGGCCGCCAGCATTAACGCCTGACCGGCGCGGGGAGACGGTCCCCAGTCGACGCGCTTCTTCACTTGCGGATGGTCGCTCTGCTCCGGCCGCGCGGAACGCACCAGCCGGAGGATTGCTTCCAGGACCGTCTCCGGCACGGGCATGCGCCGCACCAGAGACTGCATCGCGATAAGCTTCCCGGCATCCAGAACGGGACGGACGACTGCGTCCCCGGTTCCCGTCGTCTCGACGAGAATGCGTCGCTCCGTCTCCGCATCCGGATAGTCGACATCAATCTTCAGCAGGAAGCGGTCGAGCTGGGCCTCGGGCAGCGGATAGGTGCCTTCCTGCTCGATCGGGTTCTGTGTCGCCAGCACGTGGAAAGGCTTGGGCAGGTCATAGCTCGCGCCCGCCACCGTCACATGCCGTTCCTGCATCGCCTGCAGCAGCGCGGACTGCGTCCGCGGCGAGGCGCGGTTGATCTCGTCCGCCATCAGCAGGCTGGTGAAGATCGGTCCTTTCACGAACCGGAAGGCGCGGGCGCCCGAGGCGCTCTCGTCCAGGATCTCCGAACCAAGAATGTCCGACGGCATCAGGTCCGGCGTGAACTGAACGCGCCCCCAGTCGAGCCCGAGCGCCCGCGCCGTGGTTTCCACCAGCTTGGTCTTGGCGAGGCCCGGCGCGCCGATCAGCAGGGCGTGTCCGCCGCCGAGAATGGTGGATAGGACCAGTTCGACAACGCGTTCTTGTCCGAACACGACCTTGCCGATCTCCGCGCGAACCTGCGCCAGCAACTGAACGGCCGCGTCAGCTTCCTGGACGATCTCCGGGGAGGGGGAGTTGGCGATGACGGCTTCACTCATGCGGCGCATTTACCTATCTGTGAGGCGAGCCCGGAGGCCGGACTGCCCATGTCGAACGCGAGTGTCCCGAACGCCCAGGCGTCTGCATCGGCGGCGCTCGCGGACCTTGTCGCCACCTTGCAGTCGGAAGCGGGTTTGGAAAAGCCCCGTTCCTTGCCCCCTGTGCATTTGTGGAACCCCGCCCATTGCGGCGATATCGGCCTCGAAATCCGCCGGGACGGTTCCTGGTGGCAGAGCGGGGTGCGGTTCAGCCGGGACAAGCTCGTCCGCCTCTTTTCAACGATACTCAGGCGGGATTCCGACGGCTACTGCCTGGTCACCCCTCACGAAAAAGTGGTGGTGAGGGTTGAGGACGCCCCGTTCGTGGGCGTTCGCGTGGACCGGCATGAGTCGGATGGACATCAGGTGATACTGGTCACGACCAATGTAGGCGATGTCGTGGCGGTGGACGCGGAACATCCCCTCCGTGTGCAAACCGATCCGCGAACCGGCGAGCCCTCCACCTATGTTCTCGTTCGCGGCGGTCTGGAGGCGCGGCTGACCCGGCCGGCATGGTACGAGCTCGTCGGCTGGGCCGTCCCGGACAGGGACATGCCGACCATGAGCGTCATGTCCTCCGGACTGCGCTTCCCGGTCGGGGAGGCGGGCTGACGTGCCCTTCTCGAAGGCGGAATTCCTGGATCTTGCCGGTCGTCGGCTGGCGCCCGTGGAGGCTGTCTTCGACACGCCGGTCCGCACCGACTACGATCTCAACCCCGGATGGCCCGCCCCGCCGGGGGCCAGCTATCGCCGCGCCGCCGTACTGGTCGGGCTGATGGATCGCGGCGAGGACTATGGCGTTCTCCTCACGCTTCGTCCCGAAACGATGTCCAGCCATGCCGGGCAGATCGCCTTTCCTGGCGGCCGCATCGAACCGGGGGAGTCGGCTCTGGCCGCCGCCTTGCGCGAGGCGCAGGAGGAAGTTGGGGTGAATCCCGCCTCTGTCCGCATCCTTGGGCAGGGTGATACCTATCTGACCGGCTCGGGGTTTGCGATCGCTCCCTTCGTGGGCCTGTTGCCGCCGGATTTCGTGCCCGTTCCCCATGCGAGCGAAGTCGCCGACGTATTCGAGACGCCTCTGAGTTTCCTGATGGATGCGACCAACCACCAGCGTCACGAAAGGGAGTTCCGCGGGGCCTTGCGCGCCTACTACGCCATGCCGCACAACGGACGCTACATTTGGGGAGCGACCGCAGGCATGATCAAATCCCTCCACGACCGCCTCTACGGCGCCTGACCGGGGACTGGCATGACACAGCGTATCCTTGTTGAGATCCTTCTGTTCCTGATTCCGTTTGCGGTGTTCCTGGTCTATCGTGCGGCCTCGCGCGACATGAGCATCCGCGACCGCTGGCCGCTGACGCGCCTTGTCGTCATCGGAGCTGTGATCGCCGTACTTGGCCTGATCCTGCCGCCGCTGCTTGAGCCGCGCGAAGCCGACAAGTGCTACGATCCCGTGCGCTATGACGCCGAGGGCCGCATTGTCCCGCCGCGTGAGATTCCCTGCGCCGAGGCGCCCTTGCCCGGCAGTCAGAACGCGCCGGTCGCCCCGCCTGCGGAGCGGCCTGTTCCGCCGCGCAACACGGGCAACTGATGTCCATGCAGACATTGCCGCCCCAGCCTTGGATGGCCGCCGCCCAGCCGGTGATGGATGCGCT
Source organism: uncultured Rhizobium sp. (assembly GCA_964614815.1). GTDB lineage: Bacteria > Pseudomonadota > Alphaproteobacteria > Caulobacterales > Hyphomonadaceae > UBA7672. Next base: position 1,253 of record CAZTMG010000215.1, on the reverse strand, counting down.
TGAGGCGGCTCGCCCGGGCAGCGCGCGTTTCGTTGGCGGATGCGTGCGCAACGCACTGCTGGGCGAGCCGGTCTCCGATGTGGACATCGCCACGCAACTCACGCCGGACGCCGTTGCGCAGGCGTGTCGCGCCGCCGGGTTGGGCGTGCATCTCACAGGCGTCGAGCACGGGACGCTGACCATTACAGCCAACCATGTTCCGTTCGAGGTGACGACGCTGCGCCGCGATGTGGAGACGGATGGCCGGCGCGCCGTGGTGGCCTTCACGGAGGACTGGAACGAGGACGCGCAGCGTCGGGATTTCCGCATCAACGCCCTCTACGCCGATCGCGCAGGGGCCATCCATGACCCCACCGGCGGTCTTGCCGACATTGCCGAACGCCGCATCGTCTTCGTCGGCGACCCGGAAACACGCATCCGCGAAGATTTCCTTCGTATCCTGCGTTTCTTCCGCTTTCAGGCCTGGTATGGCCGCGCGGCGCCGGATGCCACAGGACTTCAGGCCTGTGGTCGCCTTCGCGAGGGCCTCGCGGGCATTTCCGCCGAGCGCATCTGGACAGAAACGAAAAAGCTGCTGTCTGCGCCGGCGCCGCTGCCTGCGCTCGCCGCCATGCACGAGTCCGGAGTTCTTGCCTGCCTTTTTCCCGAAGCGAAGGGTCTGGATCTCGCCGAGAGGTTGATGGCGCTGGAAGCCCGCGAGGAACTGGAGCGCGATCCCATGGTTCGCTTCCTGTCCTTGTTCTGGCGGGATGCTGACGCGGTGCGGGCGGTCGCCGCGCGCCTCAAGCTCTCCGGCGAGGAGCGCGACCGGCTCTGCAACGCGGTTGCTGACCAGACGCCGCTGAGCGCCGCCTCCACGGAAGCGGACATTCATGCCGCCATCTATCGATCCGGCTGGCAGGTCGTGAAGGACCGGGCATTGCTGGGATGGGCGGAGAGCGGGGATTTCGCCTGGGCCGAGATGCTGGTCATCGCCCAGATATGGACGGCGCCCACGCTTCCGCTCTCCGGGGCGGACCTCGTGGCGGCCGGACGTGAGCCGGGTCCGGCCATCGGGGAAGCCCTTCGCAAGGCCGAAGCGGCCTGGATTTCCAGCGATTTCACGCTGACCCGCGAGGAGTTGCTGGCGCTGGTCTGACGTGCAGCCATGGCGCGCAACTTCACCTACCCATTTCAGGCTCCGTTAAATAAATACATGCTAGAGCATCGGGCGATTATTCTGCAACATAGCTGTGGGCTTTGAAGAAGTTCCA
>CAZTMG010000214.1:0-4417 GCA_964614815.1 uncultured Rhizobium sp. | reverse complement strand
CCACATTTCCGCCCGCGTGCCCGGCCCGGAGCACCACTTCCTGATCAACCCATATGGGTATTTCTTCAACGAGATCACGGCCTCCTGCCTCGTGAAGGTTGATCTGGACGGGAACATCGTCGAGCCGACCGAGCACATGATCAACCCGGCCGGATTCACCATCCATTCCGCCATCCATGCAGCACGTGAGGATGCGAAGTTCGTCCTCCATCTGCATACGGATGCGGGCATCGCGGTCGCATCGACGAAGGAAGGCCTGTTGCCCATCAGCCAGCACGCGCTGATCGTGCTGCCAAACCTGGCCTATCACGAGTATGAAGGCATCGCGCTGGACCTGGATGAGCGGGAGCGCCTGGTGGCGGACCTCGGCGACAAGAACGCCCTGATGCTATGGAACCATGGAACGCTGGCCGTCGGCGATACCGCGGCAAAATGCTGGATGCAGATCTTCTTCCTCGAGCGCGCCTGCCAGATCCAGGTGATGGCGTCGGCGCAGGGTCGCGAGCATTTGCGCATCGCGCCGCAGGATGCGATCGAAACGGTGGCCCAGCAGCAGGCGATGGCGGCTGGCGTCGGCGCCATGCTGGCCTGGCCCGGATGCCTCCGGAAGCTTGATCGGGAATCGCCAGGCTACGATACCTGAGCACGGGCGAGTTGGGGGGCGGAATGGTTGGGGAACAAGCGCTGCTGCGCGGAGCAGCCCTGATGGTCGCCAGCGGAGCACTGGCGCCGGCGGCGGAAGCCGGCGCGTGGGCGCTTGCCGAGGGCGCGCAGCAGACATTTGCGACCATATCGCGCGAGACGGGCGATTTCGGCGAGTCCTGGCGCGCGGACGATTTCTACGAGGCGGGGCTCGGCGACGGCTGGGCGCTGAACGCGAAATTCGAAACAAATCTCCGTATCAGCGATGTCTACGACGACCGTTCGGGCTTCAGGCTTGGCGTCATTAAGGCGTTCGGATTGGGCGAGCGCGGCAGCGTCTCGATCCAGGCCTCCTTCCTCGGCGGGGAGTCGCTCGACGGGCCCGAATGCGCCGGCGAGGGCTGGGAGGCGCGCGCGGCCGTGGGTACGTCTTTCTCGCTGGCGGGGCGCGAGGCTTATGTGAACCTCGAAGCCGGGCGCCGGTTCCGCGGCGATTGCGAGCGCGGCGTCCTTGAGTTCGCAAGCGGGCTTGACATCGCGGCCGGCTGGTCGCTGTCCCTGAAGGCTTGGCAGGACGGACCTTCCGGCGCGGGCTCCGCCAAGGCCGAGGTCGCGATCAGCCGCGACGTTGGGCCGCTGTCGCTTGGCGTGGGCTGGCGGGAGGAAATCTCTGGAAACTTCGAGGAAAAAGGGTGGCTTGTGACGCTCGCTTCAGCCTTCTGACAGACGCCCGCCGAGCAGGCCGCCCGCTTTGGAAGACCTCAGGCGTTTGTTAAGGTTCCAAAGGCTACGAGTCGGTCGTGACAGGCTGGAAGACTGTGGCGAGGACGTGACATGTCGAAGAAACCCGTCAAGGTCATCACGCCTCCCAACGCGCTGAAGGCCAAGATTGGCGGACCTTTGCCGGCGCTCGACCAGAAGGCCATTGCGCGCGCCGAGGCGGCGCTGGAGAAGATGTCCGCCCAGTTCGCCGACTGGATCCAGGAAGAACTGGCGCGCCTTCTGGAGGCCTGGGCCGCCTACGAGGCCGCGCCAAGCGCCCCCGCCGCACGCAATGAACTGCATCGCCGCGCCCATGACCTCAAAGGCCTCGCGCCGACCTATGGCTATCCGCTGGTCGGACGGATGTGCGCCTCGCTGTGCAAGCTCACCGGCGACGAACATGGAGATATCCAGGCGCCTGACAAGCTGCTGAAGGCGCATGTGGACGCCGTGAAGGCTGCTGTCTCCGGCAAGATCACTGGCGCCGACCATCCGGTGGGTCTTGCACTTGCGACCGAATTGGAAGCGCAGGCCCGCGCGCTGATCGCGGCGCAGACCGGCCAGTAAGTCGCGCGATCCCTATCCCATCACATTCCTGATCCGCTCCTCGACGACGCTGTAGCCGGCCTCGGCCGGGATCACGAGCACCTGCCCGGCCTCGCCGCGATCGACCACCTGCGGCTCCACGGTCACTACCTTGCGGACGCGGGCGGCGGCTTCGGCGGCCGAGGCGCTGGTCGCCTGACCCAGCAATTCGAGATTGAGCCGCGTGGGAAACATCAACTTGGCCTCGCCGCGCCTGCGTCGATCCAGCAGCCTCTCCGGCGCGACCCATTCGTGATCGACCGCCTCGCGGCCGTCATGCCGGACGATCTGGGAGGATGGGGCGCGAACGAGAAAGAAATGCGTGTCGTAGCGGCGCGGCTCGAAACTCGGGGTGATCCAGTGGGCGAAGGGAACCAGCCGGTCGAGTGTGAGACGCAGGCCGGCGTCGCGAACAAGGGCAATGAAGCGGGCGGGCTCATTCTCCACCTCGCTGCGCAGGCTGTCGAAGGCCGAACACGCATCGCCGTCCAGCTCGGCGCCATTGCGGGTGGCGAGGAGCAGGCCGGATTCCTCGAACGCCTCGCGCGCGGCGGCGATGCGGAGAGACCGGGCCTCGGGGTCCCAGCTTCCGTCCGATAGTTCGGCCCAGGCCGGGTCGCGATCGGCGGCGGCCACCTTGCCGCCCGGAAACACCCAGGCGTCGGCGCCGAAGGCCATGCCCGCGCTGCGCCGGACCATGAGCACTTCGAGACCCGCCCCGTCGCGCACGATCAGCACGGTGGCGGCCGGTTTCGGCGTGTCCGTGGCGCTCATCAACCCTCCGTAAACCTGCGAAACTCGCGGCCGATTTGATGAAAATTCACCGACCGGGTTTCGGCGGACCTTCAGGCGGCTCTGGTAGACCGGACCCAGCTCAGCACTTCAGACGGGACACATCAATGACCCATGCCCGCGCCTCTCACCTGCGGCTCGTCGTTTCGGAGCCGGCGCCGGCGACCGCGCGCCTGCCGCGCCTGCGCTTCCGCCCGGTGGTGCGCCTGGCCGACGGCGAGGCGTTCGGCCTCCACACGGAGGCTGACATCAATTTCGAGGATACGTTCCAGCCCCGACACCTCTCCGACGCCGCCCATCCCTCGGCGGCCGCCTGGCTGGGCGACCTGATCGAGCGCGCCGGCCGCCTCGCCCGAGACACCGGCATGGAGGCGCGCCCGCTCTCCATCCAGGCGCCGATGGCGGCGCTCAGCGACAAGGACGCGCCGATGGCGGCCGAAGCCGGCGCGATCCGCGCGGGCCTGCTTCCGCAGGAAGTGCGCATCGATTTCTGCGACGCGTCCGTCTCGACGCTGGAAGACCTGGCGCTGGACCGGGTGGACGCGTTCCGCCGCAAGGGGTTCCGGGTCGGTCTCGACGCACGCAAGTCCTGGCGCACGCCGATGGGCGCCCGGGCCCGCATGACCTTCGAGGCGGTCCGCCTCGACCCCTCGCGCTGCGAACAGCTTGAGGTCCCGATGTCGCGCCTCGAAGTGGCGGCGGCGGACGGGGTGGCGCTGATCGCCGAGAATGTCCGTTGGCGCGACACCGACAGGCTGGCCGAGCTTGGCGTCAGCTTCGCCATCGCGCCGCGCACGGACGGCTGACCTCCTTCTGATCCGGCATCCGCGTTCGTTTCCTTGCCTGCACCCCGACTCGCCCCGCACGTCGCCGTGCGGGGCATTCTTGTTCGAGATCTGCAAGGCGGGAGGGTCCCGACGCCAGCTAGCGCCGGCCGAACAGTCTTTCGATGTCGGCGAGCTTGAGTTCCACATAGGTGGGGCGGCCATGATTGCACTGGCCGGAATGGGGCGTTGCCTCCATCTGGCGAAGCAGAGCATTCATTTCCTCGGCGGTGAGACGGCGGCCGGCGCGCACCGAACCGCGGCAGGCCATGGCGCCCATGATTTCGTCCAGACGCTCCCGGAGCGCGAGGCCAGCGTCATAGTCGGCGAAGTCGTCGGCAAGGTCGCGGATGAGGCCCTTCACATCGGTGATGCCGAAAAGCGCGGGCGTGGCGCGGACAGCGACGGCGCCGCGGCCGAAGGCCTCGACCTCAAGGCCCATCTGCTCCAGTTCGGCGGCGCGCTCCAGGATGCGGAGGGCTTCCTCCTCGGACAGCTCGACGATTTCAGGGATGAGAAGGGTCTGTCGCTTCACGCCCTCCCCCGCCATCTGCGCCTTCATGCGCTCGTAGACGAGACGTTCGTGGGCGGCGTGCTGGTCGACGATCACCACGCCATCAGCGGTTTGCGCGATGATGTAGGTTTCATGGAGCTGCGCGCGGGCGACCCCGAGCGGGGGGATGTCGCCCGCCTCACGGGAGGCAGGAGCCGGTTCGACGCGGCCGCTGGCGACGCCGCCGAAGGCCTCGAACGTAGCGGGGGCGGCGTCGGACAGGCCCGCATGGGGGGAGGCGTCGTCCGGGCTCGCGACG
>CAZTMG010000213.1:3709-4468 GCA_964614815.1 uncultured Rhizobium sp. | reverse complement strand
CCCTGATCGCGCTGCTCGGCCCGCTGGTCTGGCCGCACTCCTACTCGCACCAGTACCAGGACCGTCTCGGCCTCGCCCCGACGCTGGAAAACATGCACTGGCTGGGCACCGACATCTTCGGGCGCGACATGGTCGCCCGCATTCTCGTCGGCCTGCAGATCTCGCTGGCTGTCGGCGCCATCGCCACGCTGGTCTCCCTCGTCATAGGCGTTGCATGGGGCGCCATTGCGGGGTTCGCCGGCGGCCGCGTCGACCAGGTGATGATGCGCCTTGTCGACGTGCTCTACGCCGTTCCCTTCATCTTCTTCGTGATCCTCGTCACCGTTGTCTTCGGCCGCCACATCTTCCTGATCTTTCTGGCCATCGGCGCGGTCGAATGGATGACAATGGCCCGCATCGTGCGCGGACAGACGCTGGCGCTGAAGCAGAAGGAGTTCGTCGAGGCCGCCCGCGCCGCAGGCGTGAAGCCGCTGGGCATCATCGTGCGGCATATCCTGCCCAATCTTCTCGGGCCCGTGGCCGTCTATGTCACGCTGACCATGCCGGTGGTGATCCTGCAGGAGAGTTTCCTCTCCTTCATCGGCCTCGGCGTGAACGAGCCGCTGACCTCGCTCGGCCAGCTGATCTCCGCCGGGCAGAAGGAGTTCGCCTATCCCTGGCTTCTGCTCGCCCCGGCCACGGTGATGGTCGTCACGCTGTTCTCGCTGAACTTCATCGGCGACGGACTTCGCGACGCGCTCGACCCGAAGGACCGGTGAG
>CAZTMG010000213.1:0-3687 GCA_964614815.1 uncultured Rhizobium sp. | reverse complement strand
CATCATCCGCCGCATTTCCCCAGCGCCTCGCCCGCCATGCGCTCGGCTTCCGCACGCGTGGCGAGATCGAACTCCGCCTCGGCAACGAGCGTTCCGTCCATCCGCACGGAAAGCGTCAGCGACCCCGGCCATCTGGCCCTCATCTGCTTCGCCAACTCGCTCTCTCCGCGCGCTGCATTGGTCGCCGCCCACGCCACTTCCGTCCCTGCCTCCGGCTTTGCCGTCACCCGCACGCGCGACATCGGCGGCGCCCGCCCCGTCGTCGCATCCTCGTAGCGCGTCACGGACGTCGAGACCGCAGCCAGCTCCAGCGCCCCGGACTGTCCCGGCCTGAAATCCAGAACCAGCCCCGGCCGCGCGAAATGGTCCGATTCCTCGCCAACGCCCGCGCGCGGCTCCACCGTCCAGCTCACCAGCGTCCCGCCCGGCGCGACGCTGACGAACACCTCGCCGATTCTGCCCGAGATGCTTGCTTCGCAAGGGGGCGCCTGCGCGGCGGCCGGCGCCGCGACCAGCAGCACGACCAAAAGGCCGAACAGGGGACGCATGGAGGCAAACTACGCCGACCCCGCCAGGCCGTCCACGCCGCGCCGCAGCCTCATGCAGCAGTTCGCGCCGGCAGGAACCGGCTGTTGCGCAACAACCCCGCGGAGATCACCGATATCACGACGCCAATCGGGAACATTTCGAGGAAGGTGATCCCCATCCGCATGATCGGATTGGCGTACATCTGCCCGAACGCCTCGCCCTCCTTCGCGATCTGCGCCAGCCTCTCGGCGCTCGCGCCTTCCTCGCGCGCGCTTTCCAGCATCATCTGGTTGTAGACCGCCACGAAATCGAACTTCGTGATGGCCAGCGAGATCTCCCACGCAATCACCCAGCCGAGGCTCGCCACCGCGCTGATCCCCAGTCCCACGCCCAGCGCGGGCACGAACCTGATGACGCCGCCAAGCATCCTGTCCCTGTAATGCTTCACGCCCAGGAACACGCCAGTCAGCGCCACCAGCATGGTGGTGTAACCAATGAGCGCGCCGTTTTCCGGCATCGCGCCGCCGGGCGGCATGTTCAGCATGCCCCACAGCATGGGACCGCCAACGATCACGGCGCCAACAGCGCCATATCCAAGAATGATCCAAAGCATCTTTCCCTCCACCCCTTACGGAATCCGCGGCCTGTCGCCGTCCATCTCGACCAGGCCCAGGCGGTTTCCCGCCGGATCGCTGAACAGGCCCAGCACAACGACGCCGGGAACCTCGAACCGGGGCGCAGAGATGGCCCCGCCTGCCGCCTCTATGTGCGCCAGCGACGCTGTCACGTCCGTCACGCCGAAATAGAGCAGCACATCCGCCGGATCCGTCCGCAGGAAACCCGGCAGAGACCCGGCCGGAACCGGCGCCTCGACATGCCCGGTCGGCGCGCTCTCCCAGCCGAACACCTCGCGATAGAATCTGCGCTGGCTCTCCAGGTCCGGTCCGGCAATGTCGAAAAAGACGATAGGCGCTGGCGTCATGCGATGCCCCTTCATGTGATGCACGAAGGAAGGCCGGTCCGGCGTTCCCGCGCAATCGCCCGAAGGGGTGAGCAGCGCAAAATCGCCTGCAAACCGTACGTTACAGCCCGTGTTACTTCAGCATCCCCAGCTCGCGCGCCCGCAGGATCGCCTCCGTCCGGCGGCTCACCTCCAGCTTGGCGTAGAGTTTGGCCACATGGGTCTTCACCGTGTTGGGCGACACGTTGAGGTTGCTGGCGATCTCCTTGTTCGAGCGTCCCGCCGCCAGCAGCTCCAGCACCTCGAACTCCCTGTCGCTGATCCCCAGCGTCTGGCGCGCCTGCTCGTTCATGGCGAACGGTTCGGCCGGACGGCGCGGCGTCAGGCGGACGGCGACCCACGCGCCCAGTCCCATGAAGCCCAGCGCCAGAAGAAAGATGTAAAGCTCGCCCGGATGCGTCCGGGCAAGCAGCTGAAACTCGATCCATTTCAGGATCAGCGTCGCCGCGACCAGGATCGCGCCGTAGATCAGGATGATCCGCCACATCCCCCGCGGCATCTATTTCACCCGCTTCACGCGCGTCACGGGCAGGTCGCCAATCTTCAGCATGAAGCTCCCGAACGCGCCCTTGCGGATTTCCGCCGCCGCCGGCAGTCCGCCGACGCGGCCGAGCGAGGCGTCGATCTCCTCCCACACCTGTCCGTTGTCCATGATGAACCGCAGTCCGCCGCCCGGCTTCTTCACCACCGATGTGAGCGTGACCTGCAGCGTATCCGGCGCCTCGATCTTCGGGGCGGCGGCCGGCGCCGCATTCCGGGCCACGTCCGCCAGCGTCGCCGGCCCCAGTCCGAAGGCCTTTCTCTCGGCTTCGGCGACCTGTTCGCGGCTCACCACGGTCACCCCTCCGGACGCTTCCGCGCTCCTGAGGCTTGCAATGGCGGCGTCATAGCAGGCCAGGCGGTCATCCGCCTTTGCGATGTCCGCGCAGGCGTAGACTTTCGCCAGCGGCGCGTCCTGCGCCTGCGCGATCCCTGCGCTCAGAAGGGCGACAGGCAGCACAATGTACGCACGCATGGCTTGCACCCGTTATCGGTCGCGGCCGGAGGGCCGGAAAGCCCTTCCAATGGAGCGCACTCTGACGCTACTTTCCAGACCCGAAATGATGCCGGCCTGCAGCTGCCCGGCTTCCGCCCGTCTGGAGGACGATTCATGCGTCTTGGATTCCCCCTTCTTGCAACGGCGATCGCCGCAGCCCTGCTGCTGGCGGCCTGCGGCGGAGAAGCCGGGGAGGCCGGGGTCGAGCGCTTCACGCGCGGCATCGGGGCGCAACCCAAGTCCTTCGATCCGCAGAAGGTCGAAGGCACATGGGCCAACGACGTCATCGGCGACATGTTCATCGGCCTCTTCACTGAAAACGCCAAGGCCGAGCCCGTGCCGGGCGTCGCCGAGAGCTGGACCACATCGGAAGACGGCCTCACCTGGACGTTCAGGCTCAAGCCGATGAACTGGTCTGACGGAAAGCCGGTCACCGCGAATGATTTCGTCTTCGCCTTCCAGCGCCTGTTCGATCCCGCCGAGGCGGAGATCGCCTATTCCTCCCTTCAGTATGGCATCCGGAACGGCCGCAACGCCAAGGAAGGCAAGGTTCCCGTCGCCGATGTCGGCGTGAAGGCGATCGACGACCACACGCTGGAGATTCAACTGGAATACCCGATGCCCCACCTGCCGGGCGTGCTGAAGCACTATACCGCCTTTCCGCTGCCGAAGCATGCCGTCGAGCAATACGGAGACGCATGGACGAAACCCGAGAACATCGTTGTCAACGGCCCCTACAAGCTGGCCGAGGCGCGCCAGAACGACTTCATCCGCTCCGTGAAGAATCCGGCCTTCGAGGGCGCAGACAAGATCTGCTTCGATGAGGTCGTCTACCTGCCCGTCAGCGACCACGACGCGATGGTCCGCCGGGCCATGGCCGGCGAGATCGACATGAACAATTCCTTCCCCTCGGGCCAGCTCGAGGTGACGAAGAAGAACCTGCCCGGCTGGCCCCGTATCTCGCCGATGCTGGCCACCACCTACACCGTGACCAACACGCAGAAGCCGCCCTTCAACGACGCCCGCGTCCGCAAGGCGCTGGCCCCTGCGATGGATCGCGAGCACCTCATTGGCGAACTGCTCAAGCGCAACGTGCTGGCCG
>CAZTMG010000212.1:0-4478 GCA_964614815.1 uncultured Rhizobium sp. | reverse complement strand
CCTCTTCCGTCAGTCGCTGCGCGCCGGCTATCTTCCCCAGCCCACGGCGCGGGCGGGACGGGCGCATCACCCGGTCCAGCGCGTGGCCTTGGCGGAGACGGCGGGGCGCTGGCGTTCGGCGGGCTGTTCCCTGGCCGTGCCGAGATAGATGAAGCCGGCGACCTGCTCGTGGCCCTGAAGACCGAGGGCGGCGTGGACATGCCCGTCGAAGGCGGCGTCTTCGGTGATCCAGGCGCCGGCCCAGCCCATGGCCTGGGAGGCGATGAGCAGGTTCTGGCAGAGGGCCCCGGCCGAGAGCTGTTGCTCCCACACGGGCGTCTTCTTCGGATCGTGATGGTTGGGCGAGGAGATCACGCAGAGAATGACGGGCGCGCGCAGGGGCAGGCGCATCTCCTCGGCGAGCTTGTCGTCGCTGACATCCGGCTCCCGCAGGCGGCGGGCGGCGGCGAAGATGAGGCCGAGCTTCTCGCGCGCCTCGCCCGTGATGATCAGCACGCGCCAGGGTTCGAGCTTGCGATGATCCGGCACGCGCATGGCGAGGCGCAGCATCGCATCGATATCCTCCGCGGACGGTCCCGGCTCGCCGAGCGCCTTCACCGGCGTCGACCGGCGCAGGGCGAGGAGGCGCAGCGTCTCCGGAGAGGGATGGGCGGGCGCAAGCGGGGCGCCGAATTCGGGTTCGGGGGGAAGATCGGCTCGGATCGGCATCAGTGCGCTTCGCCCGGCGCGTGGCCATGGCCATCGCCGGCTGGCTGGGCGGGACTCTCGCCGCCGGCGAGCACGTCGTCGACCATCGGCTTGATGACGGTCCAGTCATTGCTGGCGAGCACGGCGCCGTTGAGCACGAAGGTGGGCGTGGAGTTGATGCCCTTCGCCTGCGCATCGAGGCGCACATCGTTGATGCGGCGGACGATGTCCTTGTCCGAAAGGCAGGACTTCACCTGGTCGGCGCTGAGACGGAACTTTTCGCCGAGCGAGGTCAGTTCCGGCAGGGCGCCGCCTTTCATGCTGGCGTCGACCAGCGCGTCCTGGCGCACGAAGGCCTCATCGAGCACGGCGTAGAAATCCTCCGCCCCGGCGCAGCGGGCGACGGCGAAGATCCCCGCGTCGATGGCGCCATGAATGGCGAATTCGCGGAAGATGAACCTCACCTTGCCGGCGTCGACATAGTCGCGCTTCACCTCCGGCCAGAACGTGTCGTGCCAGGCCTTGCAGGCCGGGCAGGTGGGCGAGCCGTATTCGATCAGCGTGACTTTCGCGTCGGCGGAACCGATGGCGGCGTCGCCCTGGACCGGGATCAGCTCGGTGCGCGCGGCCGGCCCGCAGGCGGCAAGCGACAGGCCGACAAGGGCGGCGGCGAGGGATCGAAGGAACATGAAACGCTCCGGCGCGTGGTGACGGGCCGGACCCTAGTGGGTCGGGGCGGGCGAGGGAAGGGCGGTTTGGGGGACGGCGGCCGGGCTTTCCATTCCCTTGTCCGCTGCCTATTGGCTACTGCCCAGCAGCGAATGACCCAGCATGAGCGATACACCCAAACCCTGGCGAATCAGGTCGGCGCGGACGGTCTACACGAACAGGTGGATCACCGTGCGGGAATATCAGGCCGTGGCGCCGACGGGGGCGGATGCTCTCTACGGGCTGGTGCATCCCCACAACCTGGCCCTGGGCGTGCTGCCGATTGACGACGCGGGGAACACGATCCTCGTCGGGCAGCAGCGCTTTCCGTTCGGACGCTATTCATGGGAGCTGCCGGAAGGCGGCGGTCCGGAGAACCTGCCGCCGCTGGACGGCGCGCAGCGCGAGCTGGCGGAAGAGTGCGGGCTGGGGGCTGACAACTGGCTGCCGCTGCTGTCGGACATGCACATGTCCAACTCGATCACGGACGAGCGGGCCCATGCCTTTCTCGCCTGGGGTCTGCGGCCGGACGACAGGTTCCGGAGGGACAGTTCAGAGGAACTATCCGTCCGGAGAGTCCCGTTCACAGATGCCGTCAAAATGGCGGTCTCCGGCGAAATTACCGACGCTTTCTCCCTTGTGATGCTGCTCAAGGCGGACCATCTGCTCCGGACCGGGGGCTTGCCGCGCGAGCTTGTCCGGTTGATGCAGGCAAAGACCTGAAGGGGCGGACGGGCCCCGGGAGGACCGACATGGCTGAACTTTCGAGCCTGAACGAAGCGATCGGCTATGCGGGCGCGCCCGCGCCGGTGTGGCAGCGCCTGCGCTTCGATGCGCAGCAGGCCGCGCAGGCTGAGCCGGCGCTGGCGAGCTATCTCAGCGCCACCGTGCTCAATCATGAAACCTTCGCCGAGGCGCTGAGCTACCAGCTCGCGCAGAAGGCGGGCGGGCCGGACATGAATGCGCTGGCCATCCGCGAGATCTGCGAGGAAGCCTACAGGAGCGACCCCGCCATCGTGACGGCGGCCGAGCGCGACCTGCAGGCCGTGCTCGACCGCGATCCAGCGACGCGCTCGACGCTGCAACCCTTCCTGTTCTTCAAGGGCTTCCTTGCGCTGCAGACGCATCGTGTGGGGCACTGGCTGTGGGGCCAGGGCCGCGAGACGCTGGCCTTCTTCCTCCAGTCGCGGAAGTCGGAACTCTACGCGGTCGACATCCACCCGGCGGCGCCCATCGGCTCCGGCGTGTTCATCGACCATGCGACGGGTGTTGTCATTGGAGAGACAGCGCGGGTGGGCGATGATGTCTCCATGCTGCATGGCGTGACGCTGGGCGGCACGGGCAAGGTGTTCACCGACCGCCACCCGAAGATCGGCAATGGCGTGCTGCTCGGCGCGGGCTCGAAAGTGCTGGGCAACATCAAGGTGGGCGATGAGGCGCGTGTGGGCTCCGGCTCCGTCGTGCTGAGCGACGTGCCGCCGCGCTGCTCGGTGGCGGGCGTGCCGGCCAAGCCCGTGGGCGGCGCCTGCATGAAGCCGGCGCAGTCCATGGACCAGCGGTTCGACACGGGAATCTGAGGAGTGAGCGAGTCGTGAGGAGCGAGTCGTGAGGCGTATTCCGCTGATTCTGCTCACTATTCGTTATTCGCTACTCGCTTCATTCAGGGTTGGCGCCGCGATCAGGGGCGGCTAAGTCTCCCGCCCAAGCTGAGGAGCCGCCCGATGAACCCGGAAACCGTCAAGCGCATCGAGGCGTATCTCAGGCGCACGCTGAACCCGGGCCTCACCCTGGTCGCCCGCCCGCGCGTGACGGACAGCGTGGAAGTGACGCTGGCCGGGGAACATGTCGGCCTCATCTACCTGATCGAGGATGAAGGCGAGACGAGCTACCAGCTCGAAATGACCATCCTGCAGGAAGACCTCGAAGGCTGAACGCAAGAGGGCCAAGGCCGTTCACTTTCGCGAGCAGCCAGATTGTTTGGCGTGCGGCCCGGGTCTAGCCTGACATCGTCAATAGAGAAACGATGGAGGGACTCCCATGGTGCGCGCGTTGATTCTCGGCGTGTCGGTTGCGGCGCTGTCGCTGGCGGGATGCCAGACGGCGGGAGCGCCGGCGGCGACGGAGAGTGTTGCGGCGAAGGGGGCGGTGGCGGTCGAGAGCAAGTTCGCGACCAGCGCGGACGGCACGAAGATCCATTACATGGCCAGCGGCAAGGGGCCGCTCGTCGTGGCGATCCATGGCTTTCCGGATTTCTCCGGCTCGTGGAACAAGCTGGCGCCCGCGCTCAACGACGCCTATCGCTTCGTCGCGATGGACACGCGCGGCTACAACCTGTCCGGCCAGCCGGCGGGCGTCGCCAATTATGCAATGCCGAAACTGGTCGAGGACGTGCAGGCCGTCATCAAGGCGGAGGGTTATGACAAGGCGACGGTGATCGGCCATGACTGGGGCGCGGCGATTGCGTGGAACTACGCCTTCGCGCATCCCGAGACGCTGGAACGGCTGGTGATCCTGTCGGTCCCGCATCCGGCGAACATGGGACGGCAGCTAAAGGCCGCGCCGGAGAACTCCAACTATGCGCGCAACTTCCAGAAGGAAGGCTCGGAGAACAATCTGACGGCCGAGGGTCTTGCCGGCTGGGTGCGCGATCCTGCGGAGAAGGCGAAGTACGTCGAGGCGTTCAGGAAATCGAGCTTTGCGGGGATGATGAACTACTACCGCGCGAATTATCCGAGCGCGCCCGATCCAAATGCGCCGGCGCCGAGCTTTCCCAAGATCAACGCGCCGGTGCTGGTGATCCACGGCATGAAGGATCAGGCGCTGCTCTCCATGGGCCACAACGACACCTGGGACCATGTCGGCAGGGACACCACGCTCCTGATGGTTCCCGACGCCAACCATTTCGTGCAGCACGATGCGCCGGAACTGGTGAACGGCACGATACGCGCCTGGCTCGATCTTCATCCGGCGAAGTGAGCCTTCAGGCAGCGAGGCCTGGCCTTCCCGCGCCGTCGCGCCCGGGATGCAGGCGAGGCATGTCTTAACCGAAGCGGGCCCGTTTCAGTCCGAGCCGGTGCGGGTCA
>CAZTMG010000211.1:4316-4550 GCA_964614815.1 uncultured Rhizobium sp. | reverse complement strand
CTCCCCCTGGCGGGGGAGGATTGCGACAAACCCCACTATTGACATTCCTGTAAGTTAATTCACTCTCCCGGAAAGACAGAATCCGGGAGAGTATCGCCATGGCCACCCTTGCGCCCGAAACCACGCCGATCGTCGATCCGCTCGACGTCACCCGGGCCGAGCTCTACCGCGACGACACCTGGCACGAACCCTTTGCGCGGCTCCGGGCGGAAGCGCCGGTGTACAAATGCGAGA
>CAZTMG010000211.1:0-4287 GCA_964614815.1 uncultured Rhizobium sp. | reverse complement strand
TGGTCGATCTCGACCTACAAGCCGATCGTCGAGGTCGAATCGCTGCCCGAACTCTATTCGTCGGAAGCGGGCGGGATCGTCGTGGCCGATCTGATGCCCGAAGACATCCGTATGCCGATGTTCATCGCGATGGACCGGCCCAAACATACCGGCCAGCGCCGCACCGTCGCCCCCGCCTTCACACCGAGCGAGATGCTGCGCATGACCGGCGACATCCGCCAGCGCACCGCCGAGATTCTGGATGGCCTGCCGATCGGCGAGACGTTCGATTGGGTCGACCGCGTGTCGATCGAGCTGACGACGCAGATGCTGGCGCTGCTGTTCGACTTTCCGTGGGAGGAGCGGCGCAAGCTGACCTATTGGTCCGACTGGGCCGGCGATATCGAGATCGCCAAGGACCCGGTGAAGAAGGAGGAGCGCCGCGAAATCCTGTTCCAGTGCGCGGCGGAGTTCGGCGCGCTGTGGAACAGCAAGGTCGGCAAGGATCCGACGCCGGACCTGATTTCGATGATGATCCATTCCGACGCGATGAAGGAAATGGATCAGTTCGAGTTCCTCGGAAACCTGATCCTGCTGATCGTCGGCGGCAATGACACGAGTCGCAACACGATGACCGCCTCGGTCTATGCTTTGAACAAGTATCCGGAACAGTACAAGAAGCTGAAAGCCGATGAGACGCTGATCCCGAACATGGTGTCGGAGACGATCCGCTGGCAAACGCCGCTGTCCTTCATGCGCCGCACGGCGCTGGAAGACGTGACAATCCGTGGCAAGACGATCAAGAAGGGCGAGCAGGTCGCCATGTGGTATGTCTCGGGCAACCGTGACACCAACTTCTGGAAGGAAGACCCGGAACTGTTCGACATCGAACGCAAGAATGCCCGCCAGCATCTCTCGTTCGGTTTCGGCATCCACCGCTGCGTCGGCAACCGCCTCGCCGAGCTGCAGCTGCAAATCCTGTGGGAGGAAATCCTCGCCCGTTTCGACCGCATCGAGGTGCTGGCCGAGCCCGAACGCCTGCCCAGCTCCTTCGTCAAGGGCTACACCTCGATGCCCGTGAAGCTGCACCCTAAGAAATAGCGGTTCAGCTCACGGCCCCGCACCCCGCCGCCGGCGCCTGCACGCGTGAATAGGCACGCCCGATCCATGCATTGTGCTCGGGCTCCCATGTCGCCCTGGCGTGATTGTCGCTGAGGCCAGAAGCCGTCGCCGCCCACGTGCCGACGTCGATCATGTAGTCCTCGCCGCTCACATTTACCGGCTTGGTGCGGGTGAAGTACTCGATGTGGCGATGCACCGGCGCGCAGGGATATGCCTTCGCCACGTCCTCCATCGCGAAGGCCACGGCGCGGTGATCGGGATGGTCGCGCGGATTGATCGCCTCATCCAGTTCCGCGATGTGCAGCTTGAGGCCCGATCCCGCTTCCTTCTCGGCTTCGACGATCGCGTTCAGCGTCGTCACGAGGTCGCCCCAGCCCTCATAGCGCGCGCTCTGGTCTACTGCGCCGGACGACGCCGCCTCTCCGGAGCGCAGCCGCGTCAGCGATTCCGGGTGCGGCGTGAACACAGTTCCGTTGACGATGTTGCCATCCGGCAGGCGCAGGAAATAGACCACGGCGTTGGCGTAGGCATGACGCTGTACGCCATGCCCGCCCCGCATCACCACCGCGCTCTCCATCTCCGCGCCCCTGCCGACGCTGGGGTCCGCCGCATTCGCCATGAAGCGCACGGCCCGCAGCGCCCCTTCCTCCCGCGCGAGATAATAGGGCACGGGACCGGGGCCGCCCGCGCCGGCGCCCGCATCGCCCGCGGTCACGTGGATGAACACCGCCTTCTCCTGCGGCTCGTTCATGGCGTGATACGCTTCGGGGTTCATGAACAGCTGCCAGTCGTCCTGGTGCGCCACCGCGAACACGCTCACCATCGGCGGCGAGGGCGGGGGCGGCGCCGAGGCTGGCGGCGCGGAGGCGCAACCGCCAAGCAGCAGGGCAGGCAGCAGTGCGCGGATCATCCGGCGTCCTCTTCTCCCGCCGACGCTCAGCCGGCCCACACCTTCGGCTTGCGGCCGATCCAGGGTTGCGCCGCCTCGATCTCGTAGGCCAGCTCCAGCAGCATCTTCTCCGCGCCGCTGGCGGCCGAGAACTGGATGCCCACGGGCAGCCCGTCCCTGGTCCAGCCCATCGGCAGGCTCATGGCCGGCGCGCCGGAGACATTGTGGATCAGCGTGTAGCCCACCTCGTGCAGCAGACGCTCGCGCAGCGTGTCGAACGGCACGTCGCCGCGCAGATAGCCAAGCGGCGAGGGCGGCGAGGTGAAGACCGGCGAGATCACGACGTCGAATCCCTTGATCCATTCGTCATAGGCCGTTGCGGCCGCCAGCAGGCGCGCCTGAACCGCCTCGATGTCGGCGGGCGTCAGCTTCGCGGCATTGGCCGCCATGGCGAGCGTGAACGGCTCCACCATGGTCTCGTCCGCCGTCTTGCCAAGCATCTTCTCGACATTCGCCACGTCCTGGGCCGCGCCCAGCGACCAGAAGGCGAGGAAGTCGTCGCTGAATGTCGCCCCGGTCGGCCACGCGGTCGGCCCGACGATCGTATGGCCTGCGGATTCCAGCAGCTTCGCGGTCGCATCGAGTACGCCCGCCACCTCGGCCTCGGGCTCGAAGCCTGCAAAGCCCCTGGAGAGCACGCCCACCTTGAGGCGCGCCGCGCCCGGACCCGTCACCATGCCGACCGGCGGGAACACGGCGCCTGCGCCGGCTTCCTCCGTCGCCGCGAAGAAGCCCGCCGTGTCGCGCACCGTGCGCGAGACGACGCCCTGCACGGCGAGATCGAGCGGCCGGGCGCCCGGCTGGTCGGAGATCATCCGCCCGCGCGAGGGCTTGAGGCCGACAAGGCCGTTGTTCGCCGCCGGGAAGCGGATCGACCCGCCGCCATCGTTGGCGTGCGCCATCGGCACGACGCCGGCGGCCACCGCCGCCGCGGCGCCGCCGGATGAGCCCCCGGTCGAGCGCGTGGTGTCCCACGGGTTCTTGGAGGGGCCGAAGGCCAGCGGCTCCGTTGTGGGCAGATAGCCGTTCTCCGGCGTCGCCGACTTGCCGATATTGACAAGGCCCGTGGCGAGCATGGCGGCCACGAAGACCTCGTCCTTCTCGGCGGGCGGCGCCTTCGCGGTGGATGCCGATCCGTAGCGCGTCACGACGCCTGCGACATTGTTGAGATCCTTCACCAGGAAGGGAACCCCGGCGAACGGTCCGCCCAGCGGTCCCTTCGCCCGCTCGCGCGCCATCGCAAAGGTGTCGGTCACCATGAAGTTTATCTGCGGCTGCATGGCCTCGGCGCGCCTGATCGCGTCCTCGACGGCTTCTGCGGCCGTGATGTCCTTGTTGCGGATCATGGAGGCGAGCTGGGTCGCGTCGGGCAGGTCGCGGCTCGTCTCGGGCGCAGCGACCGGCGCCGCCGGCGCGCACGCCGCAAGGCCCGTCCCGTAGACCGTGGCCAGAAGCCCCCGCCGTGTCAGCCGCATGATACGTCTCCCTCATTGCCTTGCGGGAGAATGCGCAACAGACGGCGGCGGGCGCAACGGGCGCCCCTGGGTCAGGCGCATGTATAATTCTGTGCTGGCAGACCGGGTCGTCAGGCCGGCTGGATCAGGTCCCACGGATTGCCATACAGGTCCTCGAACACCACGACCCTGCCATAGGGCTCGCTGCGCGGCGTCTCGCGGAAGACGACGCCTTCGGCCGCCATGTGGGCGTAATCGCGGTCGAAATCGTCCGTCTCCGCAAACAGGAAGACGCGTCCGCCCGCCTGCCGGCCGATCGCGTGCTGCTGTTCGCCCGACGCCTTGGCCAGCACCAGGGCGACGCCGCCGCCCTTCGGCGCCACGACGACCCAGCGCTTGCCCCCGCCCATGTCGCGATCCTCCGCCAGCTCGAAGCCCAGGCAGCGCCGGAACCAGGCGATGGCCTCGTCATGGTCGCGCACGAGAAGGGCGAGTCTGGCGATCCGCACCGGGAGGACTCCATGATATGGCGAGGCAGACCGGACCGGCGGGGGCTATAGCTGTCCCGCGCTGGCCATGCGCTGCAGCTCGCGGCCGATCACCATCTGCTGGATCTGCGTCGTGCCTTCATAGAGCCGCAGGATGCGCACGTCGCGGTAGAAGCGCTCCACCGCATAGTCAGCGATATAGCCGGCGCCGCCATGCACCTGAACGGCGCGGTCCGCCACGCGGCCCGCCATCTCCGTGCACCACATCTTGGTCGCCGCGGCGATCAGCGTGGTC
>CAZTMG010000210.1:3205-4598 GCA_964614815.1 uncultured Rhizobium sp. | reverse complement strand
CCCTGCGCCATGGCTCCAACGGCGCTGACTGGGCCGCACGGCTGGATGCGCGCCTGCTGCCCGGGGGGTCGCTGCGTCTTGCGGGCGGGGCGGGGCTCACGGCGCTGCCAGGCTATGCCGAAGGCGTGTGGTGGGTGCAGGATTCCGCGGCCGCCCTGCCTGCACGGCTTGCCGGCGATGTACGCGGCAGGGCGGTCGCAGACCTTTGCGCCGCGCCCGGCGGCAAGGCGATGCAGCTCGCCGCCGCCGGCGCAAGACTCTGGGCAATCGACATCTCGCGGCAGCGCATCAGGCGCCTGCGCGAGAATGCCGCGCGCGCCCAGCTTGCGATGGAGATCGTCGAGGCTGACGCGCGGTCGTGGCGTCCGCCCGAGCCGCTCGACGCCGTTCTGCTCGATGCGCCATGTTCGGCGCTGGGCGTTATCCGCCGCCATCCCGAAGGCGTCTGGCGGCGCAATCCCAGGGACCTTGCGCGTTTTCCGTCGATCCAGCGCGCGCTCATCGATGCGGCGGGCGGGATGCTGAAGCCGGGCGGCCGACTCGTCTATGCCGTGTGCACGCCGCTGCCGGAAGAAGGCCGCGATGTGGTCGCGGCCGCCCTTGCCGCCGGCGGCTGGCGACGCGTTCCCGTGACACCCGAGGAGGTCCCCGGCTTCGAGCCGGCCTTGACGGCGGAAGGAGACGTGCTGACGCTTCCCCCGTCGCCGCGTGGCGCAGGCGCTGCACATGCCGGGGAAAATCCGCCGCCCCCCCTGAATTCCGACGCGTTCTTCATCGCCCGGCTTGAACGAATCTAGTCCTGTCCCCATTCCATGCCACGGATTGGTCGCGCTGGCGCGCGGGTTTGCCACAATCCCGCCGCCGAGAGGCAACGAAGACGGACCAAACGGTTCAGTCGGGGTTCAGCCGCGCCGGGCGAACCTGACGCATGAAGGGCCGGGACAACCTCCCTGCTGAGCCGGCCCGATGGACCCGATGGAGAAGAAGATGCACGCCATGCTCCGCGCCCCCGGCCAGGCTCCGGCCTCTGCCGCCGACATCGACAGCGCTCCGCGCCTCGCGAAGCCGCAGAAGGCCTTCGCCGCCGCCTTCGTCGTGCTGGCCACGGCGCTGGCCGGCTGCGCCAGCAGCCTCGGCGCGAACCATTATGATCCCGTGTCCGTCGGCCGCGTCGCGCGTGTCGAGGAAGGCACGATTGTGGGCGTCCGCCCGGTCGCCATCGCGGCCTCCAGCCAGTCCACGAAGATCGGGACTCTGGCGGGCGCGGCCCTGGGCGGTCTGGCCGGGTCCGAACTCGGCGGCGGAAGCAAGGCCAATGCGGCTGGAGCCATCGGCGGCGCGTTGCTCGGCGGGCTCGCCGGCAACGCCATCGGCAGCGCGGCCGGCCAGCAAT
>CAZTMG010000210.1:2935-3195 GCA_964614815.1 uncultured Rhizobium sp. | reverse complement strand
GATCCGCCTGCCCTCGGGCGAACTGGTCTCCATCGCCCAGGCCGGCGATTACGCCCTTCCTGTCGGCGCCCCGGTGCTGATCGAATATGGCGACCGCGCCCGCGTCATTCCCCAGCATGGCGGCTACGGTTACTGATCCGCCCGGAAGACGGGTCCCGGATCGCCTGTCCTAGCAGCTCCCGCCGCCCGGCGCCCCTGGCGTCGGGTGGTTTGCCGTCCGGCCGGTTGCGCCGCGGAAATGGCGCTGCTAGGCCGAGACC
>CAZTMG010000210.1:0-2925 GCA_964614815.1 uncultured Rhizobium sp. | reverse complement strand
ATGTCGAATGTCCTGATATCGCCCTCGATTCTGGCGGCGGACTTCGCCCGTCTCGGCGAGGAAGTCCGCGCCGTCGACGCGGCCGGCGCCGACATGATCCATGTTGACGTGATGGACGGTCACTATGTCCCGAACATCTCGATCGGCCCTGTCGTGATCGAGAAACTGCGACCGCATACGAACAAGCCGTTCGATGTTCACCTTATGATCGCGCCGGTGGACCCCTATCTCGAAGCCTTCGCGGCCGCCGGCGCCGACATCATCACCGCGCATCCCGAAGCCGGCCCGCATTTCCACCGCACGCTGCAGGTCATCCGCAGGCTCGGCAAGAAGACGGGGGCGGCGCTGAATCCGTCGACGCCCGCCGACGTGCTCGATCCCGTGCTCGAAGAACTCGACCTCGTCCTGGTGATGAGCGTGAACCCAGGCTTCGGCGGCCAGAAGTTCATCGACAGCCAGCTTCGCAAGATCGAGGCGATCCGCAAGAAGCTCGACCGCGCCAGCCTCAAGACCATCCTTGAAGTCGATGGCGGCATCGTGCCCGCCAACGCGCAGTCGGTGATCAACGCCGGCGCCACGGCGCTGGTCGCAGGCTCCGCCATCTTCGGCAAGGGGGCGGAGCGATACGCCGCCGAAATCACCGCCCTGCGGGGCGGGTGAGGCGCTGATGACCATTCCTCCGCATCCGCCGGGATCCGATGCGCGCGACAGCGATTATGCCGAGTGGCTGGAGCTGACCGGCAACACCGGCGCGAAGGTCGAGGCCTCGCCTGTCCATCGCCTGCGGATCTCCGGCCCTGGTCCTGGCGGGTTCACCGCGCTTCCCACCAGCAACCATCCCGCCAACCGTCGCCGCGGGGAAGCCATCCTCGATGGCCGTTGGCGTTTCGGCGCATGCGAACTCCATGTGCCCGAGGGGCGCTCGCCCTGGGGCCCTCAACTGCCCAGCTTCCATTTCGCTGATCAGATCCACCGCTTCCACTGGCTGCGCGACCTTGCGGCCTGCGGTCCCGACGGCGAGGCGCGCGGCCGCGCGCTGATGACGGCGTGGGTCGAGGTCTATGGCAAATGGCATGACTTCGCCTGGCGCTGCGGCGTCACGGCCGACCGCATCATCAACATGCTGTCGGCCGGCCCCTGGCTGTTCGATCCGCTGGCCCATGCCGACCGTTTCGAGTTGCTCGACAGTCTCGGGCGCCAGATGCGGCATCTGTTTTTCTTGGCGCCGGAGGAGACGGATCCATGGGCCCGCTTCCGCATCGCCGTGGCGCTGTCGCTCGCGGGCGCCGCCACGGACGATGGCCGCAAGACGCTGGAGGCCGGTCTCGCCATGCTCGAAGCCGAGTGTGCGGCCCAGATACTCGCCGATGGCGGCCATGCCAGCCGCAATCCCGAAATGCTGGCCCGGGCGCTGCTCGACATCCATGCGGTGGAGGAACTCCTTCTCCGCCTCGGACTCAGCGCGCCGGCCTTCCTCGGGAAGCTGCAGCCGCGCATGGCGGCCATGCTGTCCTTCTTCCAGACGGCCGATGGCGGTCTTCTGGTCGCCAATGGCGGCGGCGATGCGCTGAACGGTCTGGCGCGCGCGGCGCTGCGCCCGCATGGCGGGGGGAACTCGAAATTCTCCTTCGCCCGCCTTTCCGCTTACCAGCGCATCCAGGCCAGCGATCTCACCGTCTATGTCGACGCGGGCCCCGGCCCCGACCGTCCCCATGGCGGCCGCGCCCATGCCGGGGCGCTGGCCCTGTCGGTCGCTGACGGGCCGGAGCGCATCATTGTTTCCTGCGGCGCGAATCCCGATCTCGACCCCGTCCTGCGCGACGCCGCCCGCCGGACGGCGGCGCATTCGGTCCTGTCGCTGAACGGCGAGGATTCCGCAGTATTCACCATGGACCCCGTCACCGGGGTGCGCGCGCCCGAAGGCCCCGCCCAACTCTCCGTGCGCCGCATGGAGGAGGGCGAGCAGTACCTTCTGGAGGGCCAGCACGCCGGCTGGCGTATCCGCCACGGCCTGATCTATCGTCGGCGGCTCTATGTGGCGATGAATGGCAGCCGGATCACGGGCGAGGACAGCCTGTCCCGGCCCGTCTCCGAAACCCCGCCCGTCCCCCCGGGCGGAACGATCCCGTTCGAAATCCGCTTCCACCTGCATCCGGACGTGCAGATCGCGGACGGACCCGACGATAGGACCGTGTTCCTAGGATTGCCGCGACGCCAGAGAGTCTGGAGATTTCGCAGCGAAGTTTTGCTTTCCGTAGAAAATTCGCGCTATTGGGGAGGCGAGTCGCCGCAAAGGACGCGGCAGCTCGTCGTGCGGGGATCAGCAGACCCAGCCGCGGATGGGTCGCAGGCGCCGAACCGGGTCCGCTGGGCCCTGGTCAGGGTCGACCCCGGCGCCCAGGGGGAGAGTGTGTGAACAGCGCAGAGGTTTCCGCCCGGCGTGCGGCCATAGAAGCGAAGGCGGTCTGCTTCGCCTATGACGTGGCCACCGGCATGGCGGCGATGTATCTCGCGCCGCACATCATCTATTTCTTCGCTGGCGGCGGGACGCCGACCTGGCTCGATTTCTTCGTGGCGATCGCGTTCGGCGTGGCCGCAGCCTTCGCCATGTGGCTCCGCGGGGTTCACCGCCAGGTCTGGCGTCACACATCGCTCCGCGACGTGGTCCGCATCTTCCAGGCCGTCGCGCTGACGCACCTGATGTCGCTGCCGATCCTGATCCTCGCCAAGGCGCTGCAGGAATACCCGATCTCGTCGATCTACCTGCAGTTCCCGATCTGGCTCGCCCTCCTGATGGTGGTGCGCCTGTGGGCGCGGGGCAGGGCGACCGGCGATCTCACGGCGATCCTCCGTCGCGAACCACCCTATGCGCCGCGCGCGCTGGTCGTCGGTCCGGCCGGCCACGCTGCCGAGGCGCTGCGGGCC
>CAZTMG010000209.1:0-4607 GCA_964614815.1 uncultured Rhizobium sp. | reverse complement strand
GTCGCGGACATGGAGCGCAGGCGGCGGCGTCTTGCTGCGGGCGCAGAGGTCCGCGGCGGCGTTCGATTTGGCGTGCAGGCTTCCGCTCAACATCACGGCGACGCCGGGCCTGTAACGGCGCACCCATTGGGCGAGGGCAAAGCCTTCATCGTCGCCGGCGAGCCCGGCGTCCGCCAGCAGGACGTGAATCTCCGGCCCGTTTTGCAGCACGGTCTTTGCTTCGCGTCCAGCGGCGGTCTCGATGACGCGATAGCCGCAATCGCGAAGGTATTCGGCCAGCGCGATGCGGATGAGAATGTCGCGTTCGACGACCAGCACGGTCGCGACGGGCGCGTGGGCCGAGGTCGGGATCATCTCGATGGCTCCATCCTGGATCTGCACCGGAATGTGAATGACGTTGTGACCATTGCGGTTCCGGTTTTTTCACGGACATCGCTGTTTCCCCAAAATGGGTGACGGGGGCGCGGAGGATGCGGAACGTCTCCCGCCGAAGTGCGTTTCACTCGTTTAATCACCGGGCGCGGGCTGGAAAATGCAGGCGACACGCGACATTACCCCAGAGTTTGCAGCGAATCCGCCGACGGCCCTTGTGGTGGAGGATGAAGTGATCCTCCGCATGAATCTCTGCGAGCACCTGCGCGAAGCGGGGTTCCATGTGCTCGAAGCCGCCAATGGCGACGAAGCGCGCAAGATCATGAGCGCCATCGACCATGTCGATCTGGTGATCAGCGACGTGCACATGGAGCGTCGTGAGGCTGGCTTCGAGCTGGCCGGCTGGCTGGCTCAATATTTTCCGGCGACGCCTGTGATCCTCACGTCGGGCAGCAACGGGACGATGGCCAGCCAGGCCTGGCGCAGCACCCGGAACGTCACCGATTTCGTGCCCAAGCCCTATTCCGAGCGCGAGATCGAACGGCTGGCGCGCCTGCGAATGAAGATCCGCGGCGCGTCGGCGACATAGCTATCGGATGCAGCATGGCGAAACGCCCGCCTTGGAGGGCGGGCGTCCGACGTTCGGATCGCATGTCAGGTCAGGACAGCGCCCGTGTGACGGCGGCGAGGCCCTTGGCGAACTCGGCGTCGCCCGCCTTGCCGGACATCTGTTCCGTGAGGAGGGTCGCTGCAGCGCGCGAGGCTGCCTGCACGGCGGCGATCTTCACGTCGCGGATGGCGTCGGACTCGGCGCGGGCGATGCGCTCGTCCGCCATTTTCTCACGCGCGGCGATACGGGCGGCGAGGGCGGCCTCGGCCTGGGCAGCGAGCTGGCTGGCCTCGCGGCGGGCCGACTCGACGATGGCCTGCGCATCGGCTTCAGCCTCGGCGGCGCGCTTCTGGACTTCGGCGAGCCTGGCCTCGGCTTCCTTGCGCAGCGCCTCGGCGGCGGCAAGCTCGGAGGTGATGCGGGCGGCGCGATCGTCCAGCGACTTGGTGATCGAGGCCGGGACCTTCATGTAGATGACGAGGCCAAGGAAGATCAGCAGGCCGACGAAGGCCCAGAAGGTCGGGTCGTTGAAATCGAGATTCCAGCCCAGCAGGTTGAAGCTGGGCAGCGGGGCCGCGGCATGCGCAGCATCGGCTGCGTGCGCGGCGTCTGCGGCGGGGGCGTGCTGGTCCATGTCAGGCTCCCATCGCGCCGGAGACGGCGGCCTTGACCGCCGCAGGCGACGGTTTCACGCCGGTGAGCTTCTCGGCGATCGCGGCCGCAGCGTCCTCGGCCACGGCGGACACGTTCGCCATGGCCCGGGCGCGGGTTTCGGCAATGCGCGCTTCCGCCGCGGCGAGGCGGGCGTTGAGCTCGGCCTCCTTCGCGGCGGTTGCCTGGGCGGTCTTCGCGTCGGCGTCAGCCCTGGCCTTCGCCGCCGTGTCGCGGGCGTTCGCCCGCGCAGCGGCGATCTGGGCCTCAAACTGTTTCACCGACTCGTCGGCCTTCGCCGAAAGGGCGGCGGCTTCGGCGACGTCCCGCCTGACGGCGTCGTCGCGGTCTTCCACCGCCTTGCGGATCTTCGGCAGGAAGACGTTGGCGACCGCGACATAGAGCACGGCAAACGTCACGATCAGCCAGAAAACCTGGGAGACCCCAAATTCCCCAATCTGGTCGAACGGCGGGAAGCCGCTGCCGGATGCGTGTTCTGCTGTTTCAGTCGCCACGTCGGTCTCTCCCGAAGGGGGTCTGCTAGACGGCGAAGATCAGGATGAGGGCGATGGCGAAGCCGAAGATGCCCAGGGCTTCCGTCACGGCGAAGCCGAAGATCAGGTTGCCGAACTGCTGCGGGGCGGCCGACGGGTTGCGCATCGCGCCATCGAGATACGAGGCGAAGATGTTGCCCACGCCGATGGCGGCGCCGAGCATGGCGAGACAGGCAAGACCGGCGCCGACGTAGTGGAGACCTTCCATTTTACTCTCCTTGGAAGCCGTTGGTTGATCAGTGCGCCTCGCCGAGCGCGTCGTTGAGATAGACGCATGTCAGCATGGCGAACACGTAGGCCTGGAGGAACGCCACCAGGAATTCCAGCGCAGTCACACCAACGATCAAGGGCATCACGAGCAGACCTCCCATCAGCATGCCGAGACCGCCAAGGGCGACCGCGAGCGAGGGGATGAAGCCGGCGAAGACTTTGAGCGCCACGTGGCCGCCGAGCATGTTCGCGAACAAGCGCATGCCGAGGCTGATCGGGCGTGACAGGAAAGAGATGATTTCGATGGGCGTGACGATCAGGAGCAGCACGAACGGCACCCCAGACGGCACGAAGATCCTGAAGAAGCCGAGACCCTTCTTGATGAAACCGACGACCACGACAAGGCTTATGGTGAAGAGGGCCATGAATCCGGTGACGGCGATATGGCTCGTCGTCGTGAAGAAGTAGGGCATCATCCCGATGATGTTCGCGATGAAGATGAACGAGAAGAGCGTGAAGACGAGCGGAATGAAGGGCTTGCCCGGCGCGTGGTTCACGTCCTTCACGATGCCGGCGATGAAGCCGTACCAGATTTCGGCCAGCGACTGCAGGCGATTGGGAACCGTGGACATCCTCGAGGTGGCGAGCGCCAGGAAGCCGATGACGAGCAGCACGCCGAGCACCATCCAGAACGCCGAGTTCGTGAACGACAGGTCATAGCCGGCGACCTTCAGATCGAACCACTTGCCGATCTGGAACTGGTGCATCGGGTCGGTGGCAATTCTCATTCGCTTGCGCCTTCGCCCTTGTCAGATTCCGGGTCGGGCAGGACCTGACCGGCCTTGCCCGCCGCCGCCACAATGTTCCGGACGCCGGCCGCGAACCCCAGCATGAGGCAGGAAACGAGCCCCCAGGGCGTCCACCCGAAGAGCGCATCCAGCCCCCATCCCAGGATGGCTCCCACGATGACTGCGGCCGCGAAGTCCGACGCCATGCGGAAGCCCAGACCCATTCCCTTGCCCGTCGCCGTATGCCCGGGGCGTTCCCGCGCAGCGATTTTCGCCTGCGCCTCGGCGATCCGCTTGTTCAGATCGTCGCCGCCCATGTGAAAACCTGCGACAGGAGGGGAAGAAGTCCGGCCCTGCGTGCGCCAAAACCCAGAAAACCATGGCTTTGACGCGCCGCAGCTATATGGGCGGGTTTGAGTCCAGTCAAGCAAATGTCACGACTTTTCGGCCTTTTAGAGCCTTGTAATCAAAGCTCTTATTCATCGGCCATTACGCCGCAGCCAGACGTTCCGCCGCCTGCAGGTCGACGGAGACCAGGCGGGAGACGCCGCGCTCCTGCATGGTGACGCCGAACAGGCGGTCCATGCGGGACATCGTCACCGCGTTGTGGGTGATGATGATGAAGCGCGTTTCGGTCCGCGTGCGCATCTCCTCAAGCAGGCGGCAGAAGCGGTCGACGTTGGCGTCGTCCAGCGGCGCGTCGACCTCGTCGAGCACGCAGATGGGGGCGGGACGGGAGAGGAAGACGGCGAAGATCAGCGCGGTGGCCGTGAGGGCCTGCTCGCCGCCGGACATGAGGGAAAGCTGGCCGAGACGCTTGCCCGGCGGCGAGGCGTAGATTTCGAGGCCGGCGTCGAGCGGGTCCTCGCTTTCCGTCAGGCGCAACTCGGCATGGCCGCCGCCGAACAGGGCTGTGAAGAGCGAGCCGAAATGGCTGTTCACCTGCGTGAACGCATCCAGCAGGCGCTGGCGGCCATCCATGTTGAGGGCGTCGATACCTTCGCGCAGGCGGGCGATGGCGGCGGCAAGATCGTCGCGCTCCTCGATCTGGAAGCCCATGCGCTTCGAGATTTCGATGAGCTGTTCGTCGGCCTCCATGTTGACGGCGCCGAGCTGGTCGCGCTCGCGGCGCAGCTGGGCGAGGCGTGTATCGAGCACATGGGCGTCGCGGGAGTCGTCGTCCGCATGGGCGGCGTCAGCGTCGCCATGCTCCTCGCGTGCAGCCTTCGCGGCGGCGAGGATGGCCGCGACGCGTGCTTCGAGGTCGTCCAGCTCCTGGTCGAAGGCGGCGCGGACCTGCTCGGCGATCTCCGCCTCGCGGCGGATCGCAGCTTCGAGCCGGCTTTCGGCGCGGACAACGCTCTCGCGCGCGCTGGAGGCGCCGTCGCGGCTCTTGGCCTGGCTCGGGGCGGCTGGGGCGCT
>CAZTMG010000208.1:0-4634 GCA_964614815.1 uncultured Rhizobium sp. | reverse complement strand
TCGGGCAGGCCCAGCTCGCGCGTCAGGGGCGGCAGCACCGCCGATGTCAGCATCGTGTTCCCCGCTCCGACCGCGAGCAGGCAGAAGAACAGGAGGAGGAACGCCCCCCGCCTGTCCGGCCGCGCGACATCGTGAACGGGTCCGGCTTCCATCCGGAGGGGGATAGGGCCGCGCCTGATTCACCTCAAGCGCCCGCACGCCGCAGTCCGGCCGCCGCCCGGCCAGGCGAGCCCAATCGGATGGACCCCCGCGTCCGATCCCCTAGTATCCCGGCAAGGCTGATGGAGACCCCGCCCATGGCAAGACGCACCGGCACGATTGTCCTTGCGGCGCTCGCCGCGCTCGCGTTCGCGGCGCCGGCCCTGGCGCAGTCCCGCATCAAGACCATGCCGGGCTATGACGACTGGGCGCGTGTCGTTCCCCAGATCGGCGGGGCCATCAAGTCCGGCGCGATCACGCCTGTCTGGGCCGGCGATTCCCGCAGCTTCGACTACACCCTGGAGGGCGTGCGCTGGCGCTTCGATGTCGCAACCCGCACGGCGCGTCCGCTTGGCGAGGAAGCCGCCGAGCCCCAGTCCTCCGGGCCGGCGGCCCAGCCTTCCGCTTCGGCCGCCAGCGGGCTTGTCCTCGCGCGCGGCCGCGGTCGCGAGGCGGATGTCGTCTCGCCGGACGGAAAGCTGCGCGCCTTCTCGCGCGACTACAATATCTGGATCGCGCCAACGGCAGGGGGCGCTGAGAAGCAGATCTCGACCGATGGCGGCGCGCAGGCCCGCATCCGCAACGGCGTCGGCTCCTATGTCTATCTCGAGGAGTTCGCCGTCTCGCAGCCCGTCTGGTGGTCGCCCGACAGCAGCAAGCTCGCCTACATGCGCTATGACGAGACGCGGGTGGACGACTATCTCCTGCAGATCGACCACACCAGCACGCTCTCGACCGTGCTGACGCAGGCCTATCCTCATCCGGGTACGGACAATCCGGTCGCCGACCTTGTCGTGTACGATCTCGCCGCCGGCCAGTCCCGCACCATGGACGTGCGCGAGGGGCAGCCCTTCGGGGACGAAGTCGTCGGCCACTACGCCTGGGCGGCGCAATGGACCAAGGACGGCTCTGAAATCCTGGTCCGCCGCGCCGACCGCCTGCAAAAGACGCTAGATCTCGCCGCCTGCTCGCCGGCAACCGGCAAGTGCCGCAGCGTGGTGCGCGAGAGCCGCCCGGCGACGTGGGCGCAGATCGCCCCGCCCCGCTTCCTCGACGACGGCAAGCGTTTCATCTGGATCTCGGAGCGCAACGATTTTCGCAATCTCTACCTCTACGACCTCGACGGAAGACAGCTGGCGCAGCTCACGGATCACGCCTTCGAGGTCGCCGACATCCTCAAGGTCGACGAGAAATCCGGCTGGGTCTGGTACACCGCCCGCTCGGGCGACAACCACATGAAGCTCCAGCTCCATCGCGTCCGCCTCAACGGCCGCGACGATGTCCGCCTCACCGATCCGGCCTTGAACCACCGCGTCGAGATCTCGCCGGACGGCCGGTTCTTCGTAGACGTCGAGCAGGCGCATGACCGCCCGCCGGTCACGCGCCTGCGCGACGTCAATGGCAGGTCCGTCGCCGACATCGCCGCGAGCGACCTCACGCGCTACGCGGCCATCGGCTTCCGCCCCGCCGAGATGTTCCGGTTCACGTCCGCCGACGGGAAGACGCAGCTGCACGCCCAGCTGCAGGTCCCCTCCGGCTTCGATCCGGCGAAACGGTATCCGATGCTGGTCTCGGTGTATGGCGGCCCCGGCTCCAACGGCCTCACCGAAAACTTCGCGACGCCCAGCGCGCTGGCCGAATACGGTTTCCTCATCCTGCGGGTCGATGCGCGCACCAACGCCGGACAGGGCCGCAGGGTTCTCGACCAGGCCTATCAGCAGCTTGGCGTCATCGAGGTGGATGACATCGCCGCCGGCATCCGCGCAGCGGCCCGGCGCCCCTATGTCGACGCCAGCCGCATCGGCGTCTACGGCACCAGCTATGGCGGCAGCGTCGCCGCCCTCCTGCTGATGCGCTATCCCGATCTGGTTCAGGCCGCCGTCGCCAACTCGCCGGTCGCGGACTACCGCCTGTACGACACGGCCTATTCGGAACGCTATCTCGGCCTGCCGGGCGTCTCGCCCTCCGCCTATGACCGCGCCGCCGTGCTCTCCTATGTCGACGGGCTGAAGGGCGACCTGATGCTCTATTTCGGCGCCTCGGACGACAATGTGCATCCGAAGAACACCATGCGCATCGTCCGCGCCCTGCAGGCGGCCGGCAGGAGTTTCGAGATCCAGGTCGGCCCGGACCGCGGCCATACCTCGCTGGACCAGACCCGGATGATGGAGTTCTTCATCGAGCGCCTGCTGCTGGACCGCCCCCCAGGGCCCGCCCGCGACGATACGCCCACGCTTCGGACAGGGGCACCCTGACCAGCCTGCCCCAGCGATTTCAAGGCATTACGTGCACGGAAACGTCCCGATCGCACTTGCGGCAAGAGTCAAGTGTTTATTTATACGGCATTTTCCCCATAACCGCGCATTGCTATGGCCCAATTGGCCGTGGACCGTGTTATACGCGCCACGGGGCAGGCCGGACTTCGAACACGAAGGCGGCCGTCCAGCATTGGGGAGCCAGGAAGTCCGGTACGGCACGCCGGTCTTTCGCATGAATGTCTTCGAGGGGTGCTGCGCGTGCAGTCTTTGAAATTCGAGAGGCGCCGGCCCGAAGGCGTCGCCCATGCGCTGGCTGACATGCCGACGACACAGGACGGGTCATCCCATCCGGCCGGATACGTCGCCTCCGACGCCGGCTTCGCCCGCCGCCCGCCCGAGCAGCGTCTCGACATGCCGCCCCAGCCGCTCGTCACGCGCCGCAGCCGCCCGCAGCCGGAGCGTGACGGCAAGTGGCGGTTCCTCCTGATCCTCGCCGCCTCCTGCATCACCACCTTCTTCGCCGCCCAGGCCATGATGGCCGGCTTCCTGCCCGGCGGCGTGAACGCGCTGGAATGGCTGGCGATCGGCCTGTTCTCGGCCAACCTCTGCTATCTCGGCATCGCGGCCTATACGGGCCTCGCCGGCGCGCTCGTGCTGCTCTTCTCGCCCAGGCCCCCGCCGCTCTCGAACAAGCCGCTCGCCTCCTCCAGCAAGACCGCGATCGTCATCGCGCTCTACCAGGAGAAACCCTCCAAGGTCATCGCAGCCGCCGAAGCGATGTGGGATTCCCTGAAGGACCTCGGGGCCGAACGGAATTTCGAGGTCTTCTTCCTGTCCGACACCGCCGATCCCGCCCTTGTCGAGATCGAGGAACAGGCGATGAAGGAGCTGATGCGCCGAAGGAGCGAGGAGCCCTTCTGGTATCGCCGCCGCCGCGAGAACACCCAGAAGAAGCAGGGCAACATCAACGATTTCGTCCAGCGCTGGGGCGGCCGCTACGACTACATGCTGGAGCTGGACGCCGACAGTTTCGTCTCCCCCGAAGCCATCCTCGAACTGGTCCGCCGCATGGATGCGCGCCCGCGCACCGCGCTGATCCAGTCGCTCCCCGTGATCGTCAGCGCCCGCACCTATTCCGCCCGCGCCCAGGCGCTTGGCCTGCGCGTGCACGGCGGCCTGTTCGGCGCTGGCCTGACCTGGTGGTCGGGCGGCGCAGGCAATTTCTGGGGCCACAACGCGATCATCCGCCTCGCCCCGTTCGCCGCCCATGCGGCCCTGCCGGATCTTCCGGGCAAGGAACCCCTCGGCGGCAAGATCCTCTCCCACGATTTCGTCGAGGCCGCCCTGCTCCGCCGCGCGGGCTGGCGTGTCGAGATCGCCGGCGACATCGTCGGCTCCTACGAGGAGGCCCCGCCCACCATCGTCGACCTCGCCGCCCGCGACCGTCGCTGGGCCCAGGGCAACATCCAGCAGATCCAGATCCTCTTCGCCAAGGGCTTCGACTGGCTCTCGAAGGTCCACATCGGCGCCGGCCTGATGGGCTATGTCACGGGCCTGCTCTGGCTCAGTCTTGTCATCACTGGCGTCCTGATCGCCGCCAACGCCCGCTTCTTCGACACCGAAACCGCCGCCGTCGCCGCCAGCGACCCGACCGCAAGCCTCCGCCTCGTCGCCATCGTCGGCCTCCTGATGACCTCGCCGAAATGGCTCGCCGTCATCCTCTGGGCGTTCAACAAGCTGCCCGGCTGGGACAGGTCCCCGCGCTTCCTCGTGGCCGTCGTGTGCGACCTGGCCATGACCGCGCTGCTCGCCCCGATCATCATGATCAACCATGCCGGCTCGATCCTCTCGACGCTGATGGGCGTCGATGGCGGCTGGCGCCCGCAGGTGCGCGACCGCAACGGATTCGCCTGGTCGGACCTTGTCCGCCACTACATGCAGCACATGGTCTTCGGCTTCGTCCTGCTGCTCGCCTCCTTCGCCATCTCGCCAACCTTCATGCTGCAGAACCTGCCCATGGCGGTTGTGCTGATGTTCGCCCCGCTGGTCGCGCGCCAGGTCTCGGGCGTCGCCCGCAAGGGCTCGCTGTCATGGCTGCTGTTCGCGACCCCGGAAGACCTCAGGCAGCCGGACATCGTCCGCCGCGCCGTTTTTTTTGCTGGCCCGGCGGCCACCGAG
>CAZTMG010000207.1:1544-4648 GCA_964614815.1 uncultured Rhizobium sp. | reverse complement strand
GCCCGCGCCCCGCCCGCAATCGCCCTGTTCGCCACGCGCTCTTCGCTCCTCACTCAGCGCGCACAGCGCGCCTGAGACCGCATCCGCATGTCCGCGCCTTGACGCCCCCCGCCCACCCCCCTACTTAGCGCCCGTTTGTGCGGCCCCTCGCCCGAGTCGCCAGCTCCAGCCGGAGGCCTTCCCCATGACGCCAACCGCAACCGGCGCAATCGCTCTCGAAGACGGCACGGTCTTCTGGGGCCAGGGCCATGGCGCAACCGGCGCCGCGCCCGGCGAGCTGTGCTTCAACACGGCGATGACGGGCTATCAGGAGATCCTGACCGATCCCTCCTACGCCGAACAGATCGTGCTCTTCACCTTCCCGCACATCGGCAATGTCGGCGCCAACGCCGAAGACCAGGAAGACTCCTCGCCCCGGGGCAAGACCGCCGCGCGCGGGGCCGTGTTCAAGGCCCCGCCGACCCTGCCGTCGAACTGGCGCGCCGCCGATCGCCTGGACGTCTGGCTGGCCTCCCGCGGCATCATCGGCCTCTCCGGCGTCGACACCCGCGCCCTCACCCGCCGCATCCGCGAACTGGGGATGCCGAAATCCGCCATCGCGCACGCGCCGGACGGCAGGATCGACGCGAGCGCCCTCATCGAAGCAGCCCGCACGTGGATGGGCGTCGAGAACGCCGACCTCGCCATCAATGTCAGCAGCGGACAGCGGTTCGAGTCCGCCGACGGCCTGTGGAAGCCCGGCGCAGGCTTCGAACCGCTGGCCCATGCGAAATACCATGTCATCCTGATGGACTTCGGCGTGAAGAGGAACATCCTGCGCAACCTCGCCGCGGTCGGCGCCAGGGTCACGGTCGTGCCCGCGACGACGAAGGCCGAGGACATCCTCGCGCTGAAGCCGGACGGCGTCGTGCTCTCCAACGGCCCGGGCGATCCGGCTGCGACCGCGCAATACGCCGGCCCTGAAATCCGGAAGCTGATCGCCTCGGGCGTGCCGATCCTCGGCATCTGCCTCGGCCACCAGATGCTCGCCCTCGCTCTCGGGGCCCGGACGAAGAAGATGCCGCAGGGCCATCATGGCGCGAACCACCCGGTGAAGGACTTCGCCACCGGCAAGGTCGAGATCGTCTCGATGAACCACGGCTTCACCGTCGACGTCGACACGCTCCCCGCCGGCGTCGAAGAGTCCCATCGTTCTCTTTTCGATGGGACAAACTGCGGTCTCAGCGTGGCCGGCAAGCCGATCATCTCGGTGCAGCACCACCCGGAAGCCAGCCCCGGCCCGCAGGACTCGTTCTACCTGTTCGAACGCTTCGCGAAGTTCATGGCGGAGCGGACATGATCGGGGGCGATGCGCGTTAGGACGTTCCTCATCAAGATCGCCAGATCCTTTCCGCGGAAGTGACAATTCGGAAGGACTTGCGCAACCGGTTCTTCAATCCGGACGTGGCAACCGGGACCAATCTGGAACACCGGGGGCCCCATGTCGTCCGTCGACAAGCAGTCCGACATCCACGCGCGTCTGGCCGCTGCCGAAGCAGCGCTTCATGCGGTTGGCCAGCAGATCTCCCCGGCAATCCGCCACGTCGACATCGCGGTGCTGATCCCAGCCTACAACGAGGCGACGACCATCGGCGATGTCGTTCGCTCCTTCCGGGCGGCGCTGCCGAACGCCCGCATCTACGTCTACGACAACAACAGCTTCGACAACACCGCCAGGGCGGCGCGCGACGCCGGCGCGATCGTCCGTCGCGAGCCCTTGCAGGGCAAGGGGCATGTCGTGCGGCGCATGTTCGCCGACATCGAGGCCGACGTCTATGTGATGGTGGATGGCGACGCCACCTATGACGCCGCCGCCGCGCCGCGCCTCGTCTCCCGCCTGATCGAAACGCAGGCCGACATGGTGGTCGGCGCCCGGATCACGGAAGAGAAGGCGGCCTACCGCGCCGGCCACAGGCTCGGCAACAGGATGCTGACGGGCCTTGTCGCCTGGATTTTCGGCGACCGCTTCACCGACATGCTCTCGGGCTATCGCGCCTTCTCGCGGCGTTTCGTGAAGTCGTTCCCGGCGCTCGCCTCCGGTTTCGAGACGGAAACCGAACTCACGGTGCACGCCCTCGAACTCGACATGATCACCACCGAGATCCAGACCGCCTATGGCGCGCGTCCGGAAGGCTCGGTGTCCAAGCTCTCCACGTTCAGGGACGGCTTCCGCATCCTCGCCACGATCGGCCGCCTGATGCGCGACGAGCGTCCCCTCCTGTTCTTCGGCGCCCTGTCCGGCCTGATCCTGCTCGCCGCCCTCGCGCTCGGCGCCCCGGTGATCGGCGAGTACATGGCGACCGGCCTCGTGCCGCGCTTCCCCACGGCGTTCCTGTGCGGGACGCTCGCCGTCCTCGCAGGGATAAGCCTCGTTTCCGGCGTCATCCTCGAGACCGTGGCCCTCGGCCGCCGCGAGATGAAACGGCTCGCCTACAACAGCATCGAGAGCCTCGCCGCCAAGCTCGACCGGCTGGAGGAAACCCGCCTGACGCTCACCTCGCTGCGCGCCCAGGTCCTGGCCGAAAACCCCGCGCCCGGGGACGCGTTTGGCGTGCGCCGCCGCCGCACGCATTGAGCCGCCAGCAAGCGGCTTGCTTCCGGCGTCCATGACCGCCATCTAGGAGGCATGACCGACGCGCGCCCCGAAACCCGCCTGCAGATCCGCATCATTCCGGTGACGCCGCTGCAGCAGAACTGCTCGCTCCTCTGGGACACGCAGACGAAGCGCGCCGTGTTCATCGATCCGGGCGGCGACGTCGAGACATTGATCGGCGCGCTCGATCATTTCGGCCTGACGCTCAAGGAGATGTGGCTGACCCATGGCCATCTCGACCATGCAGGCGCCGCCGCCGAAATCCGCGAACGCACCGGCGCACCCGTCATCGGCCCGCACAGGGACGACCAGTTCTGGCTCGACCAGGTGGAAAGCTCGGCCCGGCGTTACGGCCTCACGGGCCTCAGGAATGTGACGCCGGATCGCTATCTCGAGGACGGCGACGTGCTGGAGCTGGAAGGCGTCAGGTTCGATGTCTCCCACACCCCCGGCCACACCCCCGGCCATGTGG
>CAZTMG010000207.1:0-1436 GCA_964614815.1 uncultured Rhizobium sp. | reverse complement strand
GATCGACTCGATCACCGGAAAGCTCTGGCCGCTGGGCGACGACATGACGTTCGTGCCCGGCCACGGCCCGACCTCGACCTTCGGTCAGGAACGCCGCACGAATCCGTTCGTCGCCGACCGGTTCACCGGCTATGGCGGCGCGGCGAAGCAGGACGGCGACGCGTTCGAGCAGAAGACGTCGAAGCGCTATACCTGATCCTGACCATTCCGGCGCGGCATCGGCCTGCCCGCGGCCAGGTCATTTGCGCGGCCAGTATCCGGTCCGTCGCCGGGCGCGCCCGGGCCGCGCGGCGCAAAGGCCGGATTGTCGCATTCCAGCCGGCGCCCGATCGCGCACCGCGGCGAGTCGCTGCCGGAATCGGCTGAATTTCCGGGGCTGCGACGCCTTTCGGCGCGACGTCCAACAAGGGTTGCGCGGGGGGCCCCGCGTCGATAAACCCTGCCGCAATTTGCCGTCCGCCACCTTCAGCCTGACCCGGTGACATGCCCAAGCGCACAGACATCAAGTCCATCCTGGTGATCGGCGCGGGCCCGATCGTGATCGGACAGGCCTGCGAGTTCGACTACTCCGGCGTCCAGGCGATCAAGGCGCTGAAATCCGAGGGCTACCGGGTGATCCTGGTGAACTCGAACCCCGCCACGATCATGACCGATCCCGAGCTGGCGGATGCGACCTATGTCGAGCCGATCACGCCCGAGATGGTCGCCCGGATCATCGCCAGGGAGAAACCGGACGCCCTGCTGCCGACCATGGGCGGCCAGACGGCGCTCAACTGCGCGCTGAAGCTGGAGCAGATGGGCGTACTGAAGGAGCATGGCGTCGAGATGATCGGCGCCAAGGCGGAGGCCATAGAAAAGGCCGAGGATCGCGCCAAGTTCCGCGCCGCGATGGACAGGATCGGACTTGAATCCCCGCGCGCCGCCATCGTCGCCTCGCCGGAGATCAGGACGGCGGACGGCCGGGTGGAATACGATCTCAAGGCTGGCTTCGCCGAAGCCATGCGCCAGATGGAAATTGTCGGCCTGCCCTGCATCGTGCGACCGGCCTTCACGCTTGGCGGGCTTGGCGGAGGCGTCGCCTACAACCGCCAGGAGTTCGAGGAGATCGTGACCCGCGGCCTGCAGATGTCGCCGGTCAGCCAGATCCTGATCGACGAGAGCCTGCTCGGCTGGAAGGAGTTCGAGATGGAGGTTGTCCGCGACAAGGCGGACAACTGCATCATCGTCTGCTCCATCGAGAACGTCGACCCGATGGGCGTCCACACCGGCGACTCGATCACCGTCGCTCCCGCCCTCACCCTCACGGACCGCGAGTATCAGGTGATGCGCAACGCCGCGATCGCCGTGCTGCGCGAGATTGGCGTGGAAACCGGCGGCTCAAACGTGCAGTTCGCGGTGAACCCGGACAATGGCCGCCTGGTCGTCATCGAGATGAA
>CAZTMG010000206.1:0-4658 GCA_964614815.1 uncultured Rhizobium sp. | reverse complement strand
CGACGTGGTCGCCACGCGGTCGTGAGCAGGCGACTCGCCGCGCGCGCCGCATGCGCCAACCCGACTCGGCGAGTCGCGCCGGACCGCCCGCACGAGTCGAAACCGGCGCCGGCGAGGCGCCTCGCAGCCAAAAAAGTGTGTTCGTCATGTCACAGCACGGAGTCGAAATTGAACAGCGCGAGTCGCGCGTGCGCCCGCCCGCGCGACGGCTTCGTACGCCATCGACGACCCTTCGCGGGCGCCGCAAGCGGGTCGAGACGGGACCCGAAAAACGATGAACTCCGATTCACATAATGCCGCCTCCGGCGCCTCGCGCGGACCTGCGCGCATGGTGGGAATGGACCCCGCCGGGCTCGATGAAGCGGCGCGCGTGATCCTCGCCGGCGGACTCGTCGCCGTGCCCACCGAGACCGTCTACGGACTCGCCGCCGACGCCACGAACGGCGCCGCCGTCGCCGCGATCTACACAGCCAAGGGACGCCCCGCCTTCAACCCGCTCATCTGCCATGTCGCCAGTCTCGACATGGCGGAGCAGCACGCCGTGTTCACTCCCCTCGCGCGCACGCTCGCACAACGCTTCTGGCCCGGTCCGCTCACGCTGGTGCTGCCGCGCAGGACCACGTGCCCGGTTTCCGCACTCGCCACGGCGGGCCTGTCGTCCATCGGCCTGCGTGTTCCACAACACATTGCAACTCTTGGGATTATTTCGCGCGTCGGCCGCCCGATCGCCGCGCCGTCGGCGAATCCTTCGGAGCAGCTGAGCCCCACGACCGCCGCCCACGTGATGGCCGGACTGGGCGAACGCATCGATCTCATCGTCGATGGCGGACCGTCTCCTGCGGGCGTTGAATCGACCATCGTGGCGCCCGGCGAAAGCGGCGCGGTGATGCTCCGGCCGGGCGCGATCGCACGCGCCGACATCGAGTTGTTCACAGGCCCGCTGAGGTCTCCCGACGCTGCCGAAGGCGTGGTCGCGCCAGGCATGCTGAAGCGTCACTACGCCCCCCGCGCACGTCTGCGGATGGAGGCGTCGAGCGTCGAGTCAGGCGAGGCGTTTCTCGCTTTCGGATCACCGCCGCCAGGTGTCGAGGCGAGCCTGAACCTCTCGCCATCGGCCGACCTCGCGGAGGCTGCTGCGAACCTCTTCGCGATGCTGCGAACGCTCGATGAGAGTCATCGTGCGATCGCCGTGCAGTCGATTCCGGATGTCGGTCTGGGCGAGGCGATCAACGATCGCTTGCGAAGAGGCACTCTACTCCCGCGCGAGTCTGGTGTATGACAGATTCGTTGAGTCGGAGTCCGATCGGAGAAGACTCAACATCAATCGGTGCGAGCTTGCTAGCAGGCGGACACCAAGGGACCACTCAAGGAGACTTAGAATGGCCACTGCCAAGAAAGCGAAGAAAGCTGCCAAGCCCGCCGCCAAGAAGCCGGCGAAAGCTGCGAAGAAGAAGAAGTAGTAGCTGGGCTCTTCGCATTGGGCAGCCAGTCCTTGGCCAGCGCCCCTCTCCGGGGGCCGCCCAATTTCCCGAAGACTGGTGTATTCCTCATGCCCGTCCGGGTCCCCCGGGCGGGCATGAACACATCCGGGGCCTGGCATCGCCGTCCTTCGTCCGCACCCCGCGCACGAATCGCCCTCCCCGCGCGTCACTTGCCGCGCCGCTTTGTCGCCATCGCGGACTTCATGGACGATCCCGGGACCCACATCCGCCGCCATGCCGCGCGCGGCGACAGCCGATCGCCGGCGGAAATGCGCCTGCCTACCCGATGGCGACAGGGTTGATCACCATCTGCACCGTTCCCACGAAACGCGGGATGCCAAGCACGAAAAGGAACTCCTTCACGCCGTCTGCGGCCAGCTGGTTGGTGTCGATGGTCTCGAGGATATGGACGCCGCGCTTGGCCAGCAGGGTCTGGTGAACGATGAAGGGCTTTCCCGGCGGGGAGGGCAGCGCTTCCAGCGCGATGGTGTCTGCCCCAACGGCAACCACGCCGAGATCAGCCAGGAAGATCGCTCCATCCTCGCCGAGCCCCGGCTCACTGGAACGGTAGAGATCCTTCTCGGCCTCCATCTTCGCCGCCATCCAGCCGGTGTGGAACAGCACCACATCGCCCTTGTTGAGCGTGACGCCCTGCGCCCGCATGGCCGCCATGATCTCGGCGCGGTTGAAGGTGTCGCCGACTTCCAGGTGCGGCTTGCCGAAGTGCCTGGTCATGTCGATCAGCACGCCGCGCGTCACGATGGGCGGAATATCGGCCGTCTGCAGCGCCCGCGTGGCGGCGACTTCCCTGCCCGTGACGCCGTTGTAGTAATGATGGTCGACGCCGAGATGCCCGAAGCCGTCAATCTGCGTGCCGATGCCCATTGACGAGGTGATCCGTTCGTCGAACGCGGTCACGCGCTGCGATCCGTTGGGCGTGAAGTCGGCATCCGGACCCGGCTGCCGCTCATAGGCATACGTCCGCGCGCCATAGGCGGCGCTTTCGGGCGCGGTCGGCACGCCAAGGGCGTAGACCTTGCCGGTCTTCACGAGGCCGGCCGCCTTCCTCACCCCCTCGGCGGAGAGATGGTTGACATTGCCCAGACGGTCCGCCTCGCCCCACGGCGAGTCCCACCACGGCTCCCTGTGGGTCTCCTGAGCGATCGCCCCTTCCGAGCAGGCCGACAGGGCAACCGCCAGCAGCAACCGTCTCAGGATATCCATGCCTCTCCGTTCCTCCCGTCAGCAGATCTGACTCGCTGATCGAAGAGGATGCCACCCGCTATCGCGGACGCCAACTGCAGGGCGAGGCGATCAGGGATAAAGCCTGCGTGCGACCCAGGGGTCGCCCGGTTGGCCTCGCGTAAACTCCAGCCGGTCGTGCAGGCGGAAGGGCCGGTCGCGCCAGAACTCGATGCGCGTCGGACGCAGGCGCCAGCCGCGCCAGTGCGGCGGCCTTGGCGTTTTCACCAGTCCATATTTGGCCGCGAACATCGCGATCCGCTTCTCCAGTTCGAATCGTCCCTCCATGGGCCGCGACTGCTCGGACGCCCACGCCCCGATCTGGCTGTCCTTGGCGCGGGTGGCGAAGTAGGCGTCGGCCTCGGCCTCAGTTGCTGCTTCTGTCCTGCCGGACACCCTCACCTGCCGCCGCAGGCTCTTCCAGTGGAAGCAGAGCGCAGCCTGCGGGTTGACGGCGAGCTGGGTTCCCTTCCGGCTCTCGGCATTGGAGTAGAACACGAACCCGTCCGCCGAGACATCCTTGAGCAGGACCATCCGCACATCCGGCGCGCCGTGCTCATCCGCCGTGGCCAGCGCCATGGCGTTGGGATCGTTTGGCTCTTTGGCCCGGGCCTCCTCGAGCCACTCCGCGAACAGGGCGAACGGGTCGGTCCGCGCAAACCACGCCCCGTCGTCCGGCGAGGCGGCGGCCGCCTTCGCATAGTCCTCCGCGGAAGGAGAGGCAGGGATGATCCTGTCGGCCATCAGACGATCATGCCTCCATCAACACGCAGCACCTGACCGGTGATATAGGCGGCCTTGTCGGAGGCCAGAAAGGCCACGGCGTCGGCGACCTGCTGGGCCGAGCCCCAGCGCCGCTCCAGCGGAACCAGCCGTCCCATGCGCTCCAGCGTCTTCTCGCGGTCGAGTCCTCTGGCGAACGCGGTCGACCACATGCCGTCGTCGATCACGCCCGGCGCCACGGCGTTCACCCTCACGCCGGAGCGGCCAAGGTCGATCGAGGCGTTGCGCGTGAAGGCGTTCACGGCGCCCTTCGAGGCGGAATAGGCGATCTGCCCAACCGCCCCGGAGAAGGACGAGACAGAGGAGATGTTCACCACATTCCCCTTGCGGCGGATCAGCGAGGCCGCAAGCGCGTCGGTGAGCAGGATCAGGCTCCGCACGTTCACGTTCAGCGTGTCGTCCAGACCCGCGGGCGTCACCTTCCCCATCGGCTCCGCGACGCTGACGCCGGCATTGTTGACAAGGATGTCGACCTCGCCCAGCGCAGCCAGCGCGCCGTCCGCCGCCTTGCGCCAGCCATCGGCCGACCCCATGTCGGCCTCGATGGCGACGGCGCCGTTGGGCAGGCTGGCGGCCAGCGCCTTCAGCCTGTCCGCCGAGCGCGCCACGAGGGCCACCTTCGCGCCATCCTCCGCCAGCGTGCGGGCGATCGCCTCGCCAATGCCGCGGCTCGCGCCCGTCACCACGGCGGTCTTGCCCCTGAAATCGTAGGTCATCCGGCGTCTCCCATGTCGTTGACGACGCTAGCCGCGCCAGGGGCTTTTCGCCAGACGGGCGGGCGAGACTGTTCAAAGGCCGCGATTTGGGCTTAAGCCTGCGGTCATGTCGCACAACACCTTCGGCCATCTCTTCCGCGTCACGACCTGGGGCGAAAGCCACGGTCCCGCGATCGGTTGCGTGGTGGATGGATGTCCGCCGGGACTCGCGCTGACGGAGGACTACATCCAGCAGTTTCTTGACAAGCGCCGACCGGGCACGTCGCGCTTCGTCACGCAGCGCCAGGAGGAGGACAAGGTCAGAATCCTCTCCGGCGTGTTCGAGGATGACCGCACGGGCGGGCCGGTGACGACCGGAACGCCGATCTCGCTGATGATCGAGAACACGGACCAGCGCTCGAAAGACTACAGCGAGATTCGCGACAGCTATCGCCCC
>CAZTMG010000205.1:0-4711 GCA_964614815.1 uncultured Rhizobium sp. | reverse complement strand
CTTCAAGTTCTTCCTCTACACGCTGCTCGGCTCGTTGCTGCTGCTGATCGCGCTGATCTACATGGCGACGGTTGCGGGCACGACGGACATTCCGTTCCTGCAATCCGGCATCGATCCGGAAACGGGAAGGCTGCTGTTCCCGCCCGAAGCGCAGACCTGGCTCTGGCTGGCCTTCTTCGCGTCCTTTGCGGTGAAGCTGCCGATGTGGCCGGTTCACACCTGGCTGCCGGACGCGCACGTCGAGGCGCCGACGGCGGGCTCGGTGGTGCTGGCGGCTGTGCTGCTGAAGATGGGAGGCTATGGCTTCCTGCGATTCTCGCTGCCCATGTTCCCGGACGCGTCGCTCCTGTTCCAGCCGCTGATGTTCGCGCTGTCGGTGATAGCGATCGTCTATGCTTCGCTGGTCGCCTTCCGCCAGACGGATATCAAGAAGCTGGTGGCGTACTCCTCCGTCGCCCACATGGGCTTCGTGACGCTCGGGATCTTCTCGTTCAACGAAGCCGGCATCCAGGGCGCCATCTTCCAGATGATCAGCCATGGCGTGATTTCGGGCGCGCTCTTCTTCTGTGTCGGCGTGATCTATGACCGGATGCACACGCGGGAAATTTCGTTCTACGGCGGTCTCGTCCACCGCATGCCGGTCTATGCCGCCCTGTTCATGCTGTTCTCGATGGCCAATGTCGGGCTGCCGGGAACCAGCGGGTTTGTCGGCGAGATTCTGACAATGGTGGGGGCCTTCCAGGCCAGCACATGGGCGGCGGCGGGCGCCGCCCTCGGCGTCATCTTCTCGGCGGTCTACATGCTCACGCTGTATCGCCGCACGGTGTTCGGCGAGATGACCAACGAGAAGCTGTTCGACATCAAGGACGTCACGGCGCTCGAAGTCCTGATTCTCGGCCTGCTGGCCATCAGCGCGCTCGGCCTTGGCGTCTTCCCCGGCATCGTGTTCGACCTCACCGAGGCGTCGACCATGGAAGTGCTTCGGATGATCGGGCAGTAGGAACACGTCATGGATTTCCTGGCTGACATCACCAATGCAATGCCCGAGACGATCCTGGTCGGCTTCGGGCTCGCGGGCCTGCTGATCGGCGCCATCGGCGGGGACAAGATTTCCGGCCTCTTGCGTCTGGCGGCCGCGCTCGCGCTGGCGGCGGCGGCGGCGGCTTCGTTCTGGCAGTTCGGCAAGGGCGAGGCGATTTCCGCCTTTGCCAGCGCGCTGGCGCCGGAAGGGCTTTATCGCGCCACGCTGTTCACGTTGTTCGCGAAGGGCGCGACCTATGCGCTGGCGGCGCTGGCCCTGTTCATGTCGGGCGGCTTCCTCAAGTCAGCCCGGATGGAGCGTTACGAGTATCCGCTTCTGGCGGCGTTCGGTTCGCTTGGCGCGGGCCTGATGCTCTCGGCCAATGACCTGATGACGCTCTATGTCGGCATCGAGACGCTGAGCCTTTCGTCCTACGTGCTGGCCGCGTTCAAGCGCGACAGCGTGAAGTCTGCGGAAGCCGGTCTCAAGTATTTCGTGCTCG
Source organism: uncultured Rhizobium sp. (assembly GCA_964614815.1). Lineage (GTDB taxonomy): Bacteria > Pseudomonadota > Alphaproteobacteria > Caulobacterales > Hyphomonadaceae > UBA7672. The sequence goes on along the minus strand of CAZTMG010000205.1, from coordinate 3,188 downwards.
GCGCGCTTGCATCGGGCCTCCTCCTCTATGGATCGGCGTTGATCTACGGGTTTGCGGGCGGCACGGGCTATGCGGCCATCGCGGCGGCGGCGCCTTCGGTGGGACTGACGTTCGGCCTGGTCTTCCTGATCTGCGGACTCGCCTTCAAGGCGTCCGCCGCCCCCTTCCATATCTGGACGCCCGATGTCTATGAGGGCGCGCCCGCTCCGGTCGTCGCCTTCTTCTCGACGGCCCCGAAGATCGCCGCCGTCGCCCTGCTTGCGCATGTGCTCTTCACGGCGTTCGGATCGCACGCGTCAGCCTGGCAGCAGATCATCGCCATCATCGCGGCCCTCTCGATGCTGGTCGGCGCGTTCGGCGCGCTGATGCAGAACAGCATCAAGCGTATCCTTGCCTATTCCTCGATCTCGAATGTCGGGTTTGCCGTGATCGGGATCGCGGCGGGGGCGGGGGCGGGGGCGTCCGCGGTGCTGGCCTACATGACGCTCTATGTGGTCGCGACGCTGGGCATGTTCGGCGGCGTTCTGGCGCTGCGCCGGGGCGGCCAGGCGATCGACCAGGTGTCGGACCTGAACGGTCTCGTGAAGACGAAGCCGGGCATGGCGCTGGGCCTGCTGGTCCTGATCTTCTCGGTGGCGGGCATTCCGCCGGCCGCGGGCTTCTGGGGCAAACTCGAAGTGTTCAGGGCCGGCGTCGAGGCCAACCTGCTGTGGCTGGTTCTGGCGGGGGCGCTGGCCAGCGTGGTGTCGCTGGGCTACTATCTGCGCCTTGTCTGGGCGATGTTCATGAAGCCCCCCGGCGATCCCCTGGACCGCACGGATGTCTCCGTGGGCGCGGTCGTCCTGACGACCAGCCTGCTGGTCTTCCCGGTGCTGACCATCGCGATCCAGGTCCTGCTCGACATGGCCGCCCGCGCGGCCGGCGGCTGAGGCCGTGTCGCTCGAGCTTCTTGCGAGCGCCTGGCCCGTCATCCGGTTCGACGAGATCGATTCAACCAACGAGGAGGCGCGCCGCCGGGCCGCCGCCGGCGACATGGGCCCGTGCTGGCTCGTCACGTCCACGCAGACGGCCGGGCGGGGCAGGCTGGGCCGGCAATGGAGTTCGCCGCGAGGCAATCTCTACGCGACCGCGCTGCTGCCCTATCCGGGTAACATCATGGCCGCGACGCTGGCGCCCTTCGCGGCGGGACTCGCCGTGACGCCGCAGCGGGATGCGGCGTGGATGCGACGACCCTGAAGCTCAAATGGCCGAACGACGTCCTGGCGGGCGGCGACAAGCTGTGCGGCATCCTGATCGAGACCGGGCTGCAGCATGGACGGCTCTGGATGGCCGCAGGCTTCGGAGTGAACGTGGAGGTCGCGCCGGAGCGGGATGACAGGCGCACCGCCTGCCTTGCCGACCTGCCGGGCGGACAGGGGTTGACGGCGCAGAAGGTTCTTGCGGCGCTGGATCTGGCTTTCCGGGCGCGGCTTTTCAGCCTGCTCGGCGACGGATTCGGGCCCGTGAGGGACGCCTGGCTCGCCTGTGCGGCCCATCTCGGCGCGCCGGTCGAGGTGAATGGCCTCCGGGGCGTCATGACGGGGCTGGCGGATGACGGGGCGTTGCTGCTGCGGCTGGCGGATGGATCGGAAGCCCATGTTCGCGCCGGCGAAATGTCGATAAAGACATAGGCTCCGGTCTGCAGGGAACATCGCATGCTGCTGGCGATCGATACGGGCAACACCAACACGCTATTCGCCGTCCATGACGGGACGAGCTGGCGCGCGCAATGGCGATCCTCCACCGACATGACCAGGACGGCGGACGACTACGCCGTCTGGCTTTCCACGCTGATGCGCATCAACGGCCTGGAGCTTGCCCAGATCGATGATTGCATCATTTCCACGGTCGTGCCGCAGTCCCTGTTCAACCAGCGCAATTTCGCGCGACGCTATCTGAAGGTCGAACCCTTCGTGATCGGCGAGAATGTCGATCTCGGCGTGCGGGTGGATCTGCCCAAGCCGAGCGAGGTGGGCGCCGACCGGCTCGTGAACGCCGTGGGCGCGCATGCTCACTATTCCGGCCCGCTGATCGTGATCGACAGCGGAACGGCGACGACGTTCGATATCGTGGGCGCGGATGGGGCTTTCGAGGGCGGCATCATCGCGCCAGGCATCAACCTGTCCATGAAGGCGCTGCACGAGGCGGCGGCAAAGCTGCCCCGCGTGGCCATCCAGAAACCCGCGAGCGTCATCGGCAAGGATACGGTTGCGGCGATGCAGTCCGGCGTGTTCTGGGGCTATATCGACCTGATCGACGGGCTTGTGGAGCGCATCAAGCGCGAGTACGGCCGGCCCATGACAGCCATCGCGACGGGCGGCGTGGCCTCGCTGTTCGAGGGCGCCGCCACCAGGATCGATCACTTTGACAGCGACATCACGATCAAGGGTCTTCGCATCCTCTATGATCGCAATATCAGCCGGGCGGCCAAAGAGCTCAAATGAAGAAGGGTGACGAACTCATTTTCGCGCCGCTCGGAGGCTGCCGCGAAATCGGGATGAACCTGAACGCCTATGGCTACGGGCCTCCGGAGAACCGTCGCTGGATCGTCGTCGATGTCGGCGTGACGTTTGGCGACGACACCACGCCCGGCGTCGACCTGATCATGCCCGACCCCGTCTACCTCGAAACCTATGCGCAGGACATCGAGGCGATCATCCTCACGCACGCGCACGAAGATCATATCGGCGCCATTGCCTGGCTGTGGCCGCGCCTGCGCGCGCCGATCCATGCCACGCCGTTTACCGCCTATCTCGTGATGGAGAAGCTGCGCGAGCGCAACCTCGACATCGAGGCGACCGTCAACATCATGCAACTGCGCGAGAAGCGGACCTTCGGGCCGTTCGAGGTGGAGCTCGTGACGCTGACGCACTCGATCCCGGAGCCGAACGGTCTTGTCATCCGTACGCCGCTGGGCACGGTCCTGCACACGGGCGACTGGAAGATCGATCCCGATCCGATCATCGGCGAGGATTTCGACCAGGCAAAGATCGAGGAGCTGGGCCGCGAGGGCATTCTCGCCATGGTGTGCGACAGCACCAACGTGTTCGAGGAAGGCGAGGCGGGCTCCGAAGGCATGGCGCGCGAGGCCTTGCGCCGCGCCGTCGCCGAGCAGACGGGGCGCGTGGCCGTCACTGCGTTCGCCTCCA
>CAZTMG010000204.1:290-4714 GCA_964614815.1 uncultured Rhizobium sp. | reverse complement strand
TCCGCCGGCGCTGGCTGGGCCGCCGGCTCGGCAGGCTCCCCGGCTGGCGCACGACGGGCTGCCGGCGCAAGCGTCGAAGGCGCAGCGGCCGGCGCCACGACTGTCTCCGGCTCGCGGATAATCGGGTCGCGCGCGGCGCTCTGGACCGGAGGCGACCCTCCGAACTTCCCGACGCCCCAGACTATCGCCGCGCCAATGGCGACAAGTCCCAGCACAATCGCGATCACGATCCGGGTCATCCGGCTCTCCCTGAAGCTACGCGCAGTCTAGTCGGCTTCGTCGTCAATGCCATCGCCATGGACAGGCCTTGTGGCTGCGGGCGGCGGGTTCGTCCCGTTCCGCCGCATCGCCTCGTAGAACGCGATCGCCGCCGCGTTCGAGACATTCAGACTCTCCATGCCCGCCTGCATCGGGATCCGGGCCAGCATCGTGCAGGCTTTCGCCACGCCCGGCCGCAGCCCCGACCCTTCGGCGCCCAGAACGATCGCCACCGGCTCCGGCCCCGCAAGCGCGTGGTCCAGCGTCTGCTCCGCGGCGCCGTCCAGTCCAATCACCTTCCAGCCCGCTTCCGTGAGCGCATCTATGGCGCGGGAAATGTTGACAACGCGAATCTCCTCCACCGTTTCGAGAGCGCCAGCCGCGGCCTTGGCTAGCGCGCCCCCGGCCGCCGGCGCGTTACGCGTCTGCATCACGATGCCGCCCACGCCGAAGGCGGCCGCCGAACGGAAGATGGCGCCCACATTCTGCGGATCGGTGACCTGATCAAGAAGGGCGAGCGGCTTGTCCGTCCGCATGGACGCTTCGCCAATATCGATCCCGTTGAGCGCCCGGCATCGCACGGCGATCCCCTGGTGCACGGCGCCCGGAGGCAGCCGCTCATCGAGGTCGCGCGGGTCGGCGATCTCCGCGAACTTCGGCAGCGCATCAGGATCGAGGCCGAGCCGCCCCGCAGCGTTGCGGCTGATGAAGGCCTTCGAGATCTTGCGCATGGGGTTGGCCAGCGCCGCTCCGGCCGCATGCAGTCCCCAGATCCAGGTCTCGCCATTCTCCTCGAAGGCGTGCCCGCGCCGTTCTTGATTGCGCGGCCAGCCGCCCGGCTTGTCGAACCGGCGGAGCTTGCTCCGCGCCGCTTCCTTGGCCTCCTCACCGCTCGCCTGCCGCGGCGAGTCGCCGCGTCTCTCTTCCCGGGGGCGGTCTCCGCCCGCTCCGGAATTGCCGAAACGGGGCTGGTCTCGGCCCTTCGGAGGCCGGTTGCGTGGTCGATCCTTCGTCACTATAAGACGCCCTCCGCTGGCGGGACGACCTCCCGTTTCGGACTCGCACGGGCCCGCGTCAAGCAGGCCCGTGACCCGCAAGGGCGACCCCTGGAGGGGTGGGAGAGTGGTTAAATCCAGCAGACTGTAAATCTGCCCGCTTCACTGCGTACACTGGTTCGAATCCAGTCCCCTCCACCACGCCCGCCGCGTGCGGGCCCTCATCTCCCCGTGGGCAGGTCCTTGAAGGCGACGCCCTTGTCGGCGCGGGGATCCTGCGGCAGGCCGAGAACGCGCTCGGCGATGATGTTGCGGAGGATCTCGTCCGTGCCGCCAGCGATGCGCAGGCCCGGCGCCCACATGTAGGCGTTGTGGAAGGCCCCCTGCATCGGCGCGAGGGCCGGATCGGAAATGATGCCGTAGTGATCCCCGCCCTCGATGGCGGCGTTGCCGATGTCCTGCATGCGATTTGCGTTGAGGATCTTGCCGATCGAATTCTCTGGGCCTGGGGTCTGGCCTTTCGAGAGCGCGGTCATCGTACGGTACTTGCCGAGCGTATAGCCCTCTGCGCTGACATACCAGCTGGCCAGCTTTTCGCGGAAGGCCTGGTCCTGCAGCAGCGTTCCCCTGCCGGACGGCGCAGGCGTGTTGCGCGCAAGTTCGAGGATCTCGCCATACTCGGGACCGGCCGAACCGCCGACCGCGAGACGCTCGTTCATCAGCGTGACGAGGGCGACGTTCCAGCCATTGCCGACCTCGCCGAGACGCTCGGAGTCGGGAATGCGAACGTCGGTGAAATACACCTCGTTGAAGTTCGAACCGCCGGACATCTGGTGGATCGGACGGACCTCGACGCCGGGGGCCTTCATGTCGATGACGAACATGGTGAGGCCCTTGTGCTTTTCCTTTTCCGGATTGGTGCGCACCAGAACGATGCCAAAATCGGAATAGTGGGCGCCCGAGGTCCAGACCTTCTGCCCGTTGACGATCCAGTCATCGCCGTCCCTGACCGCCCTGGTCTTGAGCCCCGCGACGTCGGAGCCGGCGCCAGGCTCGGAGAAGAGCTGGCACCAGATCTCCTCGCCGCGCAGGGCCGGCCCGACATAGCGTTTGACCTTCTCAGGCGAATGGAAGGCGATCACAGTGGGAATGCACATGCCCAGACCAATGGCGAAGGGGCCGACAGGCGCCTGAAACTTCTGTTCCTCCTGGCTGAAGATGACGCTGAATATCGGCGGGAGTTCACGCCCGCCGACGTCCTTGCGCCACGTGAGACCGGCATAGCCGGCGGCCGCCTTCTTCGCCTGATAGTCCCTGGCGCGCTTCAATCCCTCGGGACCATCGATGCGGACATTGGTCCTGGCGTTCGGCTCTCCCAGCGTCCTTTCGAGCCAGGCTCGCGCCTCGGCGCGGAAGGCGGCTTCTTCGGGCGTGTCGTTGAAATCCATATATGCCTCCTAGGCCGCGTTCTTCTGCTCGAGCCGGCGCACCAGCTTTTCCTTCCAGACGCCGGGACCGCCGGCCTGGACTGCGAGCAGCTTGGCGCGGCGGTAGAAGAGATGGCAGTCCACCTCCCACGTGTAGCCCATGCCGCCATGGGCCTGGATGTTTTCCTTGGACGCAAAATAGTAGGCGTCGCTGGCCGCCACGCGCGCGGCGGCGGCTGCGATCGGCAGCTGCGCCGCCTGTGTCGAAAGCGCCCAGGCGCCATAATAGGCATTCGAGCGGGCAAGCTCGATGCCGACATACATGTCGGCGAGCTTGTGCTTGATCGCCTGGAACGAGCCGATCGGCCGCGAGAAGGCGTAGCGATTCTTGGCGTAGTCCACCGCCATGTCGAGACAGGCCTGCGCCCCGCCGATCTGCTCGAAGGCGATCAGTACGGCGGCCCGATCCAGAACGGCCTCGGCGAGGTCCCAGCCCTCGCCGGCCTTGCCGATCCGTTCGGCGCTGGCCTTCGAAAAGGTAAGACGGGCATGGCCGCGCGTCGGGTCGAGCGTCTGCAGCGTTTCGCGCGTCACTCCTGACTGCTGGAGGTCGACGAGGACAAGCGACAGGCCCTGCCCCTCGCGGGCCAGGACCAGGGCGTGAGTGGCAATGTCGCCATCGGTGACGGGTATCTTGACGCCGGAGAGTTTTGCACCGTCGAACTGCGCCTCGATAGAGGACGGCGCGGGCGCGCCCGGCCCTTCGGAAATCGCGAAGGCGCCGATCACCGAGCCGTTGGCGACGCCGGGGAGAAGTCGGGTCTGCTGGCTGCCGGAGCCGGCCAGCAGGATGGCCTCCGTGAAAAAATAGAGCGTCGAGGAAAATGGCACGGGCGCGAGAGCGCGGCCAATTTCTTCAGCAAGCACGCAGAGTTCGAGACGGCCAAGCCCGAGGCCGCCATGCGCCTCAGGGATCGTCACGCCAAGCCAGCCCTGCTCCGCCAGCGATTTCCAAAGCGTGGCGTCGAAGGACTTGCCGTCATCATCGAGTACGCTGCGGACGACCTTGCGGGCGCACGCCTCGCCGAGAAACCTGCGCGCCTGGTCGCGAAGCATCTTCTGCTCGTCTGAAAAATCGAAGTTCACGGCAAGGTCCTTTTCGTCCTTCAGATTCGTGTGGAGCGGCCGGCCCAGAAGGGCTCGCGCAGCTTCCGCTTGAAGATCTTGCCGGAGTCCTCACGCGGCAGGTCTGCACGGAAGTCGACGGATTTCGGGACCTTGAAGCCTGACAGGTGTTGACGCAGGTAGGATTTCACATCCTCCTCGCTCAACCGGACGCCCGGCTGTGCCTGAACACAGGCGTGAACGGCCTCGCCATACTCATCGTCAGGGATGCCGAAGACCGCGCAGTCGGCGACGCCGGGCATGCGATGCAGCACGCCTTCGATCTCGGCCGGATAGATGTTGACGCCGCCAGAAATGATCATGTCCTTCGATCGGTCGCACAGATAAAGGAAGCCGTCGGAGTCGAAATAGCCGAGGTCGCCCGTGGCGATGAGACCGGCCTTTGACGTCGCCTGACGCTTGGCGTCATCCCTGTGATAGGTGAAGTCCGCGATGCCGGGGAAGCGGGCGCAAACTTCGCCGATCTCGCCGACCGGCAGCGAATTCCCGTCGGCATCCGTCACGCGCACGTCGGCGCCAGGCACGGCCTTTCCGACCGTGCCTGGATGGGCCAACCACT
>CAZTMG010000204.1:0-280 GCA_964614815.1 uncultured Rhizobium sp. | reverse complement strand
GGACGTGCAGAAAGCGACCCCGCCGGTTTCTGTCGAACCGTAATACTCGTTGATAACGGGTCCCCACCATTCGATCATGGCGCGTTTGACCGGCGCCGGACATGGCGCGGCGGCGTGAACGACGAACTCCAGCGATGACAGGTCATACCTGCGCTTCACGTCCTCAGGCAGTTTCAACAGCCTGTTGAACATGATCGGCACCATGTGGATGTGCGAGATCCTGAATTCCTGGATCATGCGCAGCAGGTCTTCGGGATCGAAGCGGGCCTGCAGGTGCAAC
>CAZTMG010000203.1:0-4725 GCA_964614815.1 uncultured Rhizobium sp. | reverse complement strand
GCAGGTGCGCGCCGATCAGCCCGTCACGACCCCAGGCAAGGCCGGCCCAGCCGATGGCCGTCTCGAAGACATGATAGCCGCTCATCCGGTCACCATGGGGGCCCGGCGGCTTCGCGCAGCCGGTTTTGCGACATCATGACCAGGCGCCGGAGATGTTGATCACCTGCCCCGACACGAAGCCGCTCCGCCCCAGCGCCAGCAATTCCACAAGTGCGGCGACCTCTTCCGCTTCGCCCAGCCGCCCCATCGGCACGCGGGAGAGCAATTTCGGTCCTTTCACCGGGTCGCTGAGCAGGGCCTTGGGATAGTAGGTCTCCGTCTGGATGAAGTTCGGGGCCACGGCGTTGACCGACAGGCCATCGCCCGCAACCTCCAGCGCCAGCGACCGCACCACGCCGTTCACCGCTGCGCGGGCGGCGGCGTAAGCGGCAAAGCCCGGTATGCCGCCGATATGGCCGGAAGACGTGCCGAACACGATGCGCCCCGCCTTGTTGGGACGCATCGCGCGGATGGCGGCGCCGGCGAAGGCGATGGCCTCGGCGGACAGACGCTGGAAGTAGGGCATCAGCGCCTCTACGGTCAGGTCCTCCGCGTTGAGGCGCGGCGCAGGCATGGCGGGGCAGATCACGATGGCGTCGAGCCTGCCGCCGAAACGCGCGACGGCGCGCGCGACGATGTCGCCCGGCGCTCCCCACGCGATGACGTCGACGCCGTGCTCCGCTCCATCCTCGGCGATCGCCGGATCGCAACCGATCACGTTGGCGCCGGCCGCCGCCAGACGGGCCGCGATCACCGGATTGGCGAAACCGCGAATGTCGGTGACGAGGACGTTCGGCTGGCCGGTCATGTCCTAATTATTCTTGTTGCGCGGCCTGGGCGGCGGAGCGTTCGGTCCGAATATGCCGGGGCCGGGCGTGTTGGGAAGCCCCCGCGCCTCCAGCTGCCGCGCGCCCCAGAGAATGCCGTCCATCGCGTAATTGCCCTCGTGGCAGGCGTATTCGTAGATCGGCTCGCGACGCTGGTTCATCACCATTTCGGCGCGCCAGGGCTGGGTGTAATAGTCCGGGTCGACGACCTCGAAGGTATAGAGCAGCTGGCCGTCCGCCACGCGGCTGAACCGTTCGGTGACCACGCCATTGGGCGAAAGGATGATCTGCCCCTGCCGCGCCTGTTCCGGGTGCACGTTCCTGGTCTGCACCACCAGCGTATCCCCCTCCCACCAGCCCACGGAATCCCCCAGCCAGGGCTGGATCGCCGCCGGCCTGTGCCGCGCCGCCTCCCTGCTCTTGGCGACAGGGATGATCCGCGCATCGTGCACCATCTCCAACAGGATCATCACATGATCCGGCGTCTGCACGATCTGGTAGTTGTTGTTGTAGATAGTATTAAGCATTCCCGGCCCGCCGGCGTTGGTGAAGCCGATAAGACAGCGCTCGGCGATCGGCAGGGTCTCGGGACCCTCATACATCGTGGCGCGCTTCGCCGCAGCGGCGTCGGCGCGCGCCTTCTGGCCGCCTGGCGAGACCGGAACGCGTCCATCGGGCGGATCGACCAGCCATGACGTGCGTATCTCGCCCTTCACCACGGCGAAGGACTGGCCCGGGTCGATCCAGAAGGTGTTGTAGCCGCGATCGCTGTTGCCGTCGTCGAGCAGGCCGTCGCTGAAATCCGATGCGCCCTCCTCGCTCTGCGCCAGCAGGACCCAGGGATTGTTCTCGACGAGATCCTTTGCTTCGTCGGGCGTGACGCTGAGCTTGACGCCCGGCGCACGCGACAGGGTGGTCAATGACTGGTTCGACCAGACGCCCTGCAGGTCTGGCCTGCCGTCCGGCGTGCGCGGCGGCGCATAGCTAGCCTGCGCGACCGCCGGCAGGGCGAGAGCGAAGGTCAGGGCGAGGGCGCGAAGACCGCGCGCCGGCGGCATCCATTTCATGCTTTCCTCCTCCCGCCGCGGACTGTCGTCCGTCTTGCGTCGCATGAGGCTAGACCTGGCCGTCGCGAACGTAAGGGCCATCGCGACGGCAGGGGGGTCACATCGGGGAGAGCCGCTCAGGCGGCGTCAGTCACAGCCAGCTTGCGTCCGCGGAGCAGGCGGACATATTTCATCGCCAGTTCGCGGGAATCGATCGGCTTGGAAATGTAGTCGCTCATGCCCATGGCGAGATAGCGTTCCCGGTCGCCGCTCATCGCGTCGGCCGTGAGGGCGATGACCGGGATGTCCTTCCAGGGCTGGTCGCTCGAGCGGATGCGGCGGATCGCTTCCTGACCGTCCATGACAGGCATGTGCACGTCGAGCAGCACGATGTCGAAGGGCTGTTCGGCGAGACGATCCAGCGCCTCCTGTCCGTTTGTCGCTTCAACGATCCGCGGCGACATCTGCGCCGTGAACAGGCGCACGACCTGGCGATTCACCGGGTTGTCATCGACCAGCAGCACGCGCGCGCCCATCACGGGCGGGATGACCGGCTCCCTGCCGGCTGCGCCGTCCGCCTCGGCAGGCTCGGACCGGGCGGTTGCGACAGCAGGCTCGGCGAGGGACGTGGAATGGAAGGTCGATCCCCGCCCCGCCTCGCTTTCGACTCGAACATCGCCGCCCATCAGCCGCGCCAGCTGCCGCGTGATGGCGAGGCCGAGACCGGTGCCGCCGAAGCGGCGAGAGATGCTGGCGTCAGCCTGCGTGAAGGCGCCGAACAGGCGGGAGACGGTCTCGGCATCCATGCCGATGCCCGTATCGGCGACCGAGATCGTGACACGCCAGGCCCCGTCGACCCGTTCTTCGGCCGAGCAGCGAATCGTCACTCCCCCTGACGCCGTGAACTTGATGGCGTTGGAGAGCAGATTGCCGATGCACTGGCGCACGCGCACAGGATCATAATGCAGCAGGGCCGGCAGCCCCTCGTCGATCTCGGCGCGGACCCAGAGGCCGCGCTCCTCGGCGCGGTTGAGGAAGAGCTGGCGCACCCGCTCGATGGTCAGCGCGATATCGCCGTCTATGGGGGATATCTCGAGCTTGCCCGCCTCGATCTTGGAGATATCAAGAACGTCGTTCAGCAGCGCCATCAGCGTCTGGCCGGATTCGGCGATGATGTTGATGCGGGCCTTCTGCGCCTCGCTGAGCGTATCGTCGCGCAGGACCTGGGCCATTCCGAGGATGCCGTTCAGCGGCGTGCGGATCTCATGACTCATCGAGGCGAGAAAATTGGACTTCGCGATCGTCGCCGCCTCCGCTTGCTGCTTGGCGTCGATCAGCGCGAGTTCCTGCTGCTTCTGTTCGTGAATGTCGAGCATCAGGCCGACAGCGCGGACATTGTTGCCGGCTGCGTCGCGCTGCACCCGCGTGAACAGACGCACCCAGCGGCCTTCTCCGTCCGGGCGATAGATGCGCGTGTCGAGGCTCTCGACTGCGGTTGAGCGCAGACAGCGCTCCCAGCTGGCGCGGACGATAGGCTGTTCATCGTCCATGTAGAGGCCGAAGGGATTGCGCGCCTGGCGTTCCATCGCCTCTTCGCCGGCCAGTTCGACAAACTGTTCGGACGACCAGCGGTCGCCGGTGCGCATGTCGATTTCGTACAGGCCCGCGCGGGCGGCGGCCATCGCCAGCTCCACGCGGCTGGAGAGCAGCTCTGCGCGGTCGCGCGCCGCGGCGAGCTCGGTGACATTCTGGCTGATCCCGTACATTTCCCGCCTGCCGGACGCCGTGCGACGCCCGGACCTGTAATGCACGCGCAGGGTCGTCCAGCCTCCATCGGCCTTGCGATAGCGCATCTCGCCCTCGGCCGAGCCGCCCTCGGTCGTCAGCCGGTCGCGGATGGCGTCGTCCTTCGCAACATCCTCGGGATGCTGGATCGTGCGCAGCAGGGCGAGCGGCACCGGTTTGTCGATGCCGTCATGGCCGAGCGCAAGTTCGCTCGAGAAATAATAGCATTCTGTGTCGGGGTCGTAGCGCCAGATGCCGACTTCAGCTTCCTGCATGAGGCGGTCGCGCATGGTGCGGGTCGAGGCCAGCGCACGCATCGCAGCCCATTCCGACGTGACATCGGTGAGGCGCACGACGACGTGTCCGTCCGGCAAGGGCGTACGGTCGAGCCTCAGCCAGCTGGCCGCGTCGGCCGCCCCGAGACAGAACACATCGCCGCCGGGAGGTTGCGCGTGATCGTCAGCCATCGCCTTCATCGCCTGGATGAGGTCGACGCCGATCAGGCTGGACTCGCTCCGGTTGAGTCGGACGGCGAAGGCGGGATTGACCTCGGTCACGCGGCCGCGTGCGTCCACAACGGCCGTCGGGATGGCTTCCCAGGCCGAGAGAGACTCCAGAATCCGACTGGCAGACGCCATGCGTTGCCCGACCCATGAATCGACGCTTGCGATAGGGGTAGGACCAATTCCTTTAACGAGGGTTCCCTAGGTGACAGTCCGCAGACTTTCCTTTACGGCATGTGCGGCAGGGCTGTTCGCAGCCTCATTTTCCCTTTTCAAGGCGACACGCCACAGCCAGCGGGCATGGCTCGGCTGCCCCTTGGCGAGTGCGTGGTCGCCGGCCAGAGCCGTGAGGTGGGCGAGATCGAGGCCCGTGGCAGTTTCACGCGCGGCGTTGAGCAGCCGCTCGGCCTCATCCAGCTGGCCGGCGGCAAGGGCGGCGCGGATGGCGGCGTGCTGGCCGCCGCCGGGGCGCGGGATGGGGGCGGGCGTCGCTTCAGAGGGAAAAGGCGGCGCGGCGGCGGGTCT
>CAZTMG010000202.1:0-4781 GCA_964614815.1 uncultured Rhizobium sp. | reverse complement strand
GCCGCGGTCAGTCTTGGCATCGCCGCCCTGGTGGCCGAGGGCGAGACGGTGGTGAACCGCATTTACCACCTCGACCGCGGCTTTGAGCAGCTGGAGCGCAAGCTTGGTCGGTGCGGCGCGAAGATCACGCGGCAGGGAGGATCCGCCTGATCCGGCGGGACCGTCGTGTCGCTTGAGCCCGCCGCCTTTCTGGTCTAGTGAGGGCGGCGCCTGCCGCGCCTGCGCCGGCAGGCCGGACAGGCAATCAGGCATGCTGACTGACGAGGACCGGGTCGTGAGCTCTCTCAAGCTTCTTGCGGAGGACGCGGAAGGGCTGGCCATCATCGCCGCCGCGACGCAGGACGGACTGGTTAAGCCCGGCGACATCCGCTTCGAGGCAAGGGCCCGCACATTCGGCCTCGAACTGAACCGCTTCCAATGGGAGCGCGCGGGCAGGCGCATGCCGTTCTTCCGGTCCCGCGCCCTGCTGGCTTTCGCCGGCGTCGAGACGGTCCGCAGCCGCAATGTATCGAAGGATGTGGATGCGGTGCACGTGCTGATGGATATTCGCTTCTCGGCTGCGGCCGAGGCGCCCGGCGGCGTTCTGACGCTCGATTTTGCTGGCGATACCCAGATTCAGCTCGCTGTCGAATGCATCGACGTCACGCTGGCAGACATTGGCCCTGCCTGGCCTACGCGCCGCAAGCCCGACCACGGGACTCGGCAATGAGCGTCCGCCGGTTTGACGCCAGCGCGCCCGGCTTCGCTGTGGCCTTCGCGAGCTTCCTGTCGCAACGCCGTGCGCAGGGCACGGAAGATGTCCACGCCGCGACAGCCGCCATTGTCAGGGACGTGCGCGCACGCGGCGGCGAAGCTGTTGCGGATTACACACGCCGCTTCGACAGGGCGGCCATCGATCCATTCTCGCTTCAGATCGCCGGCATCGACCTGTTTGAAGCCGCCGAACGCTGTCCGCCGGATGTTCGCGAGGCACTCGATTTCGCCGCCGGGCGGATCGAGGCCTATCATGGCCGGCAGCGCCCCGCGGACCATAGCTTCACCGATTCAAACGGGCTGGAACTGGGCTGGCGCTGGACGCCGGTTGACGCCGTCGGCCTCTACGTCCCCGGCGGCCGGGCAAGCTATCCCAGCTCCGTCCTGATGAACGCCATTCCCGCGCGGGCGGCAGGCGTTGTGCGTATCGTCATGGTCTCGCCGGTTCCAGGCGGCCACTTCAACCCCGCCGTCGCCTATGCGGCCGTGCGCGCCGGCGTCACCGAATTCTACCCCATAGGCGGGGCGCAGGCCGTGGCCGCGCTGGCCTATGGAGCCGGGCGTCTCTCGCCGGTCGACAAGATCGTGGGGCCGGGCAACGCCTATGTTGCCGCCGCCAAGCGCGTCGTGTTCGGCGATGTCGGGATCGACACCATCGCTGGCCCGTCCGAGATCACGGTGGTTGCCGACAATCTGAACAATCCGGAATGGATCGCCGCCGATCTGCTAAGCCAGGCAGAGCACGATCCCATGGCCCAATCCATCCTCATCACCGATGACTCTGCCTGGGCTTCACGCGTGGAAACGGCCATCGACCTGCAGATTGCGCAATTGGCCACATCGCAGACAGCTATCGACGCCTGGCGCAACCATGGCGCAATCGTCATCGCGCCGCTGGCGCAGGCGGCGGAAATCGTGAACCGGATCGCGCCCGAGCACGTCGAGATCGCCACCGGCGATCCAGACGCCATCGCGAAGGATATACGCCACTCGGGCGCCATCTTCCTCGGCCGCTATGCGCCGGAAGCGCTGGGCGACTACGTCACCGGCTCCAACCACGTGCTGCCGACCTCGGGCGCTGCGCGTTTCGCGTCTGGCCTGTCGGTGCTCGACTTCATGAAGCGCACCTCAGTCCAGCGCATAAGCGAGCAGGGTTTCCGCCACCTCGCTCGCGCAGCGGAGACGCTGGCCGCCAGCGAAGGCCTGCCGGCGCATGGCCTCTCCGTTTCCATCCGGCGGAGCGAGGGATGACGGCCACGCCCCGCATCGCTGCGATCGAGATCGATGAAAAAAGCCTGGCCCCGGCGGGTCCGGATGCGGAGCACGAACGCAAGGTCGCTATTTTCGACCTGCTGGAACAGAACCACTTCAGGGTCGTCGGCCATGAAGGCGGCCCCTACAGCGTGGTCCTGTCGCTGGCCGACAACCGGCTCGTGTTCGATATTTCGGAGATGGACGGCGCCCCCGTCAGGAAGCTGCTCCTGTCGCTCACGGCCCTCCGCAGGGTCATCAAGGATTATTTCCTGATCTGCGACAGCTATTACGACGCAATCCGCAACGCCACGCCCTCCCAGATCGAGGCGATCGACATGGGGCGCCGAGGGCTGCACAATGAGGGGTCGCAGGTGCTGACCGAGCGGCTGGCGGACAAGGCCGAGGTCGATTTCGACACGGCCCGGCGGCTGTTCACCCTGGTCTGCGCATTGCACGCCCGCGGCTAAATCCCCACACAAGCGATGAAAACCCAAGGAATCGACGAATCCCCGGGAAACCGTGTATAGGGGCCTCGCTCAAGTCCAGCCGCCCAAAGGGAGTTTCATGGCGAAGGAAGAACTTATCGAGTTTGAAGGCACGATCGTCGAACTCCTGCCGAACGCAACCTTTCGCGTGAAGCTTACAAACGACCACGAGATCATCGCCCATACAGCCGGGAAAATGCGGAAAAACCGCATTCGCGTCCTCACGGGCGACAAGGTCCTCGTCGAGATGACGCCCTACGACCTCACCAAGGGCCGCATCACCTACCGCTTCAAATAGCCATGCCGGACGTGGTTGCCTCCGGTCTGGCGCTCGCCAGCGCCAGTCCCCGGCGGCTGGACCTGCTGCGCCAGGTCGGGCTCGTTCCCGACCGCATCGAACCCGCCGACATCGACGAGACGCCCCTCCGCGACGAGCGACCCCGCCAGCTCGCCCTGCGTCTGGCCGTGGGCAAGGGGCGGGCGGCCCAGGCGCGCCTGTCCGGCCATTTCGTCCTCTCTGCGGATACCGTGGTCGCCGTCGGTCGCCGCATCCTGCCCAAGGCCGAAACCGAGGCGGAAGCCCGCGCCTGCCTCCGCCTGCTCTCCGGCCGCAAGCATGACGTGCTGACCGGCGTCGCCGTCATCGCGCCGGACGGGCGCATGGCCTCGCGTGTCGTCGCCGCCCGCGTGGACTTCAAGCGGCTCTCGCCGGTCGAGGTCGAAGGCTACATCGCCAGCGGCGAATGGCGCGGCAAGGCCGGCGGCTACGCCATACAGGGTCAGGCTGGCTCCTTCGTCATTGCCATCGCCGGGTCCTATTCCGCCATCGTCGGTCTGCCGCTCTACGAAACCCTCGCCATGCTTGAAGGTCTCGGCTTTTCGCCTGCAAGGCGCTGGGCCGGCAAGCCATGAAGGCGCGCCTGTTCATCGACGATGCGGTGGGCGAGCTCCGGCGTCTCCTCGTCGATGAGCAAGGTCGGCCCTTCCGCCTCGATATCGAGCGCTGGAGCGAGCGCGGCCAGCGCATCCGCCTCAACGAAACGCGCTGGGGACGCGTGAAGGCCCGCATCCCGGGCGATCGCGGCTGGTTCGTGGACCTCGGCGTCGGTCCTGATGGCCTTGTTGCGCCAACCCGCGCCGCGCATGTCACGGAAGGCGCGATGCTGGCTTTCCGCGTGAAGGCCGAACCTTGGGCGGACAAGGGCCCTCTGCTCAGCCTCGCCGACATGCCCTCTAACGCACCGCGCCCGGACAAGCCCGAAAAGCATGCCGCCGCGCCGGACGATCCCTTCGTCCACGCCGTCGACATCATCGAAACTCTGGCAGGTCCCGAAGCCCGCATTGCTGTCGATGCGGCGCTCGATGAAGCAACAAGCCGCACGCTCGAACTCCCCGGCGGCGGCGACATCGCCATCGAGGCCGCCCGCGGCGCCGTGCTGGTCGATGTCGACGGAGCCCGGCGCAAGGGGGCAGGGGATGCCGAACGCTTCGCCCTTGATCTCAACCTCGCCGCCGCCGAAGCCGCCGCACGCCAGATCGCGCTCCGCAACCTCGGCGGTCTCATCCTGATCGACTTCGTCGGCCTGAAGCAACCGGACAACCGCCGCCGCATCGCCCGGCATCTTCGTCACCAGCTCGCCCTTCGCCTCGGCCGCAGCAGCGACGTGCTCGATCTCTCCCGCCTCAATGTCTGCGAAGCCGCCATCGCCCGCCGCAGCCGCCCGCTGGCCGATGCGCTGGCCGCCCCGGCCGACGAACGCGAGGCGCTCGACGCCCTCCGCCTCATCGAAACGGCTGGCTGGCAGACCCGTGGCGCCCGTATCATGGCCACCCTGTCCGAGGCGGCTGTCGCCTGGCTGGAGCGCGACCCCATTGGCGGGCGCGAGGCCCTGACGAACCGTATTGGCCCGCGCTGGACCCTCGCTGCGCGGCCCGGTCCTGCCGCCCGCCCGGATGTGAGGAGACTGTGATGGCCTGCCCGATCTGTTCCAGGGACGCCCGGAAGCCCTATTCGCCCTTCTGCTCCCGCCGCTGCGCCGATGTGGACCTCTCCCGCTGGCTGAAGGGCGGCTACGCGATTCCGGGGAGCCGGGCAGGGGATGACGAGGAAGACGGCCTTCCCGACCCGAATGCACCTGAAAACAACCCTGTAGCAGATCGCGCGAAGGGCATGGACAGGGAATGAGGCTTTCCCTATACAACGCCCCTCATCGCCGCGAGGCGACAAGCCCAGGTAGCTCAGTTGGTAGAGCAGCGGATTGAAAATCCGCGTGTCGCTGGTTCGATTCC
>CAZTMG010000201.1:499-4791 GCA_964614815.1 uncultured Rhizobium sp. | reverse complement strand
TCCCGGCCAGATCAGGCCGCCTTCACGGCCCGCGACGACAGCTTGTAGAGGCCGCGGCGATCCTGCGCGGACTCGAAGGCCTGCGTGATGCCGATGACGGATTCCGCAGCGCCAAGCATCAGGAACCCGCCTGGATTGGTGGACTGCGCAATGCGCTCCAGCACCTCGCCCTTGGTGGCGCTGTCGAAATAGATCAGCACGTTGCGGCAGAAGACGACGTCGAACTTGCCGAGATTGTAGGACGTGTCCATCAGGTTTAGCTTGCGGAACGACACCATGGAGCGGATGCGCTCCGAGATGCGCCAGTGATCGTCCTGCTGCGTGAAATAGTGCATCAGCATCTGGATCGGCAGGCCGCGCTGCACCTCGAACTGCGTGAAGAGGCCCTGCCGCGCACGCTCAAGGCAGCGGTCCGAGATGTCGGTGGCGACGATTTCCACCGGCACGCCGCCGCAGAGCGCAGGATTCTGGTCCAGCAGCATCGCAATCGAGTAGGGTTCCTGCCCCGTCGAGCAGGCGGCGCACCAGATGCGGATGCGCTGCCCCCTGCGGGCGGCGGCGAGCGCCGGCATCACGGCTTCCCTGAGATGGTCGAACGGCGTCTTGTCGCGGAAAAAGAAGGTCTCGTTCGTGGTCATCACATCCACGACCTGGGCGATAAGACGCTCGTCGCGGCGAGCGCGCACGACGTGGATGAGATCGTCGATCGAGGGCAGCCCTTCCTTGCGCGCCAGCGGCGCCAGACGACTTTCGAGCAGATACATCTTGTCGCCGCCGAGCACGATGCCGGCGCGCTTTCGGAGAAGCTGGGCGACGAACTCGAAATCCTGGCTGTTCACGCAGCTTCTCCATTCATCATCCGCAACGCAAGCTGGCTCAACTCCCGCAGGGGCTTCACCGCCTCCGCGAACCCGGCCTGCGCAACCGCGCCCGGCATCCCCCACACCACGCTGGTCGCTTCGTCCTGCACGATCACGCGGCCGCCAGCCTCGACGATCCGCCCGGCGCCGGCGCGGCCATCATGCCCCATGCCCGTCAGCACCACGCCGAGCAGGCGGTTGCCAAACGCGGCGGCGGCAGTCTCGAACAACGGGTCGGCGGCGGGGCGGCAGAAGTTGACGGGTTCGCCGCGATCGAGCGTCACGATGCGGCCCGAGGGCGCACGCGCGACACGCATGTGATGGTCGCCTGGCGCGAGAAGGACGGCGCCCGGAACGATGGGGTCGCCGTCGACGGCCTCGCGACATCGCTTGCCGATCGAGGCTTCGAGCTTCTCGGCAAACACCGGCGTGAAGGCGGCGGGCATGTGCTGCACGATCAGGATGGGCGCTTCGATGCGCCGTGCGATGTCGCCCAGAAACACGGGAAGCGCGGATGGCCCGCCCGTGGAGGCGGCGATGACCAGCGCGGCCGGCTTGCCGACCTGCGCCGGACGCGCGCGAAGGCGAACCGGCTCTGCTGCGACAGAGCGGACGGGCGTGGCGGCGCGCTGGCCCAGCGCAACGATCTTTTCGATCAGGTCGTGGCGATAGCTGTCGACGCTGCCCATGGCCGAGGCCTGGGGCTTGGCGATGAAGTCCGCGGCGCCGAGCTGCAACGCCTTCACGGTCTGCTGCGCGCCATGGGTGGTAAGGGTCGACGCCATCACGATGCGGGCTTCCGGGGCGAGCCTGCGCAGCTGCGGAAGCGCCGTGAGCCCGTCCATGTTCGGCATCTCGATGTCGAGCACGATCACGTCCGGGCGGACGCCCGCGACCTCGGCGACGGCCTGCGCGCCATCAGCGCAGACCTTCACCAGCTCGATGCGGGGCTCCTCGTCGATCCAGCGGCGCATGAAGCCGCGCACGATCGCGCTGTCATCCACGAGCATCACGCGGATGCGGCGGCTGGTCTCGGGATGGCGGACGGCTGCTGTCACGGGGGTCAGGTCAAACGAGGCCGACTTCCGAGAACTTGGATTCGATGATCTCGGAGTCGAACGGCTTCATGATGTATTCGTTGGCGCCGGAGCGCATCGCCTCCGCGATGTGGCTCATGTCGTTCTCCGTGGTGCAGAAGACGACAGTGGGACGATCTCCGCCCGGCTCGCGGCGCAGGGCGCGGAGGAAGTCGATCCCGTTCATCACCGGCATGTTCCAGTCGAGCAGGATGCAGTCGGGCATGGCCTTCCGGCATGCGTCGAGCGCCTGGGCGCCATCCGCCGCCTCGTCAGCCTCGAACCGGAGATCCTCGACGATGCGGCGCGCGACCTTGCGCACCACCCGGCTGTCATCCACGATCAGGCAGCGTTTCATCGCACTCCCCTCGCCTCGCCTAAGCTGCCGCTGCAGCGTCCGTCCCGCCCGCGCCGGCAAGCATCTGGTCGATGTCCATGATGACCAGAAGCCGGTCGTCGAGCCGATAGACCCCGCGCGATACCCCCGACCATGTCGCGTCAAGGTTAACGGGGTTTTGCTCCATGCGGGCGTCATCGAGTTGAACGACATCGCCAATCTCGTCGATCAGCAGCCCAAAACTCTCCCCGCCGCGCTCGACGCCGATGGCAAGATATTGCGCCTGCGAGTCTTTTTTGAGCGCCGGCAGGCCAAGGCGGGAGCGAGCGTCGATGGCCGTTACAATTCGTCCACGAAGATTAAGGACGCCGGCGATCTCGGACCCCGACAGGGGCACCGGCGTCATCCTTGACGGGCGGAACACATCGTGAATTTCGGCGACGCTCAATCCGAACAGCTGTCCGCCGATCCGGAAGGTGACGTATTCGCGGGTGGTCATGCGGCTTCTCCGCTGCGCAGCGCACGCTGGATCGCATCCAGCAGGGCGTGACGATCCGATTTGGGAACGGCGTCTGCATCCCGCCGCGTCGACAGCGGGATGATGTGGGCGCCCCTGGCGTCCTCAAGGCCCGGGCCGTCGGCGTCGGCCAGCACGACATCGAAGGCCGCCCCGGCGGCGAGGCGGGCGCGCGCCTCTTCGAGCCCCTCTGCGACCGTGACGTCATAGCCGGCGGCCGACACCATCGGGGCGAGCAGGTTGCGGAAGAAGGGATGCGATTCGATGAGCAGGATGCGCTTGCGCCCCGTACGCGCGTCGTCTTTCGCGGCCGCGGCGGCCCAGCTGGGCTCGGCCTGGCTGAGATAATGGCCGACATCGATGATTTCGGTCGACTTCCCCTTGATGACCGCCGTTCCGAGAACGCCGGGGGTCTGGTCGCCGAGCTGGATGTCGAGCGTTTCCTCCACGATGTCGAGGATTGAATCCACGGCGAGGCCGACGACGGCGGCGCCATGGCTGAAAACCAGGAGGGACTGACGCCCTTCCTTCCGGATCATGCCGCCGGCCGACGCAACCGGCATCAGCCGTCCGCGATACTGCACGACCGGACCGCGCGCCGTGGTCTCGATCGCGGCGGCGTCGATCTCCTCAAGGCGCGTGACCAGCGACAGCGGGCAGGCGCGCGGCTCAGGCCCGCCAGCGGAGAACAGCAGCAGGCTCACGCGGTGATCGCCCACAGGCGCCGTCGCGGCGGCGTGGGCCTGCTCGTCGAGGATCCGGTTCACATTGCGCTCGACATTGGCGACCGAGCGCGCAATGCCGTTCGGATCGAGGATCATGATCACCGACCCGTCGCCCAGGATGGTGGCGCCGGAGTATTCCGACATCGCCCCGAGGCGCTTGGAGAGCGGCTTGACGACGATTTCCTCGGTGTCGAAAACCTCGTCGACGATGAGCCCGAAACGGGTCTCTCCCACCTGCATGACGACGACCGTGGCGCTGCGATCCTCCGCCGGATCGTCCACCATGAGGTTCAGCACGTCCGACAGGGCGACGAGCGGCAGGAGGCGGTCGCGCAGGCGCAGGACGCGCGTGGCGTTGATCCTCTCGATGCGGTGTTCGGACCGCTGGCCGGCGCGGACCAGTTCGATGACGGAGAGCTGCGGCAAGGCGAAGCGATGTTCGCCCACGCCGACGATCAGGGCCGATATGATGGCCAGAGTCAGCGGGATCTTGATGATGAAGGTGGAGCCGTGGCCATAGCGCGAGCGCAGGTCGATCGTGCCGCCGATAAGCTCCACGTTGGTCTTGACCACGTCCATGCCCACGCCGCGGCCGGAAATGTTGGTGACTTTCGCGGCTGTGGAGAAGCCTGGCGCGAAGATGAGGCGATGCACCTGGGCGTCGGTCATCGCCATGGCTTCCATGTCGTCGATGACGCCTTTCTCGATGGCTTTCTGGCGGATGCGCTCCGTGTTGAGGCCGGCGCCGTCATCGCTCACCTCGATGATGATGTGGCC
>CAZTMG010000201.1:0-429 GCA_964614815.1 uncultured Rhizobium sp. | reverse complement strand
CCGGCGTCTCGATCCCATGATCGCAGGAGTTGCGGATCATGTGCGTGAGCGGGTCCTTGATGAGTTCGAGAACCTGGCGGTCGAGTTCGGTGCTCTCGCCTTCCATCACCAGGTCGAGGCGCTTACCGAGATCCTGCGCCGCATCGCGGACGATCCGCGGCAGCTTCTTCCAGGCCGAGCCAATGGGCTGCATGCGCGTCTTCATGACGGCTTCCTGCAGTTCCGCCGTGACGCCGGAGAGACGCTGAAGCGGGCCCTTGAACTCGCTGTCCTGCGAATTGCGGAGGATCTGCATCAGCTGGTTGCGGGTCAGCACCAGCTCCGAAACCATGGTCATCAGGGACTCGAGGACATCCACATTCACGCGGATGGAGGCCGCGCCGATGGCGCTCTTCCGCTCGTCTTCATGGTCGGGGGAGGGGGGGGAGG
>CAZTMG010000200.1:0-4874 GCA_964614815.1 uncultured Rhizobium sp. | reverse complement strand
TGGACGGCCTCCGCGCCGGACGCCTTCACGGCGGCGACGATCTTGTCCTGGACAAGGTAGGACTGGGCGGCGGGAGAGGCGCCGATGTGGATCGCCTCGTCGGCCATGTCCACCGCCATGGAGCCGGCGTCGGCGTCGGAGAAGACCACCACCGTCTTCACGCCCATGCGCCGGGCCGTCTTGATCACCCGGCAGGCGATCTCACCACGGTTGGCGATCAGGATTTTCGAGAACATCCTCTTCCCCGCAAGGCCCGGACTGGTGACGGCAAAGTGACCATAAGGGGCTGTCGGTCAAGGCAAATCTCGCCCCCTGCGACAGCCAATGCACGCGTGCGGAGCAAGGTTGCTCCCCGAACGCCCGGCGCGTCCGCCTTCAGGCCCCGTTAACCGGGCGCCGGAAGACTCCGCGCGCTGGAAGCAGGCGGGACCGGACCCATGTTTTTCTACGGCAGGCACGGATGGACGGGTGAATCCGGGCGGACCTACACGTTCAGGTGCGCGCTGACCAAGGACGGCATCCCGAACGATTCCGGCGGGATCTACGTCTTCGTGCGGCGGCGCTTCGCCTTCTTCCTCGAAGCGCTCTATGTGGGCAAGGCCGCGAACCTGCGCGGACGGCTCGTCGGCCACGAGAAATGGGGGAAGGCCTGGTGGATCCTCGGCGCCACCGAACGGCATGTGATGCGCGTGGCGAGCGAGCATGAGCGGCGCGTCATCGAGGAAGACCTGATCCGCGGCCTGAAACCCCGCATGAACGACGTGCAGATGCCGCGCGGCGAGAACGACGCGCCCAATGCGCCCGAGCTGCGCCGCTGGTGGACTTTCCGCCGTGCGATCGCGAACTGGTTCAAGTCCCTGATCGGGCGCGGCGACAAGGCAGGCGCGGCGAAGCGCTGAGGATCCCCGCTAGATGCGAACGAGGTTCGCGGGCGTCTCTCCGGCGAGCACGGCGGCGATCCCGTCAATGGCAAGGTTCGCCATGGCGGTGCGGGTTTCTGTCGTCGCGCTGCCGACATGCGGCAGGAGGAAGGTGTTCTCCAGCGCGTTCAGGCGCGTGTCGTAGCCCGGCTCCCTCTGGAACACGTCCAGCCCTGCGGCGGCGAGATGGCCGGATGCGAGCGCGTCGAGCAGGGCGTTCTCGTCCACCAGCGAGCCGCGGGCGGAGTTGACGAAGATGGCGCCCCTCGGGAGCCGCGCGAAGCGCTCCGCCGTCATCAGCACGCCCTGTCCGCCCGGCAGGTTGAGGCTGAGGACCTGGCAATGCGGCAGCATGTCGTCAAGCGCCGCGAAATAGCGCGCGCCGGCTTCGAGGTCCGGCGGCAGCCGCCTGCGGTTATGGTAGAGGATCGGCATGCGGAAGCCGCGGGCGCGCTCCGCCACGGCGCGACCGATGCGGCCCATGCCGACAATGCCCATGGTCTTGCCCGTGACGTCGACGCCGAGCCCCTCGAAGAAGCCGTTCCTGATGCTCCATCCCGTATCCATGTTGCGCACATGCGCCTTGGCGCGCCGGGCGGCGCCGAGCAGCAGGAGCATGTGGATGTCGGCCGTCGCGTCGGTCAGGACATCGGGGGTGTTGCAGACGGCGATGCCCCGCGCATTGGCGGCGGCGACGTCGATATGGTCATAGCCCACGCTCGCCGTGGCGATCACGCGCAGGCTGTCGGGCATGCGAGCGATATGATCCGCGCGCAGCGGCATGCCCATGAAGACCAGCAGGCCTTCGGCCCGATGGGCCGTGACCGCGTCGACGATCTCGCCCGATTTCAGATAGCGGTCGGGTTCGACGCAATCGAAAAGGGCGTCCACCCGAGCCCGCACCGGCGCCGGGATCGGGAGCGACGAGACGACGCGGCCCAGCCTGCTCAATACACGCCCTTCGAATCGCCATCGCCGGAATAGTGGTGGATGTCGCGCTTGTAGGTTTCCGGCAGGAAGAACAGCGCGACCACCAGCGTCATGGCGGCAATGATGACGGGGTACCAGATGCCCGCATAGATGTCGCCCGTGGCGGCGACGATCATGAAGGCGGTGGTCGGCAGCAGGCCGCCGAACCAGCCATTGCCGATGTGGTAGGGCAAGGACATGGACGTGTAGCGGATACGGGCGGGGAACAGCTCCACCAGCGTGGCGGCCATCGGGCCGTAGATCATCGCCGTGTAGATCTGCGTCAGCACGATCACCAGGACGACGGTGAATCCGTCGATGCGGGAGGTGTCGGCGCTGGGCGGATAGCCGGCGGCGGCGAGAGCGGCGCCCGCCTCCTTCTGGTAGGCGGCGATGGCGGCGGCGCGGGCTTCGCCGGCGAGCCTGGCGGGGTTCGGCGCGGTGATCGTGGTCTCCCCCACGGAGACGGTCGCGATCGATCCCGGGGGCAAGGGCTCGGTCGTGTAGCTCACGCCGGCGCGGGCGAGGTGGGCCTTCACGATATCGCACGACTTCTCGTCGAACTTGTTGCGGCCGACGGGATCGAACTGCAGCGAGCATTCGGAGATATCGGCGCGAACGACGACGGGCGAGGATTTCTGGGCCGCATCCAGCGCCGGGTTGGCGGCGCGCGTCATCATGTGGAAGAGCGGGAACATGGTCGCAACGGCCAGCGCCAGACCGCCGATGGCGAGCCAGCGGCGGCCGATCCGGTCCGACAGCCAGCCGATCAGCAGGAAGAAGGGCGTGCCGATCCCCAGCGCAATGGCCACAAGCAGGTTGGCCTCGAAGCCATCCACCTTCAGGACGTTCTGCAGGAAGAAGAGGCTGTAGAAGGTTCCAGAATACCAGATGACGGCCTGGCCGGCGACCAGCCCGAAAAGCGCGATCAGCACGAACTTCAGATTCTTCCACTTCCCGAAAGCCTCGGCCCAGGGCGCCTTCGACGTGGCGGCCTCCTCCTTCATCTTCTGGAAGACCGGGCTTTCCGACAGCTGCAGGCGGATCCAGACCGAGATGAAAAGAAGCACGATCGAGACGAGGAAGGGAACGCGCCAGCCCCAGGCGGCGAATTCCTCCGGAGTCATCATCTGGCGCACGGCCATGATGAGCAGGAGCGAGATGAAGAGGCCGATCGTGGCCGTGATCTGGATGAAGCTGGTGTAGAAGCCGCGACGGTTGGGAGGCGCGTGTTCGGCGACGTAGATGGCGGCGCCGCCATATTCTCCGCCGATGGCGAGGCCCTGCAGCACCCGCAGCGCGACAAGCAGGATGGGCGCGAGGATGCCGATCTGGTCCGATCCCGGCAGCAGGCCGACCGCAAACGTGGCTGCGCCCATGATGATCATGGTGACGAGGAAGGTGTTCTTGCGCCCGACAATGTCGCCCACGCGGCCGAACACAAGCGCGCCGAACGGGCGCACGATGAAGCCGGCCGCGAAGGTGGCCAGCGCCAGGATGAAGCCTGTCGTCTCGTTCACGCCGGTGAAGAAATGCTGGTTGATGTAGGTGACCAGCGACCCGTAGAGGAAGAAATCATACCATTCGAACATGGTGCCGACGCTGGAGGCGCCGATCACAAGCGCCTCGCTCTGCTTCTTCGGCCCCTTCGGGCCGGCAGCGGCCGTATCCATGCGATCTCTCCCCATGCCGGCTGCTGTAGCGCCGGCTCGCCTTGTCGGGCGCAAGCTGCTACGGCCTGACGCTGAGGGCAAGACGAAAGCAGGCCCGCGGACCCCGGCATTCGGAGCTTGCCCGGCCGCCATGGGGGGGCCAGTATGTTCACAATCGAGGGAGGGACCCATGATCCGTGCTTCAGCCATCGCAATGCTTGCGGCCGCACTGGCAGCGGGCGCCTGTCAGCCGCAGAAGACGCCCGAGCAGATCGCGGCGGAGAACGCCGCCAAGGCGATGCAGGAGATGATGGCGGGCCTGGGCGCGGCGGCCGCGGGCGCGCCGGGCGCGCAGATGTCCCCCGAGCAGATGGCTGCAGCGATGGCCGGCGCCGCGGCCATGGCCGGAGCGATGGATCCCGACATGAGCGCGGAGGACCGCGCCAAGATGCAGGCGATCAGCGGCGCCATCGCCAGCGGCCAGGTGCACCCCGCCGCCTCGGCCTATGTGGCCGGGCTCGACAAGGTGTTCACCATCATCAGCGGCATCAAGGACGATGCAGGCATAGACGCGGCCAGACCGCAGCTGGCGGCGATCTATGCGCAGATGTCCGCCCCGGCGGCGCAGCTGAAGGCGATGAGCGAGAATGACCGCGAAGTGGCGTTCGGCTCGGCCTATCCGCAGTTCGTCGGCTTTGCCATGAAAATGGCCGGCGTGATGATGCCGCTGGCCTCGAAGCCCGACCTCGCCGACAAGGTGGGCGACCTGCTGGACGAGATGCCGGAGCCGGAATAGCGCGACCGGCAACCGCGCAGACAGCAAAGGCCGGGCCCTGGGGTCCGGCCTTTCCATGCCGGGCTACAGCGGAATGTTGTCGTGCTTCTTCGCGGGGTTCGACAACTGCTTGTTCTTCAGCGTGCGGAGGGCGCGGACGACACGCTTGCGCGTGCCGTGCGGCATGATCACGTCGTCGATGAAGCCGCGCGAGGCGGCGACGTAGGGGTTGGCGAAGGCGTCCTGGTATTCCTTGGTGCGGGCCGCGATCTTTTCCGCATCGCCGATGTCGGAGCGGAAGATGATCTCGACCGCGCCCTTGGCGCCCATGACGGCGATCTCGGCCGTGGGCCAGGCGAAGTTGACGTCGCCGCGCAGGTGTTTCGAACTCATCACGTCATAGGCACCGCCATAGGCCTTGCGCGTGATGACGGTGACCTTGGGGACGGTGGCCTCGGCATAGGCGAAGAGCAGCTTGGCCCCGTGCTTGATGAGGCCGCCATATTCCTGCTTGGTGCCAGGCATGAAGCCGGGAACGTCAACGAACGTCACGATGGG
>CAZTMG010000199.1:4689-4908 GCA_964614815.1 uncultured Rhizobium sp. | reverse complement strand
GGCCGGCGCAGGCGCGGCGGCCGGCTGGGCGGGCGGAGCATCCGCTGCGGTCAACGCCGACTGAACGTCGGCTTCGAGATTGCGCCTGTCTTCCTCGAAATCGCGGCGGAGATCGTCGAGGCCTGTCGATCTCTTGAGCTCGGCGACTTCCCGCTTCAGCTCCTCCAGCTCGGCCTGGCGGCCCAGCTCGTCAAAGCCCTGTTTGAACTCGAACGCCAT
>CAZTMG010000199.1:3876-4644 GCA_964614815.1 uncultured Rhizobium sp. | reverse complement strand
CTTCGGGCCGATCACGACGATCGCCACAAGGACCAGCAGGATCATTTCCTCGAAGCCGATACCCGGCATCATGGCGAAGTCGCTCCTTCCGGAGCCGAAAGTTCAGACAGGCCCATCGGCAAGGCCGCGGCAGGCGCGCGTCAGACCTTCGACTTCTCCTTCTCGGGAGTCACGTTGATCGGCTCGTTCACCAGGGCGCCGGAGGTGGTCTGGCTGGTGTCGACGTCCGGCTCCTTCATGCCCTTCCGGAAACTCCTGATGCCCTTGGCGACATCGCCCATCATCGCGGAAATCTTGCCGCGGCCGCCGAAGACCAGCAACAGGAGCGCGAGAATGATGATGATCTCGAGCGGACCAAGACGTCCAAACATCGTTTCTACTCCGTCTGCCGCCGGGGCGGCCCTAATCCAGGGGCGCGAACGCCCGGCTACGATCCCACGCCCAGAAGGCCAAACCCTGTGTCCGGCCGGAATCCTGCAACCTTCGTTCCGCTGCCTGACAGCAGGGTAACCCTCCCGGCGCGCCAGCGCAAATCGGCGCGCGTCCGGGCGCTTCACGTCTGCATTAACGCTTCAGGGCCTGTCCTCGGACCCTTCGAGGAAGTCGGACTGGAACTCGGCGTCATCAAGAGGGTCCTCCCCGAGGAGGTCGCCGGTCTCCGGATCGCGCGGCGGGCCGGCAAATTCGAAGTCGCGGGGGATATCCGCGCTGAGCAGGCCGGCCGCCTTGAGCTCGTCGCGGCCCGGCAGGCTGTCAATGGACTCCAGC
>CAZTMG010000199.1:0-3852 GCA_964614815.1 uncultured Rhizobium sp. | reverse complement strand
GAAGGCCTCGGTGGTTCCAAATGTCACAGGGCGGCCGGGCGTGCGGCGGCGGCCGCGGGGGCGAATCCACCCCGCCTCCATCAGGATGTCGATCGTGCCCGGAGAGACGGCGACGCCGCGTACATCCTCGATCTCCGCCCGGGTGACGGGCTGGCAATAGGCGATGATGGCCAGGGTTTCGAGCGCGGCCCGCGACAGGGCGCGGGGCTGCTGCCGGGTTTCCTCGAACAGGAAGGCCAGGTCGGGCGCCGTCTGGAACCGCCACTTGCCGGCGATCTCCACCAGCTGGACGCCGCGCGCGGCGTACATCGCCTTCAGCTTCAGCAGCACGTCGCCAGCTTCGACGCCCGGCGGCAAGGCCTGGGTCAGCGTCGTGGCGTCCACGGGTTCGCCGGACGCGAACAGGATGGCCTCGGCGCGGCGCAGGGCGTCAGCGAGGCGTTCGGGGTCGATCTGGCCGGCCCTGGGAGTGGCGTTTGTAGGTCCGCCCTCGTCCTTCGAGACGCCGCCTCGCGGCTCCTCAGGACGGGGGCGGGCTTCGGGCTCGCCGGATGCGGGCGCCCTGTCGCCACCCTTGCGCGACTTGGCCAGCCTGGCGACGGCGTCGCGCATCGCTTGCAGATCCGGCCGTTCGTCTTCGCTGCTCATCCGGCGGCCTTGAGGTCTGACTCGCCCGCCTGCGCCCTGCGGACATAGACGTCGGAAAAGAGCTGGTCCTGGCGGAGATCGACAGTGCGGTTTCTGGTCAGCTCCAGCGCTGCGGAGAAGAAGCTGGCGACCTCGGAGCGGCGGGGCGCATCCTTCGCGGCTTCATCGTCCGCATGCATCTGCTGGATGGAGGTCCAGTCGACGAGACCGGGCGCAATGGCTTCGAGATGGCGGCGCGCGCTGTCGAGGGGGAGCACGGGCTGGCGCGCGATGACGTGCGTGCGGACCTTCACCCTGCGCACGTTGATGTCGCCAAAAGCCTTCAGGATGTCATGCAGGCTGGCGGTCCACAGGGGCTTGCGGATGACCTTCGCCAGCTGCGGATCGCCCCGCGCGAAAACATCGCGGCCATCGAGAT
This sequence comes from uncultured Rhizobium sp., assembly GCA_964614815.1. Classification (GTDB taxonomy): domain Bacteria; phylum Pseudomonadota; class Alphaproteobacteria; order Caulobacterales; family Hyphomonadaceae; genus UBA7672. Next base: position 2,786 of record CAZTMG010000199.1, on the reverse strand, counting down.
TGCCTGCGTAGAGGTCGTTGACGGCGCGGCGCATGGCGTCGAGGCGCCGGAGGCGGAAGGCGAGGCGACCGGCGAGTTCATCCGGATCGACGTCGTCTTCGTGTTTCTTCTCCGACGGCAGCAATAGCTTCGACTTCAGGAAGGCGAGCCAGGCGGCCATCAGGAGGTAGTCCGCGGCGAGGTCGATGCGCTTCTCGCGCGCCTCGCGAATCCAGTCCAGATACTGGTTCGCCAGGTCGAGGATCGAGACCTTCACAAGGTCGATCCTGTGGCGGCGCGCGAGGTCCAGCAGCAGGTGGAGCGGGCCTTCATAGCCCTCGAGATCGACGCGAAATGCGTCCTTGGCGTCCGCCGCCTCGGCGGCCGCCTGGGCCAGCATGTCGTCGTTTTCAACGGGAATGACCGTCATGCGTCGGGACCTAGACGAGACCGGCCGGCCAGACAATGCGGATTCGCCCGTTGGCGCGCGCAGGCCGGCTTGACACAGCCACGCCCGGCCCCGCGTCATGCACGGCCACGAATTGCGATGAACGGCGATGGTCGACACGACAACCAGGATCCGGCCTCGCCTTCCGCGCCTTGCAGCAGCCTTTGGCGGGGGCGGCGCGATCGGCATGCTTGGCGGCCTGATCGGGCTTGGCGGCGCCGAGTTCCGCCTGCCGCTGCTGATCAGCGGTTTCCGCTTCGCCGCGCTCGAGGCGGTCATCCTCAACAAGGCGATGAGCCTCGTCGTGGTGGCAAGCGCGCTCCCTTTCCGCATGCCCAGCGTGCCCCTGACCGATGTGGCGGCCAACTGGCCCATCGTCATGAACCTGCTGGCCGGGAGTCTGGCCGGGGCCTGGCTTGGCGCGGGATGGGCGACCCGTCTGACGTCCGCAACCCTCTATCGCGTCATCCCCGTGCTGCTGGCGGGCATCGCCGGCGTTCTGCTGTTCGGGCATGACCCCGACCCTGCGGGGCATCCGATGGTCACCGGGGCGTTTCAGGCGGCGGCAGGCGTCGTGGCCGGATTCGGCATCGGCATTGTCGCGTCGCTGATGGGCGTGGCGGGCGGCGAGCTTCTCATACCGACGATCATCCTGCTTTTCGGCGCAGACGTGAAGCTGGCGGGCAGCCTGTCGCTTGCCGTGAGCCTGCCGACGATGATTGCAGGATTTGTCCGTTACAGCCGCGACCAGACTTTCGCCGTGATTGGCCGCAACCGGACGTTCCTGCTGGTCATGGCGGCCGGGTCGATCGCGGGCGCCTTCATCGGCGCACAGCTCGTGGGGGTCATACCGTCCACCCTCCTGCTGCCGGTGCTGTCGCTGATCCTCCTTGTCAGCGCGATCAAGGTGTGGAGACACGGCTAGCAGAAATCCTGGCGGCGCGTCAGGCCGCCGGGCCCGACGGCAGGGACGCAAGCAACTCTTCCAGTCGCGCCCTGCCGGCGGTCTTGTCGAAGGGTGCGGGCGCCGGGACCCGGTCAGCGGCCTGCGCGCGGCGGAGGGCGTCGCCGGACAGCTCCGGGCAGGCGTCAGCGACTTCGGACATTTCGCGCAGCACCTGTTGTGGATCGCGCAGGCCCTTGCCCCAGGCGTCGAGGCCGGAGCAGTGCAGGACCACATCGCAGCCGGCGGCGAGCGCGCGGCTCGCCCGGCTCGCCAGCGAACCGCCGAGCGCCTTCATGCCGAGGTCGTCCGTCATGAGAAGGCCGTCGAAGCCGATGTCGGCGCGAATGATCTCCGCGATGATCTTCGACGACAGGGTGGCCGGCGTCGTCTCGCCGTCCAGCGCGGCGTAGGCGAGGTGCGCCGTCATCCCCATGGCGGCGTGGCGCACGGCGCGGAAGGGGGCAATGTCCTCCCCTATCTCGTCGCGTGAGGCGCGGACGACAGGCAGGGTCTCGTGGCTGTCGGCCTCCGCCCGGCCATGACCGGGCATGTGCTTGATAACGCCCGCGACGCCGCCGCTGGCAAGACCCTCAAGCGCGGCCTGCGCCAGCACGGCGACTTCGGCGGGCGTTTCGCCCAGCGCGCGATCGCCCACGATCCTGTGCTTGCCGATGTGATGGATGTCGACGACGGGGGCGCAATCGGCGCGGATGCCCATCGGCTCCAGTTCGGCCGCCATCAGGCGATGGTGCAGCCAGACGGCCTCACGACCGCGCTCCGGGTCCCGGCGATAGAGCGGCAGCCAGGTAAGCGGAGCGGGAAAGTCCGGCCAGACAGGCGGACGGAGGCGCCGCACGCGTCCGCCTTCCTGATCGATGAAAACCAGCGTGTCGCGGCCCGTGGCGTCACGGATTTCCGCAGTGAGCGCGGTGACCTGCGCCACATCCCCACAGGAGCGGCCCATCAGGATCACGCCCCACGGATTGGCGCGAGCGATGAGCGCCCGCTCACCGTCCGTCAGCGCGTGGCCCGAAACGGAGAGGATGCACGCGCGCGGCTTGGGCATTCAGAGGATCCGGTTACTTCACCGCCGGATAGCAGTTGCCGCCCTTTGCCTTGAACGCCGCGCAGAATGCATTGGCGTCGGCCTTGGAAGCGAACGATCCGACGCGAAGACGATAGACGGTTCTGCCGTTGACGTCTGCCTGCTGGATGAACCTTTCCGCGCCCGAAAGCAGGTCGGGGTGAGCCTTCTGCAGCTTGGTCCATTCGGCGGTTGCGGTGGCTTCCGACGAGGTCGCGGCGATCTGGACGACGTGGTCGCCATAGGCCTGGAAGGCGGGCTTGTAGGCGCCAGCGGCTGTGGGTTGAGCGACCGGTTGCGCGGCGGGCGGCAGCGCGGCGGCGGTCTGC
>CAZTMG010000198.1:0-5028 GCA_964614815.1 uncultured Rhizobium sp. | reverse complement strand
GATAGAAGGCGTTGACTCTACTTTCGGGTGCGGGACCCGAAGGGGGCGCCTCAGTTCGAATCCTTTCGGGCGCGCCAGTGATTTCAGCCAGACAGCCGCGCGCCATCCGTCTCCCGGAGAGCGACCCGCCTGGAGGCGCGAGACCCGGTCTCGCCGGTCTTCGGGAGGCGGCTGCAGATCCGGAAAACGCGCGTCCAGTCCCGCAAGGGCGACTGCCGTTCATGCACAGATAAATCGCATGTCTGCATCCACAATTTCCCACGCATGGGCGGCGGGTGATAGCGTGGCGGCCAGCCACGGAGGCCATCGCCATGCACGCGCTGACGAACGACGATCTCGATCGCCTCGAACTGTTCCTGTGCCGCCAGGACGACGACGTCATGCTGCTGAGCGAGCTCGATGGCTATCTGACAGGCGTGCTCGTCTGCCCCGATCTCATCCTCCCGGGCGAATGGATGCCGCTGATCTGGGGCGAAGCCGGCGCGCCCTTCCAGGATGTGGAGGAGGCCAACGACATCCTTGGCCTGATCATGGGCCTGTACAATGACATCATCAGGCGGATGGGACGGCCCGACAGCTACGGCCCGCTGATCGCCGAGGACCTGGATGGAAGCTTCCTCTGGGAGTTGTGGGCGCTCGGATTCGGCAAGGCCGTCTCCCTGCGGCCGGCGGCCTGGACGAAGCTGGAGCGGCGGTCGCCGGATGATCCCGCCTCGACCGCCTTCCGCGGTCTCGCCGCGCTCGCCATCAGGGCGCAGGACATGGAAGTCCGCCCCGAACGCCGCAGCGACCTCGATGAGGAGCTGTCGCGCGAGGCGCCGGACATGATCGCCGCGTGCGTGCTGGACCTGCATCACGACCGCATCGCCAGCCGCGCGCCAGGGACGGCCGCCCCCGGGGTCGGCCGCAACGATCCGTGCCCCTGCGGATCAGGCAGGAAGTTCAAGCGCTGCTGCCTCGCGGCCGATCATCATTGAGAGCGTGAACCGGCGGCCTATTCCCCGTCAGACACATCCACGCCCGCGAAGATCGGCAGCTCCACGGGGTGCGGGCGGCCTTCGCGCTCGAGCTGCCGGGCGCCTGCGAGGATGCCGGGCAGGGCGTGGTTGCCTTCATGGCAGGCGTATTCGTAGAGCGGCTCGGCGGAAGCGCGCAGCGCCATCTCGCCGCCCCAGGCCTCCCTGTAGAGCACGGGGTCCTCGACACGGAACTCGTAGAGGATCTCGCCGTCCGACCAGCGGGTGTAGCGCTCCGTCACCTTGCCGGCCGGCGAGATGAAGGACCGCTGCTTCGGATGCGAGTTGACCGTCTCGACCACCAGCGTATCGCCTTCATACCAGCCGATGGAATCCCCGCCCCATTTCGGAATTTCCCGGGGCCCGTGCTTCACCTCGCCGGCCTTGCCGATCGGGATCACGCGCACGTCGTGGATCATCTCGGTGAGGATCATCACATGCCCCGGCGCCTGCACGATCTGGTAGGTGTTGTTGTACATCCCGTTGTTCATCACGGGACCGGCTCCGCCGGTGAAGCTCATGATGCAGCGCTCGGGCAGCGGCCTGATCTCGAAATCATCGAACGAGTTGGCGCGCGTGTTCGCGCGGATGCCGGCCTCGGTGTAGGGGATGCGGCCGTCCGTCGGATAGGTGATCCAGCTGGAGCGGTATTCGCCCTTCACCTGCGCATAGCTGGTGCCCGGGTCCATCCAGTAGCGGTTGTAGGCGCGCGAGGCGTTGCCATCGGACAAAAGCTTCCTGGAAGAGGCTTCATCCACTTTCGATGCGCCGGCTTCCTCGCGCTCGGCCGCCGAATAGACATTGCGCCGCGCCAGTGCGGCCGCCTCGGCTTCGGTCATCACCAGCTTGTCCGCGCCGGCCGGCCGCTGCATCGTGGTCAGCGAGGTGTTCGTCCAGAAGCCGCCGAAGTCGGGCGCCCCCCAGCTCGTCCGCGGGGTTTCGTATCCGTCCGCCTGTGCAAGCGCGGCAGGCGCTGCTGCACTGCAAAGCGTAACCAGCGCTGTCACAGCAAGGCCGTGGCGCATGCCGTCCTCCTGTCCTCTTTGTCTGTCCGGGATGCTCTCAGAGCCGTTGCACTGAATCAATTGCGGCGCGCGGCAGGCGCCGCGACGGAACGCTCCGACAATTTCGTGAGCGCATCGGAACCTCAGGGTTGATCCCGCCATCGCGCGGGCGCACGATGCCTGCGCCCGGGCCGTGGGTACGGCCCTTCAGAGGCGTGACTCTCTTCCGCGTCCCCCAGGACCGGCCCGCGGCCCTTCACACCAGCCCGTGAAGGACAATGACATGAGCGGAGGAAAGGCGGCGACCGTGCGTGCGGTCGCCCTGAGCGGACCCTGCGGGACCGGAAAAACGACACTGCTTGAAGCCCTGCTGCTGGCGGCCGGCCGCATCCAGCGAAAGGGCTCGGTGTCGCAAGGCACAACCGTCGGCGATGCGAGCGAGGAGGCGCGCGCCCGCGGTCTCTCCACGGAGCTGAACGTCGCCGGCTTCGAATTCATGGACGATCGCTATGTGATCCTGGACTGCCCTGGCTCGGTCGATTTCGCCAGCGAGGCGGACCATGTGATCCCCGCCGTCGATCTCACCGTCGTGGTCGCCGACCCCGATCCGGATCGCGCCGGCCTGCTGCAGCCCCTGCTGCGCCGGCTGGACGAGGTGCAGGCGCCGCACTGCATCTTCATCAACAAGATCGACAAGGCGCGCGGACGCGTTCGCGACCTGATCGCGGCCATCCAGCCTTTCAGTCTCGAGCCGCTGGTCGCCCGCCAGATCCCGATCTGGAATGGCGCCGGGGCCGAAGGCTATATCGATCTCGCGCTGGAGCGGGCCTACCACTACGAGCCCGGCAAGGCGTCCACCCGGATCCAGATCCCCGAGTCCGAGCGCGAGCGCGAGATGGAAGCGCGCTATCGCATGCTGGAGCAGATGGCGGATTTCGACGACCGCCTGATGGAAGCCCTCATCAACGAGTCCGAACCCGAGCGCGGCACGATCATGTCCGACCTTGCCGACGAGGTCAGCCGGATGCAGATCGTGCCTGTCTTCCTCGGCTCGGCCGAGAACGGGTATGGCGTGCGCCGTTTGCTGAAGGCGTTGCGGCATGAAACGCCGCCGCTCGCCGAAGCAGCCAGCCGGATCGGCGCCGAAGGCAAGTCCGCCCTGGTGCTGAAGACCCGCCACGCCGGGCAGGCCGGACGGCAGACCATGGTGCGGGTCCTCTCGGGCGAGATCGCCGATGGCGACATGGTGACCCTGCCGGATGGAACGAGCGAGCGCGTCGCCGGCGTGTTCTCCGTTCATGGCGAAAGCCAGCACAAGATCGACAGGGCCCCGCCCGGCGATGTCGTCTATCTCGGACGGCTGGAGAAGGCTGCGCGCGGCGATCTTCTCAGCGCCGACGGGCAGGCGCGCGCATCGCTGGCGCCCAGGATCGTCCGCACGCCCGTCTATGCGCTGGCTGTCGAAACACAGAATCGCGCCGACGACGTGAAGCTCGCCTCCGCCATGGCGCGGCTGGTGGACGAGGACGGCGCGTTGCAGTTCGGGCCCGATCCGGCGACGCGCGAATTCCGTCTGGCCGGGCAGGGCGAGATGCACCTACGCACGGCGCTTGACCGGCTGCGGCGCAAGTTCGGCGTGGCGGTGGAGTCGCGCCGGCCGCAGACCGCCTATCGCGAGACCATACGCCGGTCCTCCACGCAGCGCGGCAAGCACAAGAAGCAGTCCGGCGGCCATGGCCAGTTCGGCGATGTCGTGCTGGAAGTCCGTCCCGGCCCGCGCGGGTCCGGCTTCGTGTTCGACCAGAAGATCCATGGCGGCGTCGTGCCGAAGCAGTATTTCGGGGCCGTGGAGGAAGGCGTGAAGGATGCGCTGATGGAGGGCGCGCTCGGCTTCCCCGTCGTCGACGTGGAGGTGACGCTGCTCGACGGTTCCTACCACACCGTCGATTCCTCGGAGATCGCCTTCCGCACGGCGGCGCGCATCGGCGTCAATCTCGCCCTGCCTGAATGCGACCCCGTGCTGCTGGAGCCCGTCCACGCCGTCACGATCCATACGCCCTCCGACCAGATGGCGCGGATCACGGCGCTGGTGCCGATGCGGCGCGGGCAGATTCTCGGCTTCGAGCCGCGCGAAGGCTGGTTCGGCTGGGATTCGATCCACGCGCACATACCCGAGGACGAGCTCCACGATCTGATCGTGGAAATCCGCTCCGCGACGCAGGGTCTCGGCGAACTCGAATCCGCCTTCGACCACATGGCGGAGGTCACCGGACGCACGGCCGCACGGGTGGTGGAGGCCCGCCAGTCGGCCGCGGCAAAGTGATCGTGCGGCGCTTGCCTTATGCGGCGTGCTCGCTGATGTAACGTCAGTGAGCACGCCCTCGTGCTTCGAGACGATTGCCGCTCCGCGTCAATCCCTCAGCTTGAGGGCTACGAGCGGGCTGCTGAGAAGCCCTCATCCTGAGGGATCGCGAAGCGATCGTCTCGAAGGACGAGGGCGGGCTCACCGGCCGGGCAAGGAGCAAGGCATGAACAGACGGCAGGTGATGACAGGCGCTGGCGCGCTCGCGCTTTCGGCCTGCGCGCCGGCTTCGCCCGTCGAAACAAGGGCCGTGCTGCCCGCCGATCCCTTCGCCGGCGAGCGGCTGATGGCCGATGTCGAGGCGTATGTCGGCTTCGGGACTCATCGCACAGGCAGTCCTGGCGATATCGCCACGACGGACTGGCTCGCGGACCACTGGCGAAAGCTGGGTTATGACGTCACGCACATGGATGTCGTCTGCCCGAACGCCGATACGACAGCCGCCAGCCTTCGCATCGGCGGGCAGACGTTTGACGGCTTCGCCCAGCCGCCGCTCGTCTTCACGCCCGCGGGGGGACTCGCTGCGCCGCTGGCCTGGTGGAATGCCGACGCGCCGGCGGACGTGCAGCGTCGCATTGCGCTGATCCACATTCCGCGCCAGCCGGGCGGACTCGCGCATCAGGTCCGGCGTCACCGAGAACGGCGA
>CAZTMG010000197.1:0-5038 GCA_964614815.1 uncultured Rhizobium sp. | reverse complement strand
GGGGGAGCTTGCGGCCTGGCTTGAGACGGAGGCCGCGCCGGCAGGGGTCGACTGGGCGATCACGCCGGCGGCGAACCGGCGCAAGCGCCTTCTGATCTCGGACATGGACTCGACCATCATCGGACAGGAATGCCTCGACGAGCTGGCGGACTTCGCGGGCCTCAAGGCGGAAGTGTCCGCGATCACTGAACGGGCGATGCGGGGAGAGCTGGATTTCGCCGGCGCCCTCACCCAGCGCGTGGCGATGCTGAAGGGACTGAAGCTGGAGGCGCTGGCGGCCTGCCATGAGCAGCGCGTGCGGCTGAATCCGGGGGCGAGGGAACTGGTCGCCACCATGAAGGCGCATGGCGCGCGGTGTGTACTTGTCTCGGGCGGGTTCCGCTATTTCACGTCGCGCGTCGCCGCGATGGCCGGCTTTGATGCGGACCGCGCCAATACGCTGATCGACGACGGCGCGGCGCTGACCGGCGCGGTGGGGATGCCGATCCTGGGGCGGGAGGCCAAGCTGGCGGCGCTGCTGGAGGAGACGGCGACGCTTGGACTGACGGCCGACGATGCGCTTGCGCTCGGCGACGGTGCGAACGATCTCGACATGATCCGCGCGGCGGGTCTCGGCATCGCCTACAAGGCCAAGCCCATCGTGGCGGCGGAGACCCGCGCCCGCATCCAGCACACGGACCTGCGGGCGGCGCTGTTCTTCCAGGGCTATGGCGTAAGTGAGGTTGTGACGCCCGGGGCGTGAGGGCGCGATCCGTGCCGCGCGGCGCGGAGGGTTGGCGATCTTGTGCGGGCCCGATCAGGTCAGGCGAATGTCGGGCGCGACGCGCGCCCAGTGGCGCGCGTGAGTCTGCGCTGCGCACAGGACGGGATCCGCGCCTGCGCGGGAAAGGCGTCCTTCGTACGCTTCCCGTCCGACGGAAGATACGCCGATGGCGTCAGTGTCGGCCTTGTGCCGAGACTTGGCGCCGGTTGATAGGCGGGGACTGTCTGCGCATCCCCGCGCTGGACCAACAGAGAGTCTCGGCGCAAGGCCGACACTGACTCCGTGGATGGAGAGAGCATCCTGGTGAATGTCCGGCTTCGTCCGGGGCAGGGCCGGAGCAACGGAGTGCGTGTGCCAATCACGCCTTCCGCCGCTCAGCCACATCCCGAACGTCGCGCGGACGCCTTGCACAAGACTCACGCACAGCAGCAGCACCGCATTCAGCCAATGCTGAAGAGGCGGCGGGATCGCTACTCCGTATGCTGCGGGGCGTGCCTGTGTCATGGCGGAGAAGATAAGGCCGCCGGCACGGGTGTGGGATGGAGACAGGCCCTACTTTATTTTTGCAGTTTTGCCATCCCACACCTAAAGCGCTGATTCTGTTCAGGGCTGCTTGCAGGATTCATGGAGACGTTTCTCGGGATCAGGGCGTTGACCATTTCGAGGCCATGCACATTTCTCCGGGGTGAATAGCCAGCTCGCAGACATTCATGTCAGGCTGTGATCCATTTTCGGGAAAGCCGCTGGATCATCTGTTCCCGCCTGATCCCGATGAAGGCTGAACGCGCAAGCGCGGAAAGGTTCGCGGGCCGCAGATCGCGCCTTTCGAAACCCGATGATGGTCGTCTCGAACAAAGTAGGTCAGGGCCGCTCAGCGGGGCCGCACCGCCACGTAGCTGACCTCGTCCTCGCCCCACAGCTGGAGCAGCACGGGCTTGCCGGCGGCCTTGGCGGCCTCGGCGGCGGCGATGGCCTGCTCCGGCGAGGAGACAGGCTGGAAGTGCACTTCCGTCACCACGGCGCCGACCGGGATCTTGCCCAGCGCGTCCGAGCCGGTTTCGATTGCCTGCACCATCACGCCGCGCACGGAGGCGGGAATGCCGCGGCGGCGGCGGTCGGCGTCCTCGATCACCTTGAACTTGACGCCGAGAATGTTCGAAAGCTGGGTCGCCGTCTGCTCGTCGGTCGGCTTCCTGGCGGCGGCGTCCGTGGCGGCTGAAGCCAGCTTGACCGTCGCCGTGGCCTGGCGGCCGTTGCGGAGATAGCGCACCGACACCTGCGTGCCGACCTGCGTCACGCCCATGATGCGGAACAGATCGCGGCTTTCCCTGATCTGCTGGTTGTTGAGCGCGGTGATGAGGTCGCCCTGACGCAGGCCGGCGGCTTCCGCCGCGCCGCCCTTGACGACCGAGGTGACGATCGCGCCCTGCGGGGATGGGAGCCCGTAGGCCTCAGCGATCGCCTGATCCACCGAGCGGGCTGTGAGGCCCATCGTGCCCCGGCGCGTCTGACCGAACTCGCGCAGCTGGCCGATCACCACCTTGGCGAAGTTGGCCGGCACGGAGAAGCCGACGCCCACCGAACCGCCGGCTTCGCCCGGCGAGATGATCGCCGTGTTAACGCCAATGACCTCGCCACGCAGGTTGAACAGCGGACCGCCCGAATTGCCCTTGTTGATCGCCGCGTCGGTCTGGATGAAGTCGTCATAGGAACCGGCGCTGATGTCGCGATTGCGGGCCGAGATGATGCCGGCCGTGACCGTGCCGCCGAGGCCGAACGGGTTGCCGATGGCGACCACCCACTGCCCCACTTCCGCTGCATCCGAATTGCCCCACGGCACGGCCGTCAGCGGCGTGCGGGATTCCACCTTCAGGAGGGCAAGGTCGACATCCTCGTCCGCACCGACGAGCCTGGCGGCCAGCACGGCCCCGTCCGACAGCACCACGTCGATCTCGTCAGCGCCCTCGATCACATGGTTGTTGGTGACGACATAGCCGGCGGCGTCAATGATGAAGCCGGAGCCCAGCGAGGACTGGCGGCGCACGCCGCCCTGTCCACGCCCCAGCAGCTCGTTGAACTCGTTCAGCGGCGAGTTGGGGCCGAAGGCAGGCAGGCCGCCGCGCGACACGGTCTGGCGCGTGGCGATGTTGACCACCGCCGGCATGAGCGACTTGGCGAGGGCGGAAAAGTCCTCACCCAGGGCGATGGCGCGGCTGGGGGAGGCGGCGGGCGTCCCGCTCGGCTGGGCGATCGCAGGCTCAGGCGCCTCGACGCGCAGGAGCGCGGGAGCGAAGAAGGCGCCGGCGACGGCCGCAACGGCCAGCGCCGGAATGCCAATCTTGATGAGAAGCGACCGCTTGGACGTCGAGGCCGGCATTGCAACAGGACTCCCTGGATGGGGGCATAGGTATCGGCCGCGGGCACGGGCCGGTTACGTCGCGAACACTGGCGCTAAAGCGCCCCGTCCGCAAGGCGGGCCGGACTGCGTTCCGCAGGCCGTCGGGCGTGGAAACTGCCCTGGAATTGGGCAGCAATGATGGCTGGACGGCTTTCCCGACGGATCACGCGGGCGTGTGCGCCCGGCGGCCGGGCCGCAAGGCCCGGACTCCGGCGCGGTCTCAGGCGCGCCGTGCGGCCGGGGGGGCGGCGGGGGCTTCCCAGCCCCGCACCGCATGCATCTTGGCGATCAGCTCACGCTGGTCGACCGGCTTGGAGACATAGTCGCTCATGCCGAGGGCCAGATACTTCTCGCGATCGCCGCTCATGGCGTCGGCGGTGAGCGCGATCACCGGCAGCTCCTTCCAGCGCGGGTCGGCGCGCAGGCGCTGGATCGTTTCCTTGCCGTCCATCACCGGCATGTGGATATCGAGCAGGACGATGTCGAACGCATGCTGGGCGAGGAGGTCGAGCGCTTCCTTGCCATTGGTGGCCTCGACGATGTCGCAGCCCTGCGGGGCGAGGAACAGCTTGATGACCTGGCGGTTGATCGCGTTGTCGTCCGTCAGCAATACGCGCAGACCGCGAAGCGAGTGCGAGGCCGAGGGCGTCGTCCGCGACTGGGTCGGCGTGACGCCTCCCGCGGCGGGCGCCGCCGCGCGAGCGCGGAAGGTGAAGATGAAGGTCGAGCCCTTGCCCAGCTCGCTGGCCACCGTGATGTCGCCGCCCATCATGCGCGCGAGCTGTCGCGAGATAGCAAGACCGAGGCCGGAGCCGCCGAACCTGCGCGTGGTGGCGCCGTCGGCCTGCGTAAAGACGGAGAACAGGCGGGCCTGCGTGTCGGGCGCGATGCCGATGCCGGTATCGGTCACCTCGACCGACACCAGGTAATCGCCCTCGCCCATCGCCTTCGCGCCGATTGCGACCTCGACACGACCATGAGAGGTGAACTTGATCGCATTCGAGAGCAGGTTCGAGACGCACTGGCGGACGCGCGTGGGATCGTATGTCAGGCGCTGCGGGAAATTGGCGTCATACCGCATCAGCAGGTCGAGGCCCTTTTCCTCGGCCGTCGCCTGGAAGAGCTGTCGCGTCCGCTTCATGGTATGGAGGAAGTCGCCCGGCGCGGGAGCTATTTCGAGCTTGCCCGCCTCGATGCGGGTCAGGTCGAGCACGTCATTGAGCAGCGCCATCAGCGATTTGCCGGAATCGAGGATGACAGCGACCTTTTCCTTCTGGGCGGGCGTGAGATCGTCCGCATCCAGCGCCTGCGCCATGCCGAGCACGCCGTTGAGCGGCGTGCGGATCTCGTGGCTCATGTTGGCGAGGAATTGCGACTTGGCGCTGGAGGAGGCTTCGGCCGCCTCCTTCGCCTTGCGCAGTTCGGCTTCGATGTTCTTCGAGGCCGTCATGTCGACGACCGTGCCGATCAGCTTGCGGCCATGGGCGGCGTTGGCGCGGATCACCTGGGCGCGCAGCTGCATCCACACCCATTCGCCCGAGGCGTGCCGGACGCGCAGCTCCTGCTTCCACCCGTCGATCGTTCCTTCCCGCGCAGTGTCGATGGTGGCGAACACGAGGTCGCGATCCTCCGGGTGGACGAAGGGGTGGAACGCCGCGAGCGGGGCGCTCGCCTGCGCCGGGTCGACGCCGATGATGCCGGCGAGGGCCGGGTTGACGGTGGCGTCCATCGTCTCGAAGTCGATCTCGAAATAGCCGTCGCCCGCGCCGCGGATGGCGAATTCCAGGCGCTCCCGCGTGGCGTCGGCCTGGGCGAGCGTCTGGCGCAGGGCCACGACGTTCCTGTGCGACAGTTGCGCCGATGCGGCGAGGCTGGCG